>NZ_CP044231.1:326271-652543 GCF_008727755.1 Microbacterium caowuchunii
CTTCGTGCCGACACGACCGCGTCTGGATGAGCAGGTCGGTCTCGGTGGACGGGGGGCGGCCGATGCGCCCCGCGAGAACGTCACCGTCGACGACGCCGCGGCCTTCACCGCCACGTTCGCCGACGGCGCCCTCGGTGTCTTCGAGGCGACCCGGATGGCGACCGGGCACCGCAATGCGAACCGGATCGAGCTCAACGGCGATCGCGGATCCCTCGCGTTCGACTTCTCCGCGATGAACGAGCTGTGGTTCTACGACGCGACGCTTCCCGCCGGCGAGCAGGGGTTCCGCCGGATCGACGTCACGGAGCCCGAGCACCCCTACGCCGGGGCATGGTGGCCAGCTGGACACGGTCTCGGGTACGAGCACCTCTTCACGCATCAGATCGTGGACTTCGTGGATGCAGTGACGGGCGGGAGCCCGATCGCGCCCGACTTCGCCGAAGCGGCGCGCGTTCAGCGGGTGCTCGCCGCGGTCGAGACCAGCGCCGCCTCAGAGAGTCGACGCATTCCTGTGGAAGGAGTCCCGTCATGACCGGACGTCGTGCGCTCGTGGTCCGTGGCGGATGGGAGGGGCACCATCCGGTCGAGGCGACCGACATGTTCCTGCCGTTCCTCGAGGGTGAGGGGTTCGCGGTGCGCGTCGAGGACTCCAACGAGATCTACGCGGACCGCGCCGTCATGGATGCGACGGACCTCGTCCTGCAGAGCGTGACGATGTCGGAGATCTCCCGGGGCGCCCTGAACGGACTCCGCTCGGCCGTGGAACGCGGCACGGGGCTCGCCGGCTGGCACGGCGGGATCGCGGACTCCTATCGGGGGAGCTCCGACTACCTCCAGCTGATCGGGGGGCAGTTCGCGACGCATCCGTCGACCCACCCGGACGCGTGCCGGGGGGAGGAATCCGACAACTTCCTTCCGCACACGATCGAGATCACCGAGCTGGGCCGCAGCCATGACATCACCGCC
Organism: Microbacterium caowuchunii; assembly: GCF_008727755.1. Classification (NCBI taxonomy): domain Bacteria; kingdom Bacillati; phylum Actinomycetota; class Actinomycetes; order Micrococcales; family Microbacteriaceae; genus Microbacterium; species Microbacterium caowuchunii. The sequence continues at coordinate 327,238 of NZ_CP044231.1, forward strand.
GGCCTGGCGGACTTCCCGCTCACGACCGAGCAGTACTGGGTGCTCAGCGACGACCTCAACGACGTCCTCGCCACGACGACGCACCCCCTCCAGCCCTACCATCCGTGGCACCGCCCCACCACCTCGCCCGCGGTGTGGACACGCGCGTGGGGGCGGGGACGCGTGTTCGTGGCCACCCCGGGACACAGCCTCGACGTCCTCGCCGATCCGAACGTCCGCACCATCATCGAGAGGGGGCTGCTGTGGGCGAGCCGCACGGCATAGGCATCGTGGGCCTCGGAGTGATCTCGGGGCAGTACCTGGAGACCCTCGGGACCCATCCCGGTGTCCGCATCGCCGCGACCGCGGACCTCGATACCGCACGTGCGGCCGCCGTCGCGGAACGCTTCCCCGGATGCCGGGCGCTGTCGGTGGCGGAGCTGGTGGCGGACCCGGAGGTCCGGACCGTCCTGAACCTCACCGTCCCGGCCGCGCATGCGGACGTCGCGTCCGCCGCGATCAGAAGCGGCAAGAACGTCTTCGGGGAGAAACCCTTGGCGGCGACCCTCGCCGCGGCCCGCGCGGTGATGGCGCTGCCCGGGCCGGGATGGGTCGGCTGCGCACCGGACACCGTCCTCGGGACGGGGATCCAGACCGCACGTGCCCTCGTGGACGCGGGGGAGATCGGCCGCCCCGTCGCAGCCGTCGCGACGTGGGTCTCGCCCGGTCACGAGGCGTGGCACCCGCACCCGGACTTCTACTACCGGGAGGGCGGCGGTCCGCTCCTGGACATGGGCCCGTACTACCTCACCTCGCTGTTCCACCTGCTCGGACCGGTCGCGCGGGTGACCGGGGCCTCTTCCCGGCCGCGTGCCACGCGACGCATCGCGTCCGGTCCGCGGGCCGGAGAGGAGATCCCGGTGGAGGTCGACACGCATGTGACGGGGGTGCTGGAGCACGTGGACGGAGCCGTGTCGACGGTGACGTTCAGCTTCGACGCCGCGGCGACGGATGCTGCGCCGATAGAGGTGCACGGAGAGACCGGTTCGCTCTCCGTTCCGGATCCGAACCACTTCGCGGGGGAGGTGCGCCTGCGGCGGCCGGCAGATCAGGCCTGGACGCCCGTGGGCGCGCAGGCCGGGTACATCGATGCCGGTCGCGGCATCGGCCTCCTCGACTTCATCGGGGGAGGCCGCCGTGCGGACGGCGCCATCGCCCTGCACGTGCTCGAGATCATGACGGCCCTCATGGATTCCGCCGCGCAGGGCCGCCGGATCGACCTGTCCACGACCGCCACCCGCCCTCCGCTCGTGCCGTTGACGACACCCGCGCAGTGGAGGCGGACGGTCAGCGGGTGAGGCGGCGTCCGATGATCTCCTTCATGATCTCGGTCGTGCCGCCGAAGATGGTGGCGACGCGGGAGTCCATGTAGTCGCGGGCGACGGCGTATTCGCGCATGAAGCCGTAACCGCCGTGCAGCTGCAGCGCGCGCTGGATGACGCGCTGGTGGAGCTCGGTCGCCCACCATTTGGCCATCGCGGCGGTGACCTCGTCCAGGGCGTGGTTGGACGCATCCAGGATGCAGCGGTCGATGAAGGTCTGGGTGACCTCGATCTCGGTGGCGAGTTCGGCGAGGTAGAAGCGGTTCGCCTGGAAGTCCGCGATGCGCTGATCGAAGGCGGTGCGCTCGATGGAGTACGCGAGGGCCTGTTCGAACGTCGCACGCATGCGGGCCATCGAGGTCACGGCGATGCTGAGGCGTTCGATGGGCAGGTTGTGGCGCATGTTCCGGAAGCCCTCGCCCGCGGCGCCGAGGATGTTTCCGCGGGGGACGCGGACGTCCTGGAAGGAGAGCTCCGCGGTGTCCTGCGCGGGCAGGCCGATCTTCTTCAGCGGTCCGGTGCGGGTGAAGCCCGGGGCGTCCGCATCGACGACGAGCATGCTGATCCCGCCGCGGCCGGCATCCGGGTCCGTGCGGACCGCGACGAGGAAGAAGTCCGCGACGAGTCCGTTGGAGATGAAGGTCTTGGCACCGTTGAGGACGAGGTCGTCGCCGTCGGGCAGCGCCGTCGTCGTGATCGCCGCGAGGTCCGACCCGGTCCCGGGCTCGGTCATCGCGATGGCGCCCACCTTGTCCCCGGCGAGCATGGGTGCCAGCCAGCGCTGGTTCTGCTCGGGGGTGCCGAACTCGATGAAGTACGGCGCGACGAGGTCGTTCTCGCCGCTGATCGACATCGAGACATCGCTCGCCCCGGCTCGGGCGAATTCCTCGATGACGATCGCGTTGAACCGGAAATCGTCCACTCCGCCGCCGCCGAACTCCTCCGGCGCGGTGATGCCGATCAGCCCGGTCTCGGCCGCCTTGCGGAACAGCGCGCGGTCGACGCGGCCCTCGGCTCCCCAGGCATCGAGGTGAGGGGTCACCTCCCGCTCCACGAAGCGCCGCACGACGTCGCGGAACTCCTCGTGGGACTCGTCGAAGATCGTGCGGGGCAGAGCGACGCTGGTCATGAATCACATTGTATGAGTAGTTCAATGATTTAATCCAGCAACTAAATCGCGGACGGGTCGGGCGCGCCGCGCTACGCTGATTCCGTTGCTGATCCGCGCCCGCGTGCGGCCGACCCGAGGGGGACACCGACCATGATCGACCTGGCGACCGTGCGCCGAGCGGCCGACGCCGCCCTGTCCCGGGCTGCGGAGCTCGGGCTCTCCGTCAGCGTCGTCGTCTGCGACGATCGGGGCCACGAGGTGTTCGGGTGCCGGGGCGACGGAGCGAGCTGGCAGACCGTGGAGATCGCGCGGGCGAAAGCGCAGACGGCGGCGAGTTTCGGTCGCGACAGCGCTGCACTCGGGACCATGCGGGAGAAGTGGCCGGACGTGTTCGCCATCGCGAACGACGCCCTGCCCTTCCGTGCCACGTCGCTCGCCGGTGGCCTCGTCGTCATCCGTGACGGCCGCACGCTGGCGGCCGTCGGGGTCAGCGGAGCGCTCCCCGATCAGGATGTGGAGATCGCCGAGGCTGCTCGCGCGCTCTTCTAGCGCGGAACGGGCGGGCCCGGGTCAGGCGGCGGATCGCGACGACGCGGTCGCGCCGGCCTTCTCCAGCAGGGCGAAGTCGACGTTCAGGCCCCCGCTGGAGTTCGCGGAGTTCGCGAGGTTCTTCACGAGCACCGGGTCGAGTGCTTCGGGCTCGGGGTTGTCGAAGACGAAGCGAAGCGGAATGGACGGGTGGATCCAGAGGGTCGAGCGGCCCGGTGCTTCGTCCCCGCTGTGCGTCCAGGACAGCGTGAAGCTCTCGTTGCGGCGGAGCTTGGTCGCCAGCACGACTTTGAGGTGCGCGAGGATCCGGTCCGGAAAGGTCGCCGGCTCCGGGTCGTTCCCGTAGTAGATGTTTCCCATGATGATCGCCCCCTCTGCTGCGTGAGGTGCAGCGTCGACGACCGCGGCAGACCCGCGGTCTCTCTCGGCACGGTTGTGACCGGTGCCATCACGCTAGCAAAAAAGGTACGTAAACTTAGATAAATGAATTAAACGTTAGAAGTAATTAATAGTTCTCATCGGCACCCCCGAGGCGACGTTCTGTGGGTGAGGATGGGGGAATGGGACGGATACTCCATGGCTGACCTGCATGGGGCACTGCGGCGCTATCTGGACGCCCGGAACTCGTCGCTGACGGCAGCCCGGCAGACACTCAAGGTCAACGAGCTGGACGCGCGCGCGATCCTGTTCATCGCGGATCGTCCCGGGATCCGCCCGGGCGAGCTGCGCGACTACCTGGGTGTGACCTCGGCAGGCGTGACGACGCTGGTCGACCGCCTGGTCGAACGCGGGATCGTCCGCCGGGACGTGGACGAGGCCGATCGCCGGGTCACCCACATCACGCTCACGATCGATCTCCGCTCGGAGCCCTGGTCGGCGCTCACGCAGTTCGACCACGAATTCCAGCGCGCGCTCACGGCGCGGAACGACTCCGACAGCGCCCGGTTCTCCGAGCTGCTCGACTCGCTCACCACCGAGGTGCGTTCCGAGGGATCCTGACCCGCGCCTAACGGCGGTCGTCGCCGACGAAGGCCCGGGACTTCGTCTCCAGGAACACGCACAGCGCGGAGACCATCGACAGCTCCGTCGCCAGCCGGTGTACGTCGGCGGAACTGAGCACCTCCGGTTCGTCATAGGGCTCGAGGGTGACGACCCACTCCATCGCCCCGGGACGCTGCGGCTGCATGTAGGTGACCCGGGAACTGTTGGTCAGCTTCACGGCCACCAGCCCGGTGTCCGCGCCCTCGTCGCCGTCCTGCTGGATGACCTTCGCCGTATCCCCGATCGGGTAACCGATCCGGCGGAACTCATCCAGCCACGACTCCAGCGTGGCCATGCTTCGAAACGGCACAGTCCGCCCCCATCCGCACCCGGATCGACGCCCCGCGCGTCGTCATCGGTAATTATGCCTCCCGCGTGGACGTGCAGATGCACACGGGGACGCATGTCAACCCGGCGCCGATCCGGGCGTGCAGGCCGCAGGGTGGGAGGACCCAACGAGAGGAACCGCAGATGGCCGACACCACCCCGCACGCGCATGACCGGGACGACGCCCGTTCCGACGACGCACCGCCCACCGACGCCGTCACGGACGAGGTGAAGGAATCCGCGATCAACGCCGCGCCCGACGTGGATCCCACGCAGAGCGGGGGTGGGTCAGAGGGAACGGATGCGCCCCGGGGGTCGGAGGACGTCCCGGATGAGGGCGGCGCCGACCCCGGTACCCGCAAGGTGGACGCGGGAAGCGCGGAGGAGACGGAGATCGAGGGCGCCTCGTCCTGAGGTGACGGGGAACGCCTGCTCAGTCCTCGATCGGCTCCGCGTTCGCCTTCCCGTCGGACGAAGGGGCCCGGGCGTCCTCCCGGTCCCGCTCCTCCGGGTTCAGCTTCTCCAGGTCTGGCTCCGGTCCGGGAGCAGCGGGCGGTACATCGCGATCCGTCATGGTCGCAGTCCAGCAGATCTCCGGCCCCTCCGGCATGGACTTGACAGGACCGGGGCGACCTCCGTCACGGGCGGTCGAGCCGGGTGTGCAGTCGGGCGATGACGGCGTCGTCCACACCGACGTGAGCGAGATAACCGCGGACACCGCCGTGCGTCTGCTCCACCCATGTCAGGGCTTCAGCGAGCGCGGCCTCGGGGGAGCCGGCCAGCACCTCCAGCAGGTCCTCGGTCATCGTGATCCGGAACCGGCGGGCCTTGCGCACCATCCCCGCCGTCCACTCCCCGGCGAGGTTCGATGCGCTGGATTCGAAGTCCGCGGCCACATGCGGATAATCGATGCCGATCGCCAGGAGCGTCAGTGCGGTGACCAGGCCGGTGCGGTCCTTGCCCGCTGTGCAATGCACGACGACGGGGCCGTCGGCATCGGCGATCGCGCGGATGGCCGCGCCCACCTGCGGACCATGCTGGTCGAGGACGGTGCGGTACACGGAGCGCAGGGTGAGGGTGTCGAGATCCGACCTCCGTGCGCCCCCGCCGATCGGGATGCGGATGTACTCGGCGCCGACGGTGCGCAGACGATCGGCGCCGGTCAACCGGCGATCCAGCCGCGAACGCAGATCGATCACGCGGGTGATGCCCAGCCGCGCCAGCGCGGCGCGTCCCGCCGGGGAGAGGCGGTGCAGCGCATCCGAGCGGTAGAGCACGCCCTCGCGCAGCAGCCCCGGCGCCACCTCGCGGAAGTTGTAGGTCCCGTCGATGGCGAGCCGGGTGGAGGAGGGTCCGGACGGCCCGTTCATACGTGCACTCTAGTGCCGCTGCGAACGGTCGGGACGGGTTTCTACAGCCCGCCGTTCGGGCTCGTCGTGTGCTCCTGCGGGTTCCGCCACGCTCGCCCGACCGCCGCCACGTCCCGGCTGAGCCCGGCGCCGATCACCATGCCGATCGCGATCGCGATGAGCGAGCCGAATGTCTGCAGGATCGTGGAGGACGCCCCGCTCGAACCCGAGGCCGCCTCGCTGAGCCCGATGAAGCCGATGGCGCCCGGGACGAGCAGCCAGTAGGCGCACGTGAGCATGATCCCGGTGGACGGCGCGGCGCGGAAATGCCCGACGAGGTAGACAGCAGGCACGACGATCACCGCGCCGATGAGGCCGGACAGTTGCGGACCGGTGAGGAGATTGCCCAGCAGCTGCGCCGAGTATGCGACGAGAAGGGCGTAGAGGATCCAGATGAAGGATCGCGGTGGGGCGGAGGAGAAGAGGTAGTAGCCGACCCCGACCAGCACGATCCCGACCCACGGCGCCCAGCCGCCCAGCTGCTCCGGTGACGGTCCGGTGACCGTCGGTTCGCCCGCGACGGTGATGCCCGCGTACACACCGAACGCGAGCAGCGCGAGACGCGCGACACCGTAGACCAGTCGGCTCGCCCCGGCGATCATCTGACCGGAGGTGAGCTCGACCGCGGCGATCGTCATGGTGAGTCCGGGCAGGAACGACACCAGTGAGGGCGCGACGAGCCGGAGGACGTCGTCGTGCACGAGCGGGCGGACGAGGAGGGAGATCAACAGGGTGACCGCGAAGGCGGTGAAGACCGGGAGGATGAGCGACAGGGTCGCGAACCGGGAGCCGAGAAGAACGATCGTGCCGACGACGACGCCCAGGACGAGGTACACCGGCAGTGCGGTGACGGTCGGGTTCAGCACCATCCCGAATCCGATGGTCAGCAGGGTGTAACCCACCACGGAGAGGACCGGCCCGAACCGGGGCGGATCGCTGGTGATGCGGCGCATGGTGGTGACCACGTCCGCAGTGGTGACACGTTCCTGGAAGGCGCGCCGGACGAGGCGCTCCACGGCCGCGGACTGATCCAGTCGCAGCGGGGTCTGCTCCGCCGGGAAGATCGCCGTCTGCGACGGCGTACTCGTCGGGTCCTCGACCATCACGAGGGTCGGGAGGACGAAGACCCGCAGGGTGGGCTGCTCGTAGCGCTCCGCCAACTGCTGCAGGGTCTCCTGGACGTCGCTCGTCGCGAGCGAGGAGGCCAGGAGACCCGCGCCGAGCTCGCCGAGCATCTCGGGGACGCCCGCACCCGGCCCCGCCTCCGGCGGCCCGGGAGTCGTGCTCCGTATCACGCGGAGCGCCGCACGCACCCGATCGATCAGTCCGGACACATGTCCTCCGTCTTCGTGCGCCAGCCGCTATGCGCGATTCTCGTTCTTCTCGGAGGTGAGGAGATGGAACCGCGCGGCGGTCTTGAGCGCATCGCCGCGTGTGGCGCATCCGAGCTTGCGGTAGAGCGATTTTAGCTGTGACTTGATCGTGTTGGGCGAGACGTGGAAAGCGGATGCGATCTCCGCCGTCGTACCGTGCTCGAGCAGGGCGTTCAGCACCCGGAGCTCGCCGCCGGTCAGCGTCGGCCGGGAGCGGGCCTCCGCGTGCATGAGCCCGGCGGTGTTCTCATCGAAACGCCGGGCCTCGTCGGTCGTGAGATGCACGCGCACGCTGTCGATCACCTGGAGCGGCAGCGTGGCGAGCAGTCTCCGGTAGTTGCGCGTCTCGGCGCGGCGGGCGATCCGCAGCGCCGTCTCGCGGTCGAGCGATCCCGTCCGTGCGACCTCGAGCCAGGCCGAGAGCAGCACCGCCTTCGCGCGCTGTCCGGGGCCGATCGTCCGGTCCGCGAGGATCCGGCGGACGCCGTGCTCCGCCTGGTCGAAGCGCCCCTCATGGATGTCCAGACGCACGGTGGCGGCGCTCGTGAAGACACCCGCGCGGGTGTTCTCCTCGGCGATGCGGCGTGCCCCGGGGATGTCGCCGAGGGCACAGAAGGCCTCGATCGAGGTGGAGCTGATGACGTCCGAGGCGAAGGAGCCGTGCTGGGCGGGATGGGCGTCGTTGGCGAGGCGGATGGTCTCCAGGGCATCCGCCGCACGCCGGCGGACCAGGAGCGCGCGGGCGCGCGCGAGCAGGGCGAAAGGCCACGCCATCTCGATGCTGTCGTAGGGATCGAGACCGGCGAGGACGTCGTCGATGTCGTCGTCCATCCGCTCCACCGCGATGAGCGCCGCGGCGGTGCGTTCCGTCATGAGGCAGGAGTTGACGTGGGCGGCTGTGGGCGGAGGCTGGTGCGTCGCCTCGGTGAGCGCGACGTCCGCGTCCTCCAGGGACCCCCGCACGGCGTGCGCGAGCGCCGTCCGGCCGAGCGCGAGCCGCTCCGCATCCGGCTGGGGCGAGTGCTTGCCGAGCTGGCGTGCGGTGGCGAACTCCAGCAGGGCGCGCGAGGAGTCGCCGGCGGCGAGCAGCGTGGACCCGATCTGGTGGTGGAAGTACCAGAGGGGGCCGTCCGCGCGTTCGCGTGTCTCGTTCGGCACCTGCAGGATGCGGTCCTCGAGACGACGGGCGTAGATCAGGCTCGCTGCGACGTCACCGCTGAAGCGGAATGCGATCAGCTGCACCAGAGTCAGCATGTCGAGCTCGTCCGCGCTCATCGTCCGGGCGTCGTCCGGGTAGACGAGCGGCTTGAACGGCCGCGTGGTGCGGGCGAGCACCGGCGTCAACGGGTGCAGCAGGCGGATCGCGGGATACCGTTCCAGCACTGAGCTCGGCAGGGAGACGACCGCCGAGATGAGCAGATCGTAATGCGCGCTGAACAGCGGCCAGATGTTCCAGATCACGGCCCGTGCGATCGCATCCGGTTGGCCGGAACCGAGCGCCCTCTCGAGATCCTCTTTTGCTTTCACTTCATCAGTGACGTTCATATGCACCCTCAAGATCCATCCCGCGCCGAAAGCACCCGCCTCCGCGACCGGAGGCGGGTGTGCCTCTCAGTTGCCCGGCGCCGCGGTGGCGGCGAGGTTCCGGACGTCGGTCAGGGTCAGGAAGTGCAGTGGCGCGTGTTCGACGAACGCACCGCTGACGTTACCGGCGAGACCGCCCTCCAGGGCCAGGCTGCTGCCCAGATCCAGCTTCGTCTCGGGTGAGCCGGCACCGAAGTCCATGTCCGCCAGATCGACCCAGACGATGTTGGGCCGGGTGGTGGATTCGAAGACGTAACGACGGTTGGTGAGGTCCGCCACGACCTGCCAGATCGTCTGCGAGGCATCGGGCTTGCCGGGGTCGGGGGACCGGAAGGGCTGTGCCACGTTGCGGATGACGCTGAACATGGAGGCGATCGCCTGCAGCGGGGTCTCCGGCTGCTCCAGTCGATCCACGTAGTACGCCGCGCGGGCGAACCGGTCGGTGGCGAGCGTGGTACCCGGCAGCGGGGTGTCCCCGCCGAATCCCTCCACCGTCGCCAGCAGCGCGAGCTGCTCGTCGTACTTCGGCGAATTCGTCATCACCCGGTAGTCCGGGCTGTGGTGCACCTCGAGGCGACCGTCGATGTACTCGATGATCGCGGAGTCCCCGGTCGCGTCGTCCAGCGCGAGGTGGATGGCGGGCACCTCGCCGCTGGCAGGATCCGTCAGCTGTACGACCTGGACGCGAGTGCTCTGGATCCAGTCGACGGCTTCGGCGACGGTCGCGAAGTTGTCGAGGAAGTACTGCATCCAGACGGCCTGGCTGAGCGCCGGCCTCGCCGCATCCCGCTCGCCGTAGACGGATTCCGCGAGCCACAGCACGTGACCTGCCAGGCCCGCCTCGTTCATCCCGTCGACGGAGATCATGTCGAAGGCGGTGGCGACGACGCTGCCGTACGTCGAGGTCCAGACCAGGTCCCCGTCGACTCCATCGTTCCGCCGCACGCCTCGCGGCAGCTTCCAGAGGTTGGTGGCGAGGTCCCGGTGGTAATCCATGTTCCGCCCCACCAGCACCGCGCCGTTCGCGTCAGGCCAGACGACTCTCGTGCACACGGACTACTTCTTCCGGGGACGGAACCAGGGGAACAGCGAGCCGATCACGACGCCCGCGAGCAGCACCGCGAGGAACCAACCCCACGCCGGCATCGTGAACTGGATGAAGAGGAACCGGAGGGTCGCGGGCGCCACGTTCGAGAAGACGAAAGTCAGCGCGACGATGGCGATGATGATCGCCACCACGATCTTGCCGTTCGCGGCCTTCTGCGCCCGGTCACCGCGGGCGGCGACGGAGGATTCCTTCTCGGCCATGTTTCTCTCCTTCATCGGACCATCCACGTTTTCGACCGGTTTTCCGACCCGTGTCCGCCGCAGCTTAGCAACGAGCCCGGGCCCGGTGCGGGGCTGTTCGGGCGGGTGATGCCGAGGGTGAGATGCCGGGTGATGCCGAGGGTGATGGGATGGGTGGGGCGGAGGGTCAGAGGGATGATGACGCACGGGGTGAAATCCCCCGGGGTCCTCCGGCCGGTCCTCGGACCTCTCGATACTGTCCGAGATATGACGACTGCGCCCCGTGCATCTCAGCGGATGATCATCCGCGATGTCCGCGTGTTCGACGGCGTCAGCGACCGTACCCAGGACAACGCCGACGTCCTGATCGAGGGCAGCCACGTGATCGCGGTGTCGACCTCGCCGATCGCCGGTGATGCGTCCGACGGCGTCGTGGAGATCGCCGGCAAGGGTCGCTTCCTGATGCCCGGCCTCAGCGACGCCCACGTCCACCTGATGGGTAACGCGAACAGCATGCTCGACTTCGTGCAGGGGCCCACCGGGACCCTCTACGGCAACACGATCGCCGAAGCGAAGCGGATGCTGTTGCGCGGCTTCACGACCGTGCGCGACATGGGCGGGGACACCGCGCCGGTGAAGGCGCTCATCGACCGCGGGACCTTCGAAGGGCCGCGCATCTTCCCCAGCCAGGCGATGATCTCCCAGACCTCGGGTCACGCGGACTTCGCCTTCGTGTACGACATCCCGGAGGAGTTCGGCGGGAAGCCCAGCCGCACCGAGGACATCCACTTCACCCGGGTCGCTGACGGCGTGCCGCGTGTGCTGGCGGCGGTGCGCGAACAGCTCCGCATGGGCGCGACCCAGATCAAGCTGACTCTCGGTGGCGGCGCGGCCTCGATGTACGACCCGCTGAACACCCTGCAGTACACCCCCGACGAGATCGCGGCGGCCGTGCAGGCGGCGACGGACTACGGCACCTACGTGGCGACCCACGTGTACACCCCGGCGGGCATCGCCCGCGCGCTGGATGCCGGGGTGAGGTCGATCGAGCACGGACACCTCGCCGATGAGGCCACGGTGCGCCGCATCGCCGACGCGCAGGCGTGGCTCTCCATGCAGCCGTTCGCGGAGGACGACCATCACTACCCCGACCCGGTGCGTGCCGGGAAGAACACCGAGATCTGCCACGGCACGGCCCAGGTCTACGAGTGGGCCAAGAAGTACGGCGTGAAGACGGCATGGGGCACCGACCTGCTCCTCGAGCCGCAGTCGGCGCCGCGGCAGAGTGCCATGGCCGCCCGCCTTGGCGATTTCTACAGCAACGCCGAGGCCCTCAGGATGCTCACCTCGGGCAACGCCGAACTGTTCGAGATGGCCGGCGAGCGCAACAGCTACCGCGGCGGCAAGCTCGGCGTGATCGCGGAGGGCGCCTGGGCGGACATGATCCTCGTCGACGGCGACCCGCTCACCGACCTCTCGCTGATCGGCGACCCGGAGAACGCGTTCAAGCTCATCGTCAAGGGCGGCCAGGTCGTCAAGAACACGCTCTGATCCCCGTGCGCCGCCGGCCCGCTGAGGCGAGCCTGCAGCCGTCAGCACGTTGTTCATCCCCCGTCAGTCAGGAGAAAGAAATGACCACCAACACCAGCAAGGCACGGCAGAACTCGAACATCGACCCGACCCTCAGCGTGAACCCGGTCTTCGTCCGTCCGGGCGAGGCGACCGAGTTCGACAAGTTCCGGATGCCCGAGCAGCCGAGCCTGCCCGAGACCGCCTACCAGATCGTGCACGACGAGGCGATCCTGGACGGGAACTCGCGTCTGAACCTCGCGACGTTCGTGTCCACGTGGATGGACGACGAGGCGAAGAAGCTGTACCTCGAAGCCGCCGACAAGAACATGATCGACAAGGACGAGTACCCGGCGACCGCGGCGATCGAGGACCGCTGCTGGCGGATGCTCGCCGACCTCTGGAACGTGCCCGACACGAAGGACACGATCGGCACCTCCACGATCGGATCCTCCGAGGCCTGCATGCTCGGCGGTCTCGCGCTCAAGCGCCTGTGGCAGGAGAAGCGCAAGGCCGAGGGCAAGTCCACGGAGAAGCCGAACCTCATCATGTCGGCCGCGGTCCAGGTGGTCTGGGAGAAGTTCTGCAACTACTGGGACGTCGAGCCGCGCTACGTGCCCGTCGCCCCCGACCACATGGTCCTCGACGGCCACGAGCTGGAGAAGTACGTCGACGAGAACACGATCGGCGTCGTCGCGATCCTCGGCCAGACCTTCACCGGAGCGTACGAGCCGGTCGAGGCCATCGCCAAGAAGCTCGATGAGATCCAGGCGAACACCGGTCTCGACGTCAAGATCCACGTCGACGGCGCGTCGGGTGCCATGGTGGCCCCCTTCTGCCAGCCCGACCTGGTGTGGGACTTCCAGATCGACCGGGTGAACTCCATCAGCACGTCCGGCCACAAGTACGGCCTGGTGTACCCGGGTGTCGGCTGGGTCGTCTGGCGCAACACCGCGGTGCTCCCGGAGAGCATGATCTTCCACGTCAGCTACCTCGGTGGCGACATGCCCACCCTGGCGCTGAACTTCTCGCGTCCGGGTGCCCAGGTGCTGCTGCAGTACTACCAGTTCCTCCGTCTCGGCCGCGAGGGCTACCGTGCCGTGCAGCAGAACTCGATCGACGTGGCGACCTACCTCTCCAGCGAGATCGAGAAGATCGGGCCGTTCGAGCTCGTCAGCCGGGGCGACACCATCCCGGTGTTCGCCTGGGTGCTCAAGGACGGGCACACCGACAAGTGGAGCCTGTACGACCTCGCCGACCGCCTGCGCATGAAGGGCTGGCTGGTTCCCGCCTACCCGATGGCAGACGACATGTCCGACGTCATCCTGCAGCGCATCGTCGTGAAGGTGGGCCTCAGCCGCGACATGGCCTCCGCCCTGCTCGCGGACATCAAGGGCGAGGTCGCGTTCCTCGACTCCCTGACGGCACCGCTTCCCCGTGAGGCGAGCAGCGGATCGCACTTCCACCACTGATCGAGACCCGGCACGGGGAGGGCGTCAGCACGGCGCCCTCCCCGTGCCGGTCCCGACCTACCACGGAGCACGAATGATGTGGAGCACACCGGCATGACCACGGCAGTGACGAGTACCGATCGGCACCGCAAGCCGCTCCTCATACCCACCGTGACGAAGCAGTGCTGGGGCTTCATGATCGGCTCGGCGTTCTTCGCCCTCGCCTCCGCTCCGGGACTGAGCGAGGCGCTCGGCTCCAGCGGCGCGAACCTGCTGTGCTTCATCGGCGCGTGGTTCTTCACCGCCGCAGGGCTCATCCAGCTCTTCCTGAGCGGGGCGATCTCAGTCCCGGTGTCCTATGCGCCGGGCCGGATGGTGCGCGCCGAGTGGCTCGCCGCGGCGACGCAGTCCTTCGGCACGATCCTCTTCAACGTCAGCACGACCTCGGCGCTGTACGCGCGTTCGGTGTCCACGGAGGAACGCTGGGTCTGGAATCCGGACGCCGGTGGATCGGTCGCCTTCCTCGTGAGCGGCGTGCTCGTCCTGGTCGCCTACTCCCACGTGGCGAAGGGATGGGATCCCGGCAAGCGGTCCTGGTGGTCGGGCGTCATCAACTTCATCGGCTGCGTGGCGTTCGGCATCTCCGCGGTGGGGGCCTTCATCCTCCCCAGCGGCGACGTCGTCAACGGCTCGATCGCCAACGGCGGCACCTTCATCGGCGCGATCTGCTTCCTGCTCGCGTCGCTGATCGTGCTGCCCGCGTGGGACCGGCCGAACCGCGGCGGCGCACCCGCGCGGATCGCCGACGCAGCCGGGACCGTCGCCTCGTGACGGTCCGGACGATCTCCGCCGCGGTGCCGGCGTCGACGGCTCCGTCCCCCCGGCGCCGGGACAGGCGTTCCGCGCGGGCCTACGACGCCGAGTCCTTCGCCCTCGTCGTCGCCGCCGCGGCGTTCGTGCTGTGCATCCCGGTCGCGACCCTCGTCTTCTGGGGCAGGGACCTTCCGATCTCGGGCCGCGGTTCCCTGGGCGAGTTCATCGCGATCTCCGGCGGGGTGGTGGCCGCGGCGGCCTTCGTGCTCGCCCGGATCGTCAAACGGCGCCTGCGCGGCCGGGGACCTGCCGAACTCAGCCGTTTCCTCTGGTTCGACGTCGCCGCCCTCGCCCTGAGCTACGCCGCCATCGCGTTGCTGTGCTGGCTGGGCATGGCGACCGTGATGGAGCACAGCTTCACCGGCGCCGTGGTGTTCACCTCTCCCGGCGTCGTGATCGCCGCGGCCGCCACGGCCGTGACGGCGTACATCGCGTACTTGAGCGGGGCGGATCTGTCCGCACGGCAGCTGTCGCTGGTGCTGGCGCTGTTCCTGGTGGCAGGCATGCTCACGGCCATGCTCAGCTCGCAGGATCCGCTCTGGTGGCAGATGAACCTGTCGGCGCTCGGGATGACGCACGACGTCTCGGCACTGACCTTCAATCTGACGCTCGTCGTATCCGGGGTGATCGTCACCACGATCGCCCGCACGGGCACGGCGGCGGTGCCCGCCGACACCCCGCAGGAACACCGACGCCGGACGATCGTGCGCACCTTCTTCGTCCTGCTGGGGGTGCTGCTGGCGTGCGTGGGCGTGTTCCCCGTCGACCAGTTCTTCCTGCTGCACAACACGGTGGCCACCGGGATGGCGGTCGCCTTCGGGGTCCTCGCCCTCGCCCTGCCCTGGCTGCTCCCGGCGATGCCGAGGGCGTTCCAGGCGCTCGGCTACATCTACGTGGCCGTGGTCATCGTCCTGACGATCCTGTTCTTCATGGGGGTGTACAACCTCACCGCCGTCGAGCTGATCGCGTCGCTGCTGATCTTCAGCTGGATCATCATCTTCCTGCGCAACGTCCAGGACTTCCCGGCCGGGGCGACGTCGTCGACCGGCTCCGAGGCCGCCTCGTGACACCGGCATCGATGCCGCTGCTCGGGATCGCGCTGGCGATCGTGTCCGCCGCGGCGCTCGCGATCGGCAACCTCCTCCAGGGCCGCGGCGTGCAGGACATGCTGGCGCGGAACGGGCGGGGATCGAAGCCGTTGGGTCTGGTGAGCAGCCGGGTGTGGCTCGCCGGCGCCGTGCTCCTGGGCGTGGCCATCCTCCTGCAGATGGGGAGCCTCGCCTTCGCGCCGCTGATGGTCGTGCAGCCGCTGGGGGTGACCGCGCTCGTCCTCACGACGGTGATCACGGCCGTCATCGCCAAGCGGATGCCGTCGGCCGCCGTCATCCGGGCGATCGTCGTCTGCGTCATCGGCGTCGCGGCGTTCGTCACGATCGCCGCCCTCGTCAGCACCCAGCACGCGATCACCGACGTCCAGCTGATCGCGGTGCTCGTCGTGCTGGGTTGCGTACTCCTCGCGACCGGTATCGTGCTCGTGGCAGGACGGGGTCGTCCTGTGCCTGCGGTGCTCTGGGTGCTCTTGGGCGGCGTCTACTCCGCCTTCGTGGCCACCCTCGGCAAGACCGTGATCCTGCGCATCCAGACCGCGCTCACGGGCCGGGACTTCTCGTTCGACGCCACCAACCTGCTCACCATCGGCTGCATCGTCGGGATCGGTGTGGCCGGCGCCCTCTCGGTCTACTTCGTGCAGCGGGCGCACGCGTCGAACCGTCCGGAGGTGGTCGTCGCGGGGCTCACCGTGGTGGACCCGACGGTCGCGGTGATCCTCGGGATCACGATCCTGGGGGAGGCGAGCACGGCTCCGGCGTGGGCCATGGTCGGATTCGTGGTCGCCGGCGGTGTGGCGATGGCCGGGGTGTTCGCCCTGTCCCGCGCCGAGCGGTCCCCGGCCGAGGAGACGGTCTGATGCTGGCAGTACTGGCCGATCTGCTGACCATCGGCGTCGGCGTCGCCATCAGCCCGATCGCCATCGTCACCGTGATCCTCCTGGCCACGGCCGGCAAGGGGCGCACGACCGGGACGGCGTTCGTCCTCGGCTGCTACGCGTTCGCGGTCCTCTTCCTCACGATCCTCGTGGTCATCGGGCGGGCGGCGCGCACCGACGAGCCGGAATCCGGCGCGCACATCACGGTCGACGTCGTCGAGATCGTCCTGGGCCTGATCCTGCTCGTCCTCGCCGTCCTGCAGTGGCGCAAACGGTCCTCGCATGAACCCCCGGCCTGGATGGCGAAGCTCGACGGCCTCACCGTCGTCAACGCGTTCATCGTCGGCATGCTGATCTCGGGGCCGTTGTCCCCGAAGGACCTCCCCCTCCTCGTCGCGGCGGGGGGACGGATCTCGCAGGCCAGCCTGGCTCTCTGGGAGATCGTCGCCGTCATCCTCATCTTCAGTCTCATCGGCATCGCCGCGATCCTCGTCCCCTGGATCATCAGCGTCATCTCGCCCGGCTCGGTCGAGGCGCGGCTGAGCGGTGTCCGCACCTGGCTGATGGCCAACCACGCCGTGATCATGACCCTGCTGTTCCTCCTGCTCGGCTTCAAGCTCATCGGCGCGGGGGTCGCCGACCTCGCGACGCTCGGCGGCGGTTCGTGATGTCCGAACAGCTGCTCTTCCTCATCGTCCTGGCCGTCGTCATCATCGTGTTCGCGAACACGATCGCCTCGCGGGTCCGGGTCGCAGGTCCCCTCATCCTGGTCGGCATCGGTGTGGTCATCAGTCTGATCCCGGCCGTGCCCGCGCTGGCGGTGGCGCCCGAGCTGATCCTCGTGGGGGTGCTGCCGCCGCTGCTGTTCTCCGCGGCGGTCTCCGCCCCGGCGATCGAGTTCCGCAGGGACCTCAGCGCGATCGGGGGGATGTCGGTCCTCCTCGTCATCCTCAGCTCGCTCGTCCTGGGACTCTTCTTCGCCTGGGCGGTGCCCGGGTTGGGCCTCCCGCTCGGCATCGCGCTGGGCGCGATCCTGAGCCCCACGGACGCGGTGGCCACCTCGATCGTGCGCCGGCTCGGAGTGCCGCGCCGGGTGCTCACCATCCTGGAGGGCGAGAGCCTGCTCAACGACGCCACCGCCCTGGTGACGCTGCGGACCGCGATCGCGGTGACGGCGACGAGCTTCTCCTTCGTCGCGACCCTCGGCGCATTCGTGTGGGCCGTCCTCTCCGCGATCCTCATCGGCGCCCTCGTGGGGATCGTCGCCCTTCGTCTGCGGGTGTGGACCCACAGCCCCACGGCCAACACGGCACTGGGTTTCACGGTGCCGTACCTCGCGTACCTGCCGACCGAGGCCGTGGGCGGCTCCGGGCTGGTCGCCGCCGTCGCCGCGGGCGTGGTGTGCGGGCAGGGAGCGCTGCGCTGGCTGAGCCCCGACCAGCGCATCTCCGACAAACTCAACTGGCGCACCGTCGAGTTCATCCTCGAGGGCGCGGTCTTCCTCATCATGGGACTCGAGCTCTACGGGATCGTGCAGAACAACCTGGCCGCGGACGAGGGTCTGCTGCGGGGAGCGCTCATCGCGGGCGCCGCCTTCGTGATCCTCGTGCTGGTCCGTGCGGCCTACGTCCTGCCCATGCTCGGGCTGCACAACGCCCGCGTGCGCGGGTGGGTGCAGCGCAGGATCGACGGGGACAGCGGCAACCGCCGCGGGCCGCGGAGCTCCCAGCGCCTCGGCCGCATGCGCGCGGACATCGAGTACTACGACGCGTCACCGCTGACCTGGAAGGACAGCACCGTCATCGTCTGGGCGGGGATGCGGGGGGTCGTGACCCTCGCAGCCGCGCAGACGCTGCCCCGGGACACTCCGGAGCGCGACCTGCTGGTGTTCGTGGCCTTCCTCGTCGCCGCCGGCAGCCTCCTCATCCAGGGGCTGAGCCTCCCGCTCGTCACCAAGCTGCTGCGGCTGCCTGCCGGCCGCGCGGGAGGCACCTCGCGGGACGAGGTGCGGATGATCGGCGACGACCTGCGGGTCACGGCCGAGCAGGCGGTCGCCCGCCGGGCCGTGCTGAGGGCGGATCGGACCCCGTTCGCCGATGAGCTGTACCGCGTGCCGACATCCCACTTCTTCAGCGCGCCCGACGAGACGGAGGGAGACGACACCCCCGCATCGCTCGAGTTCGAGCTGGCGGTGGTGATGCTGATGCGGGAGAGGCTGCACGTGCTGGCGCGCTCGGGCGAGTTCAGCACGGGCGCGGCCCGGCACATGCTCGATGAACTGGACGCGTACGAGATCAGCCTGCGGCTCCACCTGGACGGCGAGGACTGACCGCAGCGATGGCGACGGACTCCGTGGCGGATGCGGCGCGCGGTTCCTGGATCCGTGCGCTGCTGAGGATGAAGCCGGCGCCGATCCCCTGGGACCGCGCGGTCCTGGCCGCCGTCGGCATCGCCACGCCGGTGGGCCTCGCCCTGCTGCTGGCCCCGCACGACTCCGCGCTGGTGGGTGCGGGCTCGCTCGCTTCCCTCGGCGCGATGGTCGTCTCCCTCATGGACACGGTCGCAGCCGGGATCGATCGGGTGCACCGGATGGCGCTCGCCGCCGTCCTGGCCTCGCTCGGCTTCGCGCTCGGTACCGCGGTGTACGGACACCCGCTGCTCACCCTCATCGCCGTGATCGCCGCCGCCCTGTTCTCCGGTCTGGCCGGCACGCTCGGTGCCGCCACCTCGCGGGCGGCGCTCTACTTCCTGATGTACGCGGTGACGGCAGCGAACGCCGACTTCGGGTTGGCCTCGCCCTGGCTCGCACCGCTCATCTTCTTCGTCGGTGCCGTCTGGCGCCTGCTGCTCACGGTGGTGTTCGCGGGGGTCGGTGGGCGTACCTTCTCACCCGAGCGCCGCGCCCTGGCGGCGGTCTACACGGCTCTTGCGGACCAGCTCCGATCCGCGGGGACCGCGGCATCCGCCGCCGCCGGAACAGCACTGACCCAGGCGCTGAACGATGCCGAGGACACGCTCACCGCGGCTCGGACGCCCATCGTCGCCCGGGATCCGCGCTTCCAATCGCTCGTCGGCCTGCTGGACGACTCGGCGGACACGGTCGACGCGGTCATCGCCGTGTCCGAGTCGGGACGATCGCCCGATCCTGCGGCGGCCGCGTATCTCCGCGCCGTCGCCCGGTGGTTGCGCGAGCCCACCCCGTCCGCCCCGGCCCCGCCGCCCGCGTCCCCGGTTCCGGACGCGCCCGAGGCGGAACTCCTCGCCGCGGCCCTCGCCCGCCTCGACACGGCCGTGGCGCGGGTCGCCGCCATCCCCTCCCGCGGCCGCCGGCGCGCACGCCCCGACCCCTCCCTCCCGGAACGAGCCACGCTGCGGCAGCGGCTGCGTCGATCCCGGCGCGCTCTGGTGGCGGGGGGAGAGGCGTGGATGGCGGTACTCCGGCTCGTCCTGTGCATGGCGATCGCGCAGGGGGTGTGCCTGCTGCTGGATCTCGATCGCCCGTACCTGGTCGTGCTCACGGTCGCCCAGGTGATGAAGCCGGACTTCGGTTCCGTCTTCGCCCGCGCGGTGCAGCGCGGGACCGGGACCGTGGCCGGGGTGCTGCTCGGCTCGCTCGCGATCGCCCTCGTCCCCCTGGGCGGGTGGCAGGTGCTGCTCATCCTGCTGCTGGCCGCGGCGCTGCCCATCGCGATGCCCCGCAACTTCGCCCTGTACGCGGCGATCAGCACCCCCCTCGCCGTCATCCTCGTCGAGGTGCACGCGGGATCCCATTCCGCGCTCGTGGAGAGCCGAATGGTCGACACCCTGGTGGGATGCGCCATCGTGCTGCTCGTGGGCTATCTGCCCTGGCCGTCCACGTGGCGGGCACCGCGGCGGGTCGCCTCGGACGTGGCCGACCTCGCCCGGTCGGTGGCGCGCTACGCCGCCATCGCGCTCGGTGGCGGAGCGACCGATCCGGGGGCCGTCGCGCAGGCGCGCCGGGACACGTACCGGCGCATCTCGGATCTGCGCGTGGTGATCGACCGTTCCCGTTCCGATCCACCGGCGATCAGCCGGTCGGCGGTCGCCTGGTCCCCCGTGGTCACCGCTCTCGAGCGGATCGTCGACGCGATCACCTCCACGGCCGCCACCCTGGCCGTCGCCGGGGACACCGTGGACCGGCGGGAGGTCGTCCAGCTGACCACGGCGCTGACGGAACTCGGTCAGGCGATCGACGGCGATCACGCCCCCACGGCGACACCGCTGCCGGGCCGGGGGCCCGGAGAGGCGGTGGCGCGCCAGATCCTGCTCGCGCGGACGGCCGTCGCCACGGCCGAGGACCGGTCCCGTCCGCGCGCGGCGCACAGAAAGGGCCGCCCGGGCCCTGCTGGGGGCTAGGCCCGGACGGCCGGTCGAGGCGGGTCAGCCCGCGAGGCGCTCGCGCATCGCGGCGAGCTCATCCTCGGTGAGGCCGCCCGAGAGCAGGTATCCGGCGGCGCCGCCGAACCCGGCGTCCGTCCAGGCGAGAGCCTGCTCGATCGCGTCGGGCGGGGTCCCCGTGGCGAGGGTGCGCAGTTCCGGCGTCACCGGTATCCCGAAGGACGCGATCATGTGCAGCATCCCATCCGCCCACGGTCCCGCCAGGTTCTCCTGCGAGAACGCGTAGTCCGCCACGACGGCACTGCGCTCCACCCCCGCGGCGTCGAGCATCAGCGCGGTCGCGACACCCGTGCGGTCCTTGCCCGCCGTGCAGTGGACGAGCACCGCGGTCGGGGCGTCGTCGCGGGAGACGGAGATGAGCCGCGCCACCTGCGCGAACGCGGACGCACCGTGCTGCAGCATCCCGACGTACATGTCGCCGAGCGTCGGGATGGCCGCCATCGCCTGGGCGATCGCCTCCGGATCGGCTGAGGCGTCCGGCCCGAGGAAGCGGGCGGCCATGTCGGCCATCGCACCCTCCAGGATCGAGAGTTCCACGACCTGGAGGGGGCGGGAGGTGGGCAGACGATCGGGAGCGGACTGCCGCTCCTCGGGCGTACGGAAGTCCACGATCACGCCGATGTCGGTGGCCGCCAGCGCCGTCAGCCCCGCGGGGGTGAGCCCGCTCAGCGCGTCCGAGCGCAACAGCACGCCCGGCTTGGATGAGCCGCCGTCCGTCAGGGGCAGGCCGCCGGTGTCGCGGAAGTTGTGGAGTCCGTCGAGCTCCGCCGGCATGCTCAGCGGGCCTTCTTGCCGTAGGTGAACGCGCGGACGACGTTGACCAGGCCCAGCACGACGAGCGAGATGCCCAGCAGCCACCAGAGCACGACGGCGCCCCAGCCCGGGGAGAACAGGAGGGTGATGCCGGCGATGATCGAGATGATCGCGTAGAAGATCGCCCAGCCCTTGGGGCCCTCGCCGAGCGTCGACAGCGCGACGACGCCCTCGATGATCCACATGAACCCGACGAGGAGGCCGAGGAACACCGCGAGCCCGACCGCGGTCTGGGAGAGGTTCATGAAGGCGATGATGCCGGCGATGATGAACAGCACCCCGAGGGCGATGTGCCCGACGCGGGCCCAGCCGCCCTTGCTCTTGCTGAAGATGCCGAGACCGGCGTAGACGAGGCCGGCGACGACGGCGTAGACGGCGATGATCGCCGTGACGACCATGGCGGTCTTGCCCGGCCAGACGAGGATCAGGACGCCGACGATCGCGGACAGGATGCCGCCGATCCCGAGGGCGATGCGGATGCCGTTGACGGCGGTCTTTTCGGGGGTCGATACGGCGTTCACGGTGAGGTCCTTTCGAGGTGGGCGTCTCCATGATGGCGATCCCGGCCGGAGGGCCAGGTCGGCTTGCCGGAAAATCACCCCGGGCGTCACCCGCGTGCTCACCTGCCGCCCGGTGCGGGCATGCCCCGCGCCAGCGCGTAGGCTCGAATCCCATGGCCATCGGCGCAATGATCCACACGTTCGCGGTGCAGCTCGCCGATGTCGACCGCGGTGTCTACGAGGAGCTCATGCTCCGCGTGGCGCGGCATCCCTCCGAGACCGACGCCTACATGGTCACCCGCGTGCTGGCCTACCTGCTGGAGTACGAGGAGGGCGTCTCGTTCAGCGAGGGGATCTCCCAGACCGACGAGCCGGCGGTCCTCGTGCGCGACCTGACCGGTGCGCTGACCGCCTGGATCGAGGTGGGGGCGCCGGATGCGGCGCGCCTGCACTACGGCAGCAAGCTCGCGGGCCGGGTGGCGATCTACACGCACCGGGATCCCGTGAAGGTCCTCGCGCCGCTGGCCGGCAAGCGGATCCATCGGGCCGAGTCGATCGTCCTGCACAGCTTCGACCCCGGATTCATCGACACGGCCGTCTCCGCCCTCGAGCGGCGCAACACGATGACGCTGTCGGTGACCGAGCGCCAGCTCTACCTGGAACTCAACGGCGCCAGCTCCAGTTCCGCGGTGCACGACCACCCCATCGCTTAGGAGTCGTCTCCGCCCGGGTCGGAGGGGGCTGGACGAATTCGGTTACTGATCAGTAACCTAGCGGGATGGAAGATGCTTCCGTCCGCGACGTCGCGGACGAGCCGGGACCCGTGCGGATGCGGGTGGACGCTCGCGGCCGCGCCACGATCACCCTCCGTTCCCCGGCGACCCGGAACGCCCTGTCCGAGGAACTCCTGGCCGGGCTCGCGATGCGCCTGCGCGCTGCCGAGTCCCGTGACGATGTGCGCGTCGTGGTCCTGGACGCGGAGGGCCCGGCCTTCTGTGCGGGTGCGGATCTGCGCTCCACCGGGGGCCGGATGGAGGGGATCGTCGCGGGCATCGTGACGGCGCAGGCGCTGATCGCCGGCGGGGGGAAGCCCGTCGTCGCGCGGGTGCACGGCGCCGTCCGCGCCGGCGGGATCGGCCTCGTGGCCGCGTGCGACATCGTGGTCGCCGCGGACGACGCGCACTTCGCGCTCACCGAGGCGCGCCTGGGTCTCGCCCCGGCGGTCATCAGCCTGACGATCCTGCCCAGGATGGCGGCGCGCGCCGCTTCGGAGCTGATGCTCACCGGGCGCAGATTCGGGGCCGGGGAAGCCCGCGCCTGCGGGCTCGTCGGCCATCTCGCCCCGGCGGACGACGTCGATGCCGCCGTGGACGGGATCGTGGCCGACCTGCTGCTCGCCGAGCCGCAGGGGCTGCGGGAGACCAAAAGACTGCTCAACCGCGACCTGGTGGCCCGCATTTCGACGGAGGGCCCCGAGATGGTGCGGCTGTCCGCCGCCCTGTTCGGCACCGACGTCGTGAGGGCCGCGACGGCGTCGTTCCGGTGAGCAGCGGATTCGCGAGGAGGACGGCTGATGACCGAGACGATGCGGGACCTGGTCCGTGAGCTCGAGGAGCGCATGGCGGTGGTGCGCAGGGGCGGCTCGGATGCCGCGCGGGAGAAGCACCTGAGCCGCGGGAAGCTGCTGCCGCGCGACCGCGTCGACCGCCTCCTCGACCCCGGCAGTCCGTTCCTGGAGATCGCACCCCTGGCGGCGTACGGGATGTACGGCGGCGAGGTCCCGAGTGCCGGGGTCATCGCCGGAGTGGGGCTCGTGCAGGGCCGCCCGTGCATGATCGTCGCCAACGACGCCACCGTGAAGGCGGGCACCTACTACCCGCTGACCGTCAAGAAGCATCTCCGGGCGCAGGAGATCGCCCTGCGGAACGGATTGCCTTCGCTCTACCTGGTCGATTCCGGCGGCGGATTCCTGCCCATGCAGGACGAGGTGTTCCCGGATCGGGATCACTTCGGGCGCATCTTCTACAACCAGGCGCAGATGAGCGCGCGCGGCATCCCGCAGGTATCGGCGGTCATGGGATCCTGCACCGCCGGCGGCGCCTACATCCCCGCCATGTCGGACGAGACGGTCATCGTGCGCGACCAGGGCACGATCTTCCTGGGCGGACCGCCCCTCGTGAAAGCGGCGACCGGGGAGGTCGTCACGGCGGAGGAGCTCGGCGGCGGTGACGTGCACGCCCGCACATCCGGGGTGGCCGACCATCTCGCCGAGGACGACGACGACGCCATCGACATCGTCCGTCGCATCGTCGGGACGTTCGAGCGCGGGCACGAGCCGGGGATCCGGGCGGCGGACCCGGACGAGCCGGAGGCGGACCCGGACGAGCTCTACGACATCGTGCCGACGAACCCGCGAACCCCCTACGACGTGCGTGAGGTGATCCTGCGGATCGTGGACGGCTCGCAGTTCCAGGAGTTCAAGGAGCTCTACGCGACCACCCTGGTGTGCGGCTTCGCCAGGATCTGGGGGTTCCCGGTCGGGATCGTGGCCAACAACGGCATCCTGTTCTCGGAGTCCGCGCTGAAGGGCGCCCATTTCGTCGAACTGTGCAACCAGCGCGGCATCCCGCTGGTCTTCCTGCAGAACATCAGCGGGTTCATGGTGGGCAAGGAGTACGAGAACGCGGGCATCGCGAAGGACGGCGCGAAGCTCGTGACCGCCGTCGCCGGCTCCGTCGTCCCCACGTTCACGGTCGTGATCGGCGGCTCCTACGGAGCCGGGAACTACGGCATGTGCGGACGGGCTTACGATCCGCGGTTCCTCTGGATGTGGCCGAACGCCCGCATCTCGATCATGGGCGGGGATCAGGCCGCCGCGGTGCTGTCGACCGTGCGCCGCGACGCCATCGAGGCGTCCGGCGGGACCTGGACCCCGGAGGAGGAGGCGGCGTTCCGCGCCCCCATCCGCGAGCAGTACGAGGAGCAGGGCTCCCCCTACTATGCGACGGCGCGGCTCTGGGACGACGGCATCATCGATCCGCTCGACACCCGGCGGGTGCTGGGGATGGGCCTGTCCATCGCCGCAGCCGTCCCCGTTCCGGCGCCCGCCTACGGCGTCTTCCGGATGTGAGCGCCATGTCCTTCACCACACTCCTCATCGCCAACCGGGGCGAGATCGCGCTGCGGATCATCCGTGCGGCGCGATCCCGGGGGCTCCGCACCGTCGCCGTCTACTCCGATGCGGACCGCGGCGCGCCGCACGTCCGGGCGGCCGACGCGGCGGTCCGGCTCGGGCCGGCCCCGGCGACCGAGTCCTACCTGAACATCCCGGCGATCCTCGCGGCGGCGCGCGCGACCGGTGCCGAAGCCGTCCATCCCGGCTACGGGTTCCTCTCCGAGCGAGCCGGGTTCGCCCAGGCGGTGCAGGACGCGGGTCTCGTCTGGGTGGGACCCGGGCCGGAGGTGATCGAGGCGATGGGGCGCAAGGACGCAGCCCGGGAGCTCGCGGTCCGCGCGGGCGTCCCCGTCATCCCCTCCGTCCCGGCGGTCGCCGACGGCGCCGGGACGGATGAATCCGCCTTCCCGGTGCTCATCAAGGCGGCCTCCGGCGGCGGCGGCAAGGGGATGCGTATCGTGCACCGCGCCGCCGACTTGCCGGATGCCCTCCAGGCCGCCGAACGCGAGGCGCTGTCCTCGTTCGGGGACGGGACGCTGCTCGTGGAGAGGTATCTCCCGCACGGGCGGCACGTCGAGGTGCAGATCCTCGCCGACGCCCACGGCGGGATCGTGCACCTGTTCGAGCGGGACTGCTCCACCCAGCGGCGGCACCAGAAGGTCATCGAGGAGGCGCCCGCACCGACGATCTCCGCGGAGGTGCGGGAGCGGCTCACGACCGCATCCATCGCCCTCGCCCGCGAAGTCGGATACGTGAACGCCGGGACGATGGAATTCCTCGTCGCCGGCGACGAGATCTTCTTCCTCGAGATGAACACCCGCATCCAGGTGGAGCATCCGGTGACCGAGCTGATCACCGGACGGGACCTCGTGGCACTGCAGCTGGCGATCGCGGCGGGGGAGCGCCTCCCGTTCACCCAGGACGACATCCGGATGTCCGGGCATGCCATGGAGGCGCGGGTCTACGCGGAGGACCCGTTCCACGGCTACCTCCCGCAGGCCGGGCGGGTCACCGCATTGCGCTGGGCGGAGGGCGCGCGGGTGGACACCGCGCTCGAGGTGGGCCAGGACGTCGGCACGGCGTACGACCCGATGCTGGCCAAGGTGATCGTGCACGGTCCGACGCGGGAGCACGCACGTCGCGCGCTGGCGGACGCCCTGGCCGGATCCGCCGTGATCGGCGTGACCACGAATCTCGGGTTCCTGCGCGCACTCGCCGAATCCCCGCGGTTCCGGGATGCCGACATCGACACCTCGTTCCTGGATGCCACGCCCGATGCCGTCGCCGCACCGGAGTCCGGGACGGCCGCCGTGTTCGCCGCGTGGGCGCTCGCCGCATCCCGTCCGCGTTCGCCGCATCCCTTCGGGATCGCGGACGGATGGCGGATGGGCCGGCCGGCCGAGGCGTGGACGAGCGCCCTCGTGATCGACGGCGAGCCGACCCAGGTCTCCGTGGCGGCGGCGGACGGGCTCGTCACGATCGGCGGGCAGCGACACACGGTCCGGCAGGTGCGGGAGGGCGGTGGTCTGCTCGACCTCGAGCTCGACGGGATCGTGCGCCGATCCGTGGTGCAGAGTTCTGCGGACGCCGTGCGGGTGGCATACCTGGGACACACGCACGTCTTCGCCCTTCCTGCGCGCCGCGACCGTGCGGAGGCCGCCGCGGTCAGCGACGGCGCCGTCCTCTCGCCGATGCCCGGGGTCGTGCTGCGCACGCTCGCCGCGGTCGGCGACCTCGTCGAGGCGGGGACGGCCCTGGGGATCATCGAGGCGATGAAGATGGAACTGACCCTGACCGCGCCCCTGGCCGGCAGGCTGGAGGAGGTGGCGGTGGTCGCGGGACAGCAGGTGAAGCTGGGCGACCGGCTCTTCCGGGTGGGATCCGAGGATGACTGAGCGCACGCTGCCGCAGGTGGTGATCGATCCCGGGATGCCGTCCGCCGTGCGCATCTTCGAGGTGGGGCCGCGGGACGGCCTGCAGAACGAGTCGACGGTCGTGGACGTGCAGGACAAGGTCGCGTTCATCCGCCGACTGCGCCGGGCGGGACTGTCCGCGATCGAGGTCACCAGCTTCGTACATCCGCGCTGGGTCCCGCAGCTCGCCGATGCGGAAGAGGTCATCGCGGCGCTCGCGGCCGATGACCACGACAGGGTGACGATGCCTGTGCTCGTCCCGAACGAGCGCGGGCTGGACCGGGCACGCACCGCCGGCGTGCGGCACATCGGCGTGTTCGCGAGCGCGACCGAGACGTTCGCGCAGCGGAACCTCAACCGGTCCCTGGATGGCCAGTTCGACATGATCATCCCCACGGTCCGCGCCGCGCTCTCGGAGGGGATGGATGTCCGAGGGTACGTCTCGATGTGCTTCGGGGACCCCTGGGAGGGCGCGGTGCCCCTCTCCCAGGTGGTCGACGCGGGGATGCGCCTGCTCGATGCCGGCATTTCGGAGCTCTCGCTCGGCGACACCATCGGGGTGGGCACGCCGGGGCACGTGACCGCCCTCCTGGCCGCGTTCGCGGAGGCGGGCGCCGACCTCCGGAGGATCGCGCTGCACTTCCACGACACCTACGGACAGGCGCTGTCGAACGTGCAGGCGGGGATGCGTGCCGGCGTCACGACGTTCGACGCCTCGGCCGGGGGGCTGGGCGGGTGCCCGTACGCCCTGTCTGCGACGGGGAACCTCGCGACCGAGGACCTCGTCTGGATGCTGGACGGACTCGGCATCCGGCACGGCGTCGACCTCGGGGCGCTGGTCGAGACGAGCGTCTGGATGGCGTCCCGACTCGGCCGCCCGGCGCCCTCGCGGGTCGTCGCCGCGCTCGGCGGAGGGTGAAGCCCGGATCCGGCGGCGTCAATAGTTGACTTCCTCAATCGTTTACGTTTTCATGTGAGTGAACAGAGGAGTTTTCCATGATGCTCGAAGGCAAAGTCGCCATCGTCACCGGATCCGGCCGTGGCCTGGGTCTGGCCTACGCCCAGGAACTGGCGCGGCAGGGTGCAGCCGTCGTCGTCAACGACGTGGACGAGCAGGTCGCGGCCGACGCCGTCGCGGCGATCGAAGCGGCCGGCGGTCGCGCGGTGGCCGTCGTCGCCCCGGTGGGGCCCACCGAGACGGCCGAACTCCTCGTGCAGACGGCTGTCGACACCTACGGCCGCCTCGACATCCTCGTCACCAACGCGGGAGTCCTCCGTGACACCGTGCTGTGGAAGATGAGTGACGACGACTTCGACCTCGTCGTGAACGTGCACCTGAGGGGGACGTTCACCTGCGTGCGCGCTGCGGCGCGGTATATGCGCGAGAACCAGGTGGCCGGGCGGATCATCTGCATCGGCTCGCCGACCGGCCAGCGCGGCAACTTCGGTCAGACCAACTACGCCGCGGCCAAGGCCGGCATCGCCGGCATGGTGCGCACCTGGGCGCTCGAGCTGAAGAGGGCCGGCATCACCGCCAACACCGTCATCCCGGTGGCCGCGACCGCGATGACCGCGACGGTCCCGTACTTCGCCGCGGCGGTGGAAGCGGATGCGAAGGGCGAGGCGATGCCCCCGTTCTTCCGCCACGATCTCGGCTTCGGCACCTCCGCCGACGTGGCGGGCCTCATCGCCTACCTGGCTTCGGATGCCGCGGCAGGCATCAGCGGACAGGCGATCGGCGTGGGCGGCGACCGCCTGCAGGTGTGGTCGCACCCGGAACCCGTCGTCACCGAGTACCGCGAGGGCGGCTGGACCGCGGAGGCCCTCGCCGAACAGGGCCCGGCCATCCTCGCCGAGAACCTGCAGAGCGTCGGCGAGCGGTTCCCGCCGCTGCCGGAGGAACTGCAGCGTCCGCAGGCCTGACGCCGGGCGTCCCGCCGCAGTCGCGGGACGCCACTTCCTCATCGAACCTCGCCACGACGGAGTGAGCATGACCCGCTACGAACCCGCGATCGACATCGACGCGATCACCGCCATCGACGTGCACGTGCACATCGAGATCGACGCGCACGGACACTCGTCCCTCCCGGACGACCTGGCCGACGCGGCCGCGTCCTACTTCAGCACCGAGGGGCCGCGCCCGGACATCGACGGCGTCGCCGCGTACTACCGCGAACGGAAGATGGCCGCGGTGGTGTTCACTGTGGACGCGGAGACGAACTTCGGCCACGCAGCCATCTCGAGCAGCGAGATCGCCGAGGGGGCCGCCCGCAACAACGACGTGCTCATCCCGTTCGGCTCGGTGGATCCGCTCAAGCCGACCGCCGTGGCCGAGGCGCGCCGCCTGATCGAAGACCACGGTGTCCGCGGCTTCAAGTTCCACCCGACCGTCCAGGGGTTCGACCCGAGCGATCCGGTCTACTTCCCGCTCTACGAGACGCTGCAGGACGCCGGCGTCGTCGCGCTGTTCCACACCGGTCAGACCGGGATCGGTGCCGGGATGCGCGGAGGGCGCGGGCTGCAGCTGGCCCTCTCCAACCCCATGCTGCTCGATATCGTCGCCGCCGAGCACCCGGAGCTGCAGATCATCATGGCGCACCCCTCCGTGCCGTGGCAGGACGAGGCGCTCTCGGTGGCGACGCACAAGCACAACACCTGGATCGACCTGTCCGGCTGGAGTCCCAAGTACTTCCCCGCCGAGCTGGTCCGCTACGCCAACTCGATCATCAAGAAGCGCGTGCTGTTCGGCTCCGACTTCCCGATGATCACCCCGGATCGCTGGATCCGCGACGCCGAGCAGGTGGCGTTCAAGCCGGAGGTCCTGCCCGGGATCATGAAGGACAACGCGGTCCGGCTGCTTCGGCTCGGGGACGCCGGCTGATCCGCATCCGTCCGACCCTGACCGTCCCACCACGAAGGAGCTCTCCCATGACAACGACTGTCGCCTACGCCGATGTCCCCACCCTGGTCGGCGCCGACCTCGGCTACTCGGACTGGATGGATGTCACGCAGGACCGCGTGAACACGTTCGCAGACGCCACCGATGACCACCAGTGGATCCACACGGATCCGGAACGGGCCAAGGACGGCCCCTTCGGCGCCCCCATCGCCCACGGCTTCCTGACCCTCTCCCTGCTGATCCCCCTGTGGACCCAGCTGTTCGAGGTGGAGGGCGTGGGGACGAAGGTCAACTACGGCCTGGACAAGGTGCGATTCGTGTCGCCCGTGAAGGTCGGCGACCGGATCCGCATGACGGGGACCATCGCCGAGGTGACCGAGGTCGCCGGCGGCTACCAGCTGACGGTGGACGTGACGATCGAGACCGAGGGCGGCACCAAACCCGCCGTCGTCGCTCGCAGCCTCCAGCGCCTGTACGCCTGAGCGGCCCGGGCCGGCGGGCCCCCGCACGGCCGCCGGCCCGGCCCGTCAACGGGCGAGGCTGGCTATGAGGTTCACGGCGGATGCGATCACGACACCGCCGAGCAGATACGACAGCAGGGCGTGCCGGAGCACCTGCCGGCGGAACGCAGGCGTGGTGAGACTCGTGTCGGACACCTGATAGGTCATCCCGAGGGTGAACGCCAGGTAGGCGAAGTCCCGGTACTGGGGCGGCTCCGGCTGGTTGAAGTCGACACCCGTGCCCCCAGCGCCGTAGTACAGCGCGGCATAGCGCAGCGCGAAGAGCACGTGCACGAGGAACCAGGACGCGGTGACGGTGATGACCGCGGTGCCGGCCAGGACGAATGCACTGGTTCCCTGCACTGAGCCGGATTGCAGCAGCAGGAGCAGGATGGCGCCCAGGCTCGCGAAAGTGGCCACGATCAGCAGCGCTTCCGCGACAGGGCGCGTGGGGTCCTCCCGCGTCGCGTGACCGGCGGTGTCCCGCGCATCCAGGCGGAACACGGTGGTCCACTCCCACAGGCAGTAGGTCCCGGCCGCGGCGATCCAGCCGATCGCCGGAGACGAGGGCCACGTCCCCGGTGCCCCGGCGGTCACCGTCACCAGGACGAAGACCGCGAGGACGACGCCGACCCGTGTCCCCGCTCTGTGCCAGGGGGACTGGAATGCGCCGGGGCCCCGCGTCATGGTCTGTCCGTGCCGGCAGACGGGATCCCCGTGGCCAGCTCGGCGAAGACCTCGCCGGCCTCCCGGCGCGTCGCCAGGGGGGAGGATTGGCCGGCCCACAGTGAGGCGAGCTCGCCGATGCCGCGGCGGCCGGCTTCGGCGCGGAAGCGGCCGGTGAGCCAGTTCTGCGCGGGGAACGGCGCGATCACACCGCCCTCCTCGATTGTTGCGACCGCCCGGTTGGGCACGCCGCGTGCGAGTCGGCCGCTCATGGCGCGGGTGAGCACGGTGCCGTCCGCGGAGACCCGGGCGATGGCGTCGCGGTGGGCATCCGTCGCCGCGGACTGACGGGTGCGCAGGAACGCCGTACCGACCTGGACGCCGTCCGCGCCCAGGGCGAACGCCGCCGCCACACCGCGCCGGTCCGCCACGCCTCCAGCGGCGATCACCGGGACGTCCACGGCATCGACCACCTGGGGGACCAGGGCGAAGGTGCCCACGAGCGACTCCTCCGGGCGCCGGAGGAACGACACCCGGTGTCCCGCCGCCTCGAAACCGGTCGCCACGACGGCGTCGACACCCGCTTCGGCCAGGACGATCGCCTCGGCGACGGTCGTGGCGGTGCCGAGGACGGCGATCCCGCGGTCGTGCGCCTGTCTCAGCATGGTCGCGGAGGGGACGCCGTAGACGGTGCTGACGGCGGCCGGAGCCACGGTCAGCACCGCCTCCCACTGCTCCCCGACGGCGGGGAGGTAGGTCGCCGGAAGATCCGCCGGTACGTCCAGCCCCACGTCCGCGTAGAGCGGGCGCAGCGCCTCCGCCGCGCGCCGCACGACGGAGGGATCGGGATCCTGCTCATCGGGGAGCGGCAGCCAGATATTCAAGGCGAACGGCCGGGCGGTCGCGGCACGGAGCGCCCCGCCCACCTCGAGGATGCGGCCGTGGTCGTAGCCGTACAGGCCGTAGGAGCCGAGACCCCCGGCATCGCTGACTGCCGCGACGAGCTCGACCGAGGACAACCCGCCGAAGGGGCCCAGCACGATGGGCAGGTCGATGCCGAGCACCCCGCACAGGTCAGCCGCCATCGGGTCCCCATCCGTGCGCGTGCGCGGTGTCGCCCGCGCCCTCGTGGATGGCGCCGCACTCCTCGCAGACGATCGCGAGCCAGCACGCCGGATCCCCGGCGGCCGTCTCGTCCTCGGGATCCATCAGACGGTTCGCCACTCGTGCGAGGTGATGTGCGACCCGCCCTGCGGGCCCATCTGCAGCATCCCTCCGTCGACGACGATCGAGGTGCCCGTGATGTAGCTCGCGTCGGGCGAGGCGAGGAACGCGATGACCGCCGCGATCTCGCGGGCATCGCCGGGACGGCCGAGCGGGATCCCGGGACGGTCCTTCGTCGTCGGGTCCTCATCGGTCTGATCCGTCATGGGCGTCGCGATCTCGCCCGGGGCGACGCTCACGGCGGTGATCCCGTCGCGGCCGAGTTCCAGTGCCGCCGTCTTGATCAGACCGCCCAGCCCGTGCTTGGCGGCGTCGTAGGCGCTGGAGCCGACGCGCGGCTGGTGCTCGTGCACGCTCGTGACGCCGATGATGCGTCCGCCCCGCCCGGCGGCCACCATGCGCCGCGCCGCGCGCTGGATGCAGACGAAGGGCCCGGTCAGATCGGTGTCGACGACGTGGCGCCACTCCTCCAGGGACATCTCGAGGAGAGGCGTGGAGGCGCCGGTGCCCGCGTTGTTCACGAACACGTCGAGACCGCCGAGCTCATCGGCGAGCTGATCGACGACGTCGCCGCAGGCCGGGATCTCGGACGCGTCGAGGCGGGCGACGACCGCGCGTGCCCCGTGCGCGCGGACCTCGGCTGCGGTGTCCTGCGCTCCCTGCTCGTCGGTGTGCCAGGTGATCCCGACGTCCATGCCGGCGGCGGCGAGGGCGACGGCGGTGGCCCGGCCGATCCCGGAGTCGGCGCCGGTGACGATCGCCCGGCGCGGGCGCGGGGTGTCCGAGGTGTCTGTGCGGATCTCACTCATGCCGAGGACCCTAGGCGCCGGCGATCCGGGCGGCGATGGGGTTGCGCGCGGCGGACCCGTCCGTTCCGGGATCCCGCGGATCGCCGTCGCGGTCGATGTCAAGGGCGATGGTGACCGGGCGGGGTCCGCATACGCTCGCCGCATGAACACCGACGACGAACAGCGTGACGACGAACAGCGTTATGCCGCGGGCGAGACCGACAAGCTCCCGCCCGCCCCGCGCGGATCGGGCCTCACCGAGGGGGAGTCCGTCCGCAAGGACATGACATACAGCCCGGCGAGCGAGACGGAGACCCAGCGCAAGCAGGACGACGACCGTCCGGCGTCGCTGGAGGACGACGACATCGACGACGCCGACGTGCGGGTCGTCCCCGGAACCGGTGGTCCCGACGACGCCGGGGACGTCGACGTCGACCCGGCCGACCTGAACCTGCCCGGACGCTGAGGAGGAAGAGATGGACGCCGTCCGCGACATGCTCCGGGCGAACCCCCTCCCGCCCCGCTTCGCCGTGGGTGACGAGCTCGCCCGCTGCATCGAGGCGTGCCTGGAGTGTGCCGCTGTCTGCACGGCCTGCGCGAACTCCTGCCTGAACGAGGAGGGGGTCACGGCGCTGCGCGACTGCATCCGCACCGACCTCGATTGCGCCGACGTCTGCGCCGCGACGGCCGCAGTGCTCACCCGCACGAGGGATGCGGACGCCGCCCTGCGTGCGCTCCTCGAGGCCTGCGCGACCTCGTGCGCGCGCTGCGCCGAGGAATGCGAGCAGCACGCCGGTCACCACGAGCACTGCCGCATCTGCGCGGAAGCGTGCCGTCGCTGCCGGCGCGCGTGCGAGGATCTCCTGGCGGTCCTCAGCGCCTGAGACCGGGTGTCCGCCGGCGGCGACTTGCCTTTCCCTGGGGCTTGGCTATGGTGAGGGGCATGTCCATGGCCCCCCGCACGTCTGCCTCCGAGCGTCTCGTCGACGCCTCGGTGGTCGTCCGGGTGCTGGACATCGCAGGAGCGCGGCACGAAGTCCTTCCGCCCCGGATGCAGGTGTCCGGAGGCGTTCTTCTCTTCCGCTCCTCCTCGCGCGCCTCGCCGCCGTGATCCTCTGTCACACCCACGGATCATCCGGCTACCCAGCGCGTCGCACCTGCGGCGCTTTTTTTGTACCCAAGGAACGGTCATGACCACCCAGAACCCTGAACTCATCGCATCCTCTCCGCACCCGGACACGGACGCCATCCGCCGCAGTCTCGAGGAGCACCTGAAGGAGCGCGAGGACATCATCCGCGAACTCGCTCCGCAGGCCGCGCCGAACGTCGACCCGGTCGCCTGGACGACCACGGCGGGCACCCGCCGCGTCATGGACCAGATCCGTGCGGCGCTCGAGCGCCTGGACGCCGGCACGTACGGGGACTGCCTGCGCTGCGGCGAAGCGGTCGCGCCCGGGCGGCTGGAGGTACTGCCGTACGCCGAGACGTGCATCGCGTGCCAGGCGGCGTCCGAGCGCGCCTGAGCGCGCTCGCCCTCACCGGCCCGCCCTCACCCGCGAGACTGCAGGCGCAGCACGAGACGGAGCGTGACGACATCCGTCTCGTGCGTGCGCTGCAGTCTCACGGGAAGATCGCCCCACCGGGGAACGGTCAGGGCGCGGTGTCCCAAGCCGGGGCATCCACGCCCCAGGCGCCGCCCACCACCGGGTAGTCGTCCGGAGCTCCCGCGAAGGCCAGCACGGGCGGGGCGTAGACCAGCGCACCGGGCCGGCGTCCCGGCAGCAGCCGCTCCCGGGACGGCAGCGCGACCGACGCGTCGCCCCTGGTGTCCCCGGGAGCCGCCAGCAGCGCCTGCGCGACACGGGCCAGCGGCATCCGCACGTCGAACGAACCGCCCTCCGTGCGCTGGCGGACCAGAGCCGTGCCGACGGCGGCCGCGAGCAGGTGCCCGGTGGAGTGATCCAGCGCCTGCACGGGGAGGGCGCCCGGGGTCGTCCCGTCGGGGCTCTCCCGCATCGCGATCCCGGTGGCCGCCTGCACGATGCTGTCGAAGCCGCGCCGCTGCGCCCACGGTCCGGTCTCCCCCCAGGCGGAAACCCGAGCGGTCACGATGCCCGGATGGGATGCGGCGAGCGATGCGGCGTCCAGCCCGAACCGGTCGAGCGCCCCGGGGCGGTATCCGCTGAGCACGACATCGGCTGTCCGGAGCAGTTCGAAGAACCGGTCCCGATCCGGCCCATCGGCCAGGTCCAGGACCGTGGACCTCTTCCCCTGACCGGTGTCCAGGTGGATCCAACCGGTCTCGGGGAGGTGCGGCGGGTCCACCCGAAGTACGTCGGCACCGGCCATCGCGAGGTCCCGCCCCGCGACGGGGCCGGCGATCACCCGCGTGAGATCGAGCACCCGTACCCCGGAAAGCGCTGCTCCTGACCGCCACCACGGGCGCGGCGGCGCACCCTCGCGCCGCGTGATCTCGATCAGGGGACGGGACGCCACCGCCTGTGCCTGCGGATGCCGACGCCACGCGTCGCCGGTGCGCACGGCCGCCACGATCGCCCCCGCCTGGTGCGCCTGCTCCTCGAGGTCCACCGAGGTGCGCTCCCGGATGGCGCCGGCCACCGCTTCGCGGGAGGCGTCTATCGGGACGCCCAGCACGGTCCGCAGTGCGCCTTCGTGGTGCGGATAGTTCGCATGCGTCCGCACCCACCCGTCGCGGGAGGGCCAGAAGCCGGAGAGCGGCGCCCACGCCTCGGGCTTCGCGCCGTCGATGCGCAGCACCCGCTCACTCGCGAACGACGCCGCGATCCGCCCGAGGTCGACCCGGACGGAGTCGACCCGGCCACCGTCCCGCGCTGCCCGCGCGCCGTCGATCGCCAGTGAGGACAACGCCACGCTGTCGACGGCGAGCCGCCCGACCGCGAGCGCCGATGTCCACGGCAGGCGGCCGGTTCCCTCCCGGATGGCGGCGGCGGCCGTGGTCAGACCGAGATCCGCGGCCGCCTCCGCGCCGACGGCGTCCAGCGTCATCGCACCCCCCCCGCGGTCAGTGGCGCCGCGTCAGTCCTGGTCGGTGGGCGCCTCGGCGGCGAGCCGGTCCGCCTCCGCGCTGTCGACCTGGTTGTCGTCGATGTCCTGGTCCAGGACCTCGTCGCCGTCGACCTCCCGGACCGCATCCTCGGTCGCGTCGCCGTCGCCGAGCGGCACCTGCGGGATGAAGCTGTTGTTGGTCATGTTCGCCTCCTTCGTCGGGTGACCGAATCTACCCCGCCCGGACCGGGCGATCCGGGGCCTTGACGGGTGGTCAGAGAGCGATGAGCCGGACATCGCGCAGCGTCGCACCGTCCACGACGGCCGTCATATAGGTGTGCTGCGGCTGGCGCCGACGGTCGGTCGGCGAACCGGGGTTCAGCAGGCGGAGGCCGCCGGGCGTCGTCGTGTCCCAGGGGATGTGGCTGTGTCCGAACACCAGGACGTCGACGCCCGGGAACGCGAGGTCCATCCGTCGTTCCCGTGAACGTGCGTCACCCGTCTCGTGGACGACCGCGAGATCCAGGTCCTCGACACGGATGCGGGCGATCTCGGGCAGCCGGGCGCGCAGGTCGGGACCGTCGTTGTTCCCCCATACGCCGACGACCTCGCCGTGACCCTCCAGGTCGTCGAGGACGGCGGCGCCGACCCAGTCGCCCGCGTGCACGATGAGGTCGGCGGCGTCCGCTGCGGCGAGGACGGCGGCCGGGATCGCCCGCGCCCGACCGGGGATGTGCGTGTCGGAGAGGAGGAGCAGGCGGGTGACCATGCGGTCGAGGATAGACGGCGTCCGGCCGCGCCGGCGCAAGGGGCAGGCGGATGCCCCGGGCATTGGTACGGTCGAGCTGTGATGGCTGACCACTCGGACGACGAGGTGGACCTGCTGATCGACGCCTGGTCGCAGCGGCTCCCGCACGTCGATCTGACCCCGCTCGACGTGATGTCGCGCCTGCGCCGGGCCGCCCTGCGCCTGGACCGGCTGCGTTCCGCTGCCTTCGCGACCGCGGGACTGGCCACGTGGGAGTTCGACGTGCTGGCGGCGCTGCGCCGGGCCGAGCCCCCGCACGAGCTGAGCCCCATGCAGTTGATCGACCTCACGATGATCGGCAGCGCGGCGATGACGAACCGCATCGCGAACCTGGTCGACCGGGGGCTCATCCGCCGGCAGAAGAACCCCCGCGACGGCCGGAGCGTGATCATCAGTCTCACGGATGCGGGGATGGCGAGCGTCGACGCGGCGATGACGGAGCTGGTCTCGCGGGAGGCGGATGCGCTGGCCGTGCTCGACCGTTCCGAGCGCGCCGCGCTCTCGAGCATGCTGCGCCCGCTGATGGGCCGGGAGGCGTCCGGACGCTCGGACGAGTGATCGCCCGCCCGCCATGCGGGCAGGTACCTCCCGTGTCAATCCCGGCCCGATCGGCTGTCCCTCCTGGGATCGTCGGTGGGGTGAACGACATCCCTGAGGAAGAGGCCGCATCCATCGACTCCGTCGCCCTCGAGGAGTGGCTGGCACGACTGGCCGGGGCTTCCGGCGTCCCCGGCGGCGGTGCGGCGTGCGCACTGATGACGGCCACGGCGGCGGCCATGGTCGGGATGGTGGGCGGGTACGCCGGAGACGAGGGCGAGGGCATCGTCTCCCGGGCGGCGGACTCCCGGCGTCGCGCGCTCGAGGCGATCGAACGCGATGCGCTCCGCTCCGGTGAACTGGGCGATGCGCTGCGCCGGTATCGGGAGGACGGGACGGATGCCGCGGACCGTGCGGCCCGGGACACCGCGGTCGCCTCCGCGCATTCCGCCGCCGAACTGGGAGAGGTAGGGGTCTCCCTGATCGCGGATGTCGCCCGGCTGCTCGAGGTCTCGGAGCGCTACCTGGTCCCGGACATCGTGGTCGCCGCGGAGGGGGTGGCTGCGGGCCTCGCCGGGGCATCGGCGATCGCCTGGGCGGATCTCCGCCTCGCGGAGGCGCACGGCGACGCCGGCGAGGATCTGCGAGCCGTCCGGGAGCGCATCGGCGCGCTCGTGCGGGCGCGGTCCGAGGTGGACGAGCTACGCCGCTCGGCCGCCGCCCGGGTGTGACGACCGGCCGGTCCGCTCAGCGCGCCGGCGGGGTGCCGCGCTCCATCCCGCGCCAGGCGCCACCGGTCAGCGGGAGCAGGGCGGCGATCGTGTAGAGGACGAGCATGACGCCGAAGATCGTCGTGAGGTCGAACGCCGACGCGCCGATGCCGCCGAGGAGGCCGCCCAGCGGGATGCCCGCCCAGGCACCCGCAGTGACGGCACCGAGCACGCGACCGCGCAGAGCCAGCGGGATCCGCTCCAGCTCCACCGCTCCGATGATCGGGTTCAGCACACCGGCGGCGAGTCCGGACATCAGCGCGGCGGCCACCATCCAGCCGGTTCCCGCGCCGAGGGCCGGTGCGAGCAGCGATGGACCGCCGGCCAGGAGGAACCCGAGGACGAACACGGGCCGTCGCGGCACCCGGTGGGCCACGAAGCCGAAGCCGACGGAGCTGAGGAAGGCCGCACCCCCGAAGGCGCCGGAGATGAGCCCGAGTGCTGCCGCGCCGCCGAGCCGCTCCTCCGCATACAGGGGGAGGAGGCTGCCCATGCGCGCCGCGCCGAGGAGGTTCGTCACGAGCACCATGCCCACCACGAGGCGCAGCACGGGCTCCTGCACGAGGAAGCGCACCCCCGCGGAGAGCTCCGACCAGGTCCCGTCCGTCGCCTCCCCGGCCGTGGGCGTGCTCAGCAGGCGCCCCGTCGCGGTACGGGTGAGGACGACCGTCAGGACCGCCGACAGAGCGAAGGCGACTGCGGTCACCAGGAGCGTGCGCTCCGGGGTGATTGTCGCCACGAGCACGCCGGCGAGCGGTGCGCCCAGCAGTGAGGACAGCCGCGTGGTCGCGTCGAGGAAGCCGACGCCGCGTTCGAGCCGGATGCCGGCGGCGTCGGCGATCTGCGGCAGCACAACCCGGCGGGCCGTCTCGCCGGGTGCATCGAGCAGACCGCCCACGAAAACCAGGGCGAGCAGAGCGGGGAGGGGAAGGGCGGAGAGGGCCGCCAGCAGGGGGATGAGGGCGACCGTGGCTCCGCTGACGGCGTCGGCGACGGCGCTCGAGCGCAGCGCACCGACACGGTCGACGACGGCGCCGCCGATCGGTCCGCTGAGGAGGACGGGAACCGTCGCCGCGAACGCGGCGAGACCCACCTCGGTCGGCCCGCCCCCTCGGCCGAGGACCAGGAAGGGCAGCGTGAACAGGCCCACCACGTTGCCGGTTCGTGAGAGCACGTGCCCGGCGAGCAGGAGCACGAGCGCCCGGTCGGAGCGTCCCCGTGTCATGGTGTCGGAATGCGGTACGTCTGCGCGATCAGAGCGGCGGGCTCCGAACCGTCGCCCTCGACGTGGGCTGCGGAGCGGGCCCGCCACCGCGACGAGACGGCCATCAGCTCCTCGCGGAGCTCCGCCAGCTCCTCGACGGTGAGCCGGAGGACGCTGTCGGTGCTGAGCCCAGCGGCGACCCACTCGTCGGGCATCTCGCCCGCCGCGTCCACGTACTCGGCCCAGCGCTGCGCGTACACCTCGCCGACGACGCGCTGCAGCGCCGCGGACGCCGCTGCCTGCTCGGGATCCGCACGCAACGTGACCGGATCCCAGGTGGTCGTCTCATGGGCCGCCGCCCACCAGTGCTCCCGGCGGTCGCCGCTCTGCGGCTCGGCATCCGTCACGAGTCCCGCCTTGGCCAGCGTGCGGAGGTGGTAGCTCACGGTGCCCGCGGCTTCGCCGACCCGCTCGCCCAGCATCGCTCCTGTCTGCGGGCCGTGCATACGCAATGCCCCGAGCAGACGCAATCGGGTCGGGTGGGCCATGGCGCGCAGGTCGGAGGCGGAGCGGAGTACCGCGCGGGACGGATCGGACGATGAGGGCTCGGTCACCCTCACACCATAATGCACAACAACTCTTGTGCATATGACGGACGGTCTGTCCACGCCAGCGCAGCGCCTAGCCGAGCCGTCGCGGCGGGGCAAGGGCCTGTGCCGGGGCCGGGATCGCGTCATCGTAGGGGAGTGGACGACGCGACGAAGGATGCCCTCGACGCCTGGTGGCGTGCCGCGAACTATCTGAGCGTGGGTCAGATCTACCTCTTGGACAATCCGCTGCTGCGGGAACCCTTGACCCGGGAGCACGTGAAGCCCCGGCTGCTCGGTCACTTCGGCACCGTGCCCGGGCTCAACCTCATCTACGCGCACGCCAATCGCGCCATCCGCGAGCGCGAACTCGACGCCGTCTACATCGCCGGTCCCGGCCACGGCGGCCCCGGGATGGTCGCGGGTGCGTGGCTCGACGGGACGTATTCGGAGCTTTACCCCGCCGTGTCGCGGGACGTGCGGGGGATGCAGTGTCTCTTCCGGCAGTTCTCCTTCCCCGGCGGGATCCCGAGCCACGCCGCTCCGGAGACCCCGGGCTCCATGCACGAGGGGGGTGAACTCGGATACTCGCTCAGCCATGCCTACGGCGCGGCGTTCGACAACCCCGATCTGACGGTCTTCTGCGTGATCGGCGATGGGGAGGCGGAGACCGGGCCGCTGGCGACCGCCTGGCACGCGAACAAGTTCCTGGACCCGGTGGATGACGGTACGGTGCTGCCCATCCTCCATCTGAACGGATGGAAGATCGCGAATCCGACGGTGCTCGACCGCATCCCGGAGGAGGAACTGCTCGAACTCATGCGCGGGTACGGGCATGACCCGCTCCTCGTCTCCTTCACCGCCGACGAGGACCATGCCGAGGTCCATCGGCGGTTCGCGGAGACGCTGGACGACGCGCTGGATCGGATCGCCCGCATCCGCAGGGATGCTGCCGAGGGGAGCACCGAGCGGCCGCGCTGGCCCATGATCATCCTGCGTTCGCCGAAGGGGTGGACCGGGCCGGCGGTGATCGACGGGCTCCCGGTCGAGGGGACCTGGCGCGCGCATCAGGTACCGCTGCCGGACGCGCGGGACACCGACGAACACCTCCACGCCCTCGAGGAGTGGTTGCGCTCCTATCGTCCGGAGGAGCTCTTCGACGAGAACGGCGTGCCGGTGGCGGCCATCTCCGGTCTCGCCCCGGTGGGGGATCGGCGGATGTCGGCCTCGCCGCACGCGAACGGCGGGCTCCTGCGGAAGGACCTGGATCTCCCGGATTTCCGCGACTTCGCCGTGGAAGTCGATGTGCCCGGAGGCGGTGACGCGCAGGCCACGGCTGTGCTGGGGCGCTACTTCGCGGAGGTGATCCGGCGGAATCCGCACACGTTCCGCATCTTCGGTCCGGACGAGACCGCGTCGAACCGACTGGCGCCTGCGGTGTACGAGGTGACGGACAAGCAGTGGAACGCGCGGATCATCGATCTGGACGAGAACCTCGCACGCGCCGGGCGGGTGATGGAGGTGCTGAGCGAGCACCAGTGCCAGGGCTGGCTGGAGGGGTACGTGCTCACCGGTCGCCACGGGGTGTTCACCTCGTACGAGGCCTTCGTGCACATCGTCGATTCGATGTTCAACCAGCACGCGAAGTGGCTGGAGGCGTCCCGGGGGATCGAGTGGCGGCGGCCGGTGCCGAGCCTGAACTACCTGCTCTCCAGCCACGTGTGGCGCCAGGATCACAACGGCTTCAGCCACCAGGACCCCGGCTTCATCGACCTCGTCGTGAACAAGAGCGCCGACGTCGTCCGGGTGTACCTCCCGTTCGACGCGAACACCCTGCTGTCCACCTACGACCACTGCCTGCGCACGACGGATTACGTGAACGTCGTGGTCGCCGGCAAGCAGCCCGCGCCGCAGTGGCTCTCGATGGAGGAGGCCGTGGTGCACTGCACACGGGGGCTGGGCATCCTGCCGTGGGCCGGGAACGAGCGTTCGGGACAGGCCCCGGACCTCGTGCTGGCGGCCGCGGGGGACGTCCCCACGATGGAGGTGATCGCCGCCGCCGAGCTGCTGCGCGAGGAGGCTCCGGAACTCGCCATCCGGGTCGTGAACGTCGTGGACCTCATGCGGTTGCAGTCGGAGAGCGAGCACCCGCACGGGATGAAGGACGCGGAGTTCGATGCGGTGTTCACGACGACCGCGCCCATCGTTTTCGCGTATCACGGCTACCCCTGGCTCATCCATCGGCTCACGTATCGGAGGACCGGGCACGACAACCTGCATGTGCGCGGTTACAAGGAGCGCGGCACCACGACGACGCCGTTCGACATGGTGATGCTCAACGATCTGGATCGGTTCCAGCTCGCGATAGACGCCATCGACCGGGTCCCGGGAGCCGCCGAGATGCACGGCCCATTCCGTCAGGCGCTCGTGGACCGGCGCATCCGCGCCCGGGAGTACACGCGGGAGCACGGTGAGGACGATCCGGAGATCGCCGGATGGCGGTGGCGTGCCGCCTGACGGTCCGATGGGCGGACTTCCGGACCCCTCGGCGTTCGTGGCTAATCTCCTTGAGGGGGATCCCGAGGGGAAGGCGCGGTATGGCGGTGGATGAGGGACGGCCGGTGGTCGGCGAGAGCCCGGACGAGGTCGAGCCGGGGGTCTACGAGCACTTCAGGGGCGCGCGCTATGAGGTGATCGGCGTCGGCCGGCACAGCGAGACCGAGGAATGGCATGTCTTCTACCGTCAGTTGTACGGCGATGGTGGTCTCTGGGTGCGTCCGCTGAGCATGTTCGTGGAGCCTGTGGTCCGCGACGGTTACGCGGGACCGAGATTCCGGCGGGTCGAGTAGCGCGCGGCAGCTCGGACGCCCTGAGGCGACTCAGAACGGTGGCGGGTCGCCGTCGGGGGTGAAGGTGACCGACGGCCGGCCGGTGTCGCGTGGTCCGCGGGCGTCTGGTGGTGTGCCGGTGCCGACGAGGGATGCCGCGGTGGCGCCGGGGAGGGCCGGTCCGGGTGGGTGGTCGGTGTAGGTGTGTCCGGCCGGGGAGGTCCATTCCAGGATCCCGTGGGGGAGTTGCCTGACTTTCCAGGGTGTGGCGTGTTTGAGGGTGTGGTGTCCGCGGCAGAGGTGGGCGAGGTTGCCGGCGTCGGTGGGTCCGCCGTGGGCGTGGTCTCGGGTGTGGTCGATGTCGGAGCGGATGGCGGGCATCCGGCAGCCGGGGAATCGGCAGCGGTGGTCTCTGCCGCGGAGGAATCGTTTCAGGTCGGCGGTGGGTTGGTACCGGTCGGTGGCGAGCACGGCCCCGGTGATGGGGTGGGTCAGGATCCGGTCCAACCCCGCACTGTTCCCGGCGAGGGTGCGAGCGGTGGCCGGGTCGATGGGGGAGGTTCCGGTGAGGTCGGCGGGGAGGTCGCTTCGCCCGAGGAGGGTGAGGACGGGCACGGTCACCTGCACGACCGCGCGGATCGCGCCGAGTCCGCCGTTCCCGTCGCCGGGAAGGTGGGGGTCCGCACCAGGGGTCGTGGTGAGGAGCATGTCGGCGAGCAGGTCCGCGCGGATCTGATCGGTGGTCCGCTCATCGGATGCGAGGACCTCCGCCGGTGACGGCTCGTCATCGACCCCGAGCAGACCCTCCTGCGCTGCGATCTCGCCCCGCGCGCGTTCCCGGACGTCCTTCACCGCGGACGCTTGCCGGGTGAGCCGGTCCAGGATCGCGTGCGCCAGCGTGACCGGGAGCGTGACGATCAGTTCGGCCATCCCGTCTTCGAGCGGGAGGATGCGGACGCGGCGGTGTTCCCTCGCGTCCTGGTGCCGGTCGGTGAGGGTGCGGGGCTGCAGGGATTCCGCGAGCATCTGCAGCAGGGGTCTCGCCCGGTTGGGGGAGTTCTGTTCGCACTGCACGACCGCGGCCGCATCCAACAACCCCCGCGCCTCCGCATCCAGGGGTGCACCGCATTCCACGACCAGGTCGACGTGTCGGCGGAGGATCCGGCCCTGCTCGAATGCGGCCATCGTTTCCGGGTAGTAGTCGACGAGGGTCATCGCCCGGTTCATCCGGGCGAGCACGGACCGGTCCGAGTCGTTCCACGTCGAAGCGATCTCCGCCGCGACGGACCGCAGTGCCATCTCCTTCGCCTGCACCGAGTTCTTCCCGGCTTGGCGCAGCGCGAACGTACCGGCGTCGGCGAGGAACCGGACCTCGCCCGCATCACCGGCGTTCTTCTGCGCCAGCACCTGCCGCGATGTCGACACCAACCCGGC
Source organism: Microbacterium caowuchunii (assembly GCF_008727755.1). Taxonomy (NCBI): domain Bacteria; kingdom Bacillati; phylum Actinomycetota; class Actinomycetes; order Micrococcales; family Microbacteriaceae; genus Microbacterium; species Microbacterium caowuchunii. The sequence goes on from NZ_CP044231.1 coordinate 371,249, forward strand.
CAGTACGGCGGTGTCAGCGTCGCTGGTGCCGAAGGGGAGTCTCGATGTCGTCATACCCCCATTCTGGTGAGGGCCACCGACATTCCCCGCCCCGATGAAGCCCAGATCAGCGGCCGAATGAAAACCCGTGGACAACTCGCGAAAACGTCCCCTGTGGGGGACAGGACGACAGGCACGACGACGGCCCACGATGTCCCGGGATGACCCGAGTCGACCAGAACGCCACGACCCGATCCCGTGCGTGAACCCCTGTGGCTCAGGCGGCCACGGTCCGCTGCCGCCGGACGACGTCGGTCAACAGGCGTACCGCGCGCCGGGTGGCCTCGGTGATGACCTCCTCCGGGTCGCCCTCCAGGCGGAGGAGGTGCTCCCCGTGGTGGTCCGCCGTCGCCCAGCCGATGTAGACGGTGCCGGGGGCATGCCCGTCCTCCGCGTCGGGACCGCCCACACCCGTGGTGGAGACCGCGATATCGGCGTCCAGAAGCTCGCGCACCCCGACGGCCAGTTGCACGGCGCACTGCGGTGAGCACGGATCCGTACCCGGCTCCACTCCGAGGAGGCGCTCCTTGGTGTCGACGGTGTAGGCGACGACGCCACCCGCGAACCACTGGGACGCCTGTTCCGCGGCGCCGACGGCGTTGCAGAGGAGTCCGCTGGTGAGCGACTCCGCCACCGCGATCCGCAGGCCCTGGTTCAACGCCTCGTGGGCGAGTTCGGTGGCATCCGGCATGGAGGGTCCTTTCTTCTCAGCCGTCCCGACGATACCGACGGCCGGCGTCCCTGTGCGCGGCTTGCCGTCCCGCGGGAGCTTCGCTACCCGGAGAACCCGTTCCCGCACGTCGCGGTCCGCCCCCGCTCTGAGCGGGGAGGCCGCTCAGCCCCGCTCAGCGGGCTTGTCGGGGAACGCGGCGGCGACCCCGGCGTTCAGGATCCGTCCGCCGACAGTGGTCAACCCCCTGGCGAGCGCGGGGTCGGCGCCGGTGGCCTGCTCCCACCCCCGGTCGGCGAGGGCCAGCGCGTACGGCAGCGTCGCGTTGGTGAGCGCCGGGGTGGACGTCGCGGCCGCGGCGCCCGGCATGTTGGCGACGCAGTAGAGGATCGCCTCGCCCACCGGGAACGTCGGTGCGTCATGCGTCGTCGGGTGCGAATCCTCGAAGCATCCGCCCTGGTCGATCGCGATGTCGACGAGGACGCTCCCCGGCTTCATCCTGAGGACGAGGTCGTGCGAGACGAGCTTGGGCGCCTTCGCTCCCGGGACGAGCACGGCCCCGATCACGAGATCGGCCTCGAGGACCGAGCGCTCGATGGCGTAGGCGCTCGAGGTGACGGTGCGGATGGCGCCCCGGTACAGGTCGTCCAGCTCCCGGAGGCGCGGGATGGAGAGATCGAGCACCGTCACGTCGGCGCCGAGACCCACCGCCTGCGCGACGGCGTTGCTTCCCGCCATACCGCCCCCGATGACGGTGACCTTGGCCGGTGGCACGCCCGGCACGCCGCCCAGCAGCACCCCGCGGCCACCCTGCGAACCGAGCAGGTGGTGGCCGCCGGCGAGGACCGACAGCCGCCCGGCCACCTCGCTCATCGGCGCGAGCAGCGGCAGTGAACCGTCGGGCAGTTGCACGGTCTCGTAGGCGAGCGAGGTCGTGCCGCTGGTGAGCAGCGCCTCGGTCAGGGGCTCGTCGGCGGCGAGGTGCAGGTAGGCGAACAGTGTCAGATCCGCGCGCAGGTAGTCGTACTCGCTCGGTACGGGCTCCTTGACCTTCAGGACCAGGTCGTTGTCCCAGGCCGCCTCGACGTCACCGAGCACGGCACCCGCCGCGGTGAACTCCTCGTCGGGGATGGCGCTCCCGCGTCCGGCGCCGGCCTGCACGGTCACCTGGTGCCCGTGGTGGACGAGTTCCCGCACGCCCGCGGGGGTCACCGCCACCCTGTCCTCGTGGTTCTTCACTTCTGCGGGAACACCGACACGCATGGGGTCTCCTTCTGTCCGGTGAGTCGAATCTAGGAGCAACGCGTGCCGGAGTCACGTGCCGGCCCCTTCATCACCGGGGAGGCCGTCGTGGGGCGCCGTCGTCAGAGGGCGCGGAGGCGTTCCAGGAGGGGTTCGGCGACCTCGGCGAGGAACCGCTCCTGCTGGGCATCGCCGATCTGCACGATCGCCACGTCCGTGAAGCCGGCATCGACATAGGGGCGCACGCTCTCCGCGAGTGCGTCGAGGTCGGGGCCGCAGGCGATCGCCTCGGCGACGTCCTCGGGGCGTACGAACTGCGTCGCCGCGGCGAACCCCGCAGGTGTCGGCAGGTCGGCGTTGACCGCCCATCCACCGCCGAACCAGCGGAACTCCTCGTGCGCCCGCGCGATCGCGGTGTCCCGGTCGGGATCCCAGCTGATCGGGATCTGACCGATCTTGCGGGAGGAGCCATCGTGCGCGGCATCCCAGCCCGCGATGAGCTCGGGGTCCGGTTCCACCGAGATCAGGTGATCGCCGAGCGGGGCGAATCTGTCGATGGATGCGTCACCGGACACGGCGACGCCGATCGGCACCCCGCCGTCCGGGGCATCCCAGATGCGGGCGGAGTCCACGCGGAAGTACGACCCGTCGTAGGTCACGAGGTCGCCGGTGTGGAGGGCCCGGATGATCTCGATGGCCTCCACGAGCATGTCCTGCCGGGCGGCGACGGCCGGCCAGCCCTCGCCGACCACGTGCTCGTTGAGGTTCTCGCCCGAGCCGAGACCCAGGGTGAACCGCCCGTCCGAGAGCACCTGCAGGGTGGCGGCCTTCTGGGCGACGACGGCCGGGTGGTAGCGCATCGTCGGGCACGTGACGTAGGTCATCAGCTCGATGTCCCGGGTGGCCTGGGCGACGGCGCCCAGGACCGTCCAGGCATAGGGGGCGTGGCCCTGGGTCGTGAGCCACGGCGCGTAGTGATCGCTCGAGACGAGGAAGTCGAAACCCCTGTCCTCGGCAGCGGCCGCGTACCGGACGAGCTCCTTCGGTCCGCTCTGCTCCGTCATCAGGGTGTATCCGAAGCGCGTCATGTCGCATCCTTCCGTCCCGGGCGACGTTAGGCGGATCGTCCGGGGAGCGCCGGGGGCTTGCGCTCCCGTCGGAGGATGGGGCAGTGGCGTCAGCGCAGGGCCAGCACCGCATCCCAGAGGGCGTCGGCGACCTGCCGCTTGTCCCCGGTGACGACTTCCGGGGCGTCGCCGGAGGTCGCGGTGACGAACAGCATGCTGTTGTCCGGGGTCTCGAACCCGCGCTCCCAGCCCACCTCGTTGACCGCGAGCAGGTCCACGCCCTTCCGGGTGAGCTTGCGCCGTCCGCGCGCGCGCAACTCCTCGCCCTGGGCGGTCTCGGCGGCGAAGCCGACGATCGTCTGACCGGGCCGGCGCCGAGCGGCCAGCCCCGCCACGATGTCCGGGTTCTCCACGAGCTGGAGGGTGAGGGTGCCGTCAGAGGACTCCTTGGTCAGCTTCCCCTCCGCCACATCCGCCACCCGGTAGTCGGCGACCGCCGCCGCCATCACGACGACGTCGGCGTCGGATGCGGCCTGCTGTGTCGCGTCCTGCAACTCGGCCGCCGTCCCCGCCCGGGCGACCGCGATCGCGGGGTGCTGCTCCGCCTCCGCCAGCAGCGCCTGCTCCACGTGCGCCGCGATGAGCCGCACCCGGGCACCGCGCGCCGCCGCGGCGACCGCGACGGCGATGCCCTGACGGCCGCTGGAGCGGTTGCCGATGAACCGGACCGGGTCGATCGGTTCCCGAGTCCCCCCTGCCGTCACGACGACGTCGAGGCCGTCGAGATCCCCGGGCGCAGGCCGGACGATCGACAGGGCGGCCGCGACGATCTCCTCGGGTTCGCTCATCCGGCCGGGGCCGCTGTCGCCGCCCGTGAGCAGACCGTCCGCCGGTCCCACCACGTGCACGCCGCGTGCGCGCAGCGTCGCCATGTTCGCGGTCGTCGCCGGATGCCGCCACATCTCGGTGTGCATCGCCGGTGCCACCACGACCGGGGCCGTCGTGGCCAGGAGGGTCGTGCCCAGAAGATCATCGGCGATGCCCGCGGTCATCTTCGCCAGCGTGTTGGCGGTGGCGGGCGCGACGATCACCAGGTCGGCGCGGCGACCGAGGGAGACATGCCGTACCTGCGCGACGTCGTCGTGCACGGAGGTGGTGACCGGGTTGCGGCTCAGCGCCTCCCACGTGGGCAGGCCGACGAACCGCAGGGCGTCGGCGGTCGGCACCACGTGCACCTCATGCCCCGCGCGCACGAGCTCGCGAACGAGCTGTACGGTTTTGTACGCGGCGATCCCGCCTGTGACTCCCACGACGACGAACACGGCTCGATTCTCGCACGCGCCGTCGACCCACCCGAAGGAGTCCGCCCGCATGTGCACCGTCATCATCCGCGTACCCGAGGATCCGCGCCGGCCGACGCGCGTCATCGCCATCCGTGACGAGGACCCCGGGCGCCCCTGGAATCCGCTCGGGCGATGGTGGCCGGACACCCACCCCGGCGTCATCGGCGTGCACGACGTGCGTGCGGGCGGTGCCTGGCTCGCCGCGGATCCGGCCACCTCGCGGTTCGCCGTCCTGCTCAACAGGGCGGACGACGGGACTCTGCCCGATGACGCGGTCGTCTCGCGCGGCACGCTCCCGCTGGCCTCGGTCTCCGGGCACAGCCCGTCGGGATCGCCCCGCTCGCGCGGCTTCAACCTGCTCGAGGCGAGTCCGGCCGGCGCGCGCGTGCTGTCCTGGGACGGCGCGTCGCTGCGCGCGGCGGAGCTGACGCCCGGGACGCACATGATCGCGCACGACGACCTCGACGATCCGCAGACGGCGCGCATCACCGCATGGCTGCCCGTCTTCACCGCGGCGGACACCGATTCGGATCCGTGGTGGACGCAGTGGCTGCGCGTGATCGAGCAGAGCGCCGAACTCGCGGCGACGGACGATCGAGCGCTCATCCGCGACCATCGCCACATCGGCATCCCGACGCTCTCCCTGCTGGTGGCCGTCGCGAGTATCGACCCCGACGGCGTCGAGGTCCGCGACGCCGTCCTCCCGGCGCCGGGCGAGTGGGGCCCGCTGACGTTCGGAGACGCACCGGCAGATCGGTGACGCGGCGAGACCACCCGCGCGCTGGCCTTCAACCAGGGGTTCTACAACCTCTTCCTGGCCGTGGCGACGATCATCGGCATCGTGTGCGTCGTGGCCGGTGCGCCCACGGTCGGCGCCACACTCGTCTTCGTGGGTGCCGGGTCGATGGTCGCAGCGGGGCTCGTGCTCCTGCTGTCGAGCCCCTCGAAGGCGCGCGCCGCGCTCACCCAGCTGGCGTTCCCGTTCGTCTCGGTCGTCCTGCTCGCGATCGCGGTGCTCAACGGCGGGATGTGACCCGGGAGGCGCGCCGCCGCACCGACGTCAGTGCTCGACGGTGGGGATGGCCGGCGTGTCGAAGTGCTCGGCGACGAGCATGATGCCGCCGGAGGAGTTGGCGGAGTTCGCGAGCTCCTCGATCCACTCGCGGCTCAGAAGAGTGGGCTCCGGATCGTCGAAGACGAACCGGAGCGGGATGGAGGGATGCAGCCAGATCGTGCTGCGTCCCCGGGGCTGATCCTCGGGGTGCCGCCAGGAGAGGGTGAAGCTCTCGCCGCGGCGCAGCTTGGTCGCGATGACGACCTTGAGGTGCGCCAGCGCGCGGTCCTCGATCTGGATGGGCGTACTGCTCCCGCCGTAGTAGATGGTTCCCATGCGCCCACCCTAGTGCGCGTCCGATTATCTCGGCCAGGCGTCCCTGCTGGCCTATGCTCGACACGTGGGACGATTCATCTACGACACCAACGCGAACGCGGTCGACATCGAGGACCGCACCCTCGCCCACCTGCGCATCGTGGTCATGAACAAGCTGCGCCGCGGTGAGCCGTTCATGTTCGATGTCGAGATCGGGGACGGCAGCGGTCGCCGGAGCTTCTGGGTGCACCCGTCTGTGCCCATGCAGTTCCACTTCTACGGGAGCCGCCAGCCCAAGATCAACCGGGCATGGATCGAAGATCTCATGCTGGCCGCATCCGGACCCTCCGGTCTGACGATCGTTCCCGAGCCGCCGGACGAGCCGCTCGACGCCGTCGGCTGATCGCGCGACTACGCCGCTCGTTCGCGGGTGTCAAGGGGGCGGGCGATACGGCGGGATGGCGCAGGGTGGTGATCCCACGTAGGAGGTTTCTCCCTTGTCCAGAGCCGACGAACCGATCTCGGAAGACATGCAGCCGGACCCGGCCGCCTTCGAGGAGGTCCCCGGGATCGATGTCGTGGACGGGGAGCTCGTGCCGCGTGAGGATCCTCAGGACTGACCCGCCGTGGATCAGAGCCGTGTCCACGCCTCGCTGAGGACCCCGCGCAGGATCTGCTCGATCTCGTCGAACTGCGTCTGACCGATCGTCAGGGGAGGCGCGAGCTGGATCACCGGGTCGCCCCGGTCGTCGGCCCGGCAGTACAGACCGGCGTCGAACAACGCCTTGGACAGGAACCCGCGCAGCAGCCGTTCCGATTCGTCCTCGTCGAAGGTCTCCCTGGTCGCCTTGTCCTTCACCAGCTCGATGCCGAAGAAGTAACCCGCCCCGCGCACGTCGCCGACGATGGGCAGGTCGCTGAGCTTCTCCAGGGTCGCGCGGAAGCGGGGCGAGTTCTCCCGCACGTGGGCGTTCAGGCCCTCCTCCTCGAAGATCGCGAGGTTCTCCAGGGCAACGGCGGCGGACACCGGGTGGCCGCCGAAGGTATAGCCGTGCGGGAAGCTCGTGGTGCCCGTGGCGAACGGCTCGTAGACGCGGTCGCTGACGATCGTGCCGCCCGCGGGGGAGTAGCCGCTCGTGACACCCTTGGCGAAGGTGATCATGTCGGGCTGGTAGCCGAAGGCGTCGCTGGCGAAGTACTCACCGATGCGACCGAAGGCGCAGATCACCTCGTCGCTGACCAGGAGCACGTCGTACGTGTCGCAGATCTCGCGCACGCGGGCGAAGTAACCCGGCGGCGGGGGGAAGCATCCGCCGGAGTTCTGCACCGGTTCGAGGAACACCGCTGCGACCGTCTCCGGGCCCTCGAAGAGGATCATCTCCTCGATACGGTTGGCCGCCCACAGCCCGAACTCCTCCTCCGTGCCCCCGGGGAAGCCCATCTCCGCCGCGCGGTAGTAGTTGGTGTTGGGGACGCGGAAGCCGCCCGGGGTGACCGGCTCGAACATGGACTTCATGCCGGGGAGGCCCGTGATCGCGAGAGCGCCCTGCGGTGTGCCGTGATAGGCGATGGCGCGGGAGATCACCTTGTGCTTGAGCGGCCGGCCGACGAGCTTCCAGTAGTGCTTGGCGAGCTTGAACGCGGTCTCCACCGCCTCGCCGCCCCCGGTGGAGAAGAACACGTGATTGAGGTCGCCGGGCGCGAGATCGGCGAGCCGGTCGGCCAGCTCGATCGCGGCCGGATGGGCGTAGGACCAGATCGGGAAGAATGCCAGCTGCTCCGCCTGCGCGGCGGCCGCCTGCGCGAGGCGACGGCGGCCGTGTCCTGCGTTCACCACGAACAGTCCGGCCAGCCCGTCGATGTAGCGCTTTCCCGCGGCATCCCAGATGTGATGTCCGTCCCCGCGGACGATGATCGGTACGCCGGGACCCTCGGTCATCACGGACTGCCGGGCGAAGTGCATCCACAGGTGGTCGCGCGCCTTGGCCTGGAGATCTGCCTGGTCGTGGTTGATCTGCGTGTCGCTGGACATCTCGCGCCTCCCGTTTTCCGGTGACGATACTCCACGACGGAGCAGAACTGTACCGTGCGGACGGTTTCGCTCAACTGGTCGCGGCCGGCACCCGCGCCGTCGCCGGGTCCACCTCCACCTCGGTGATCCGCGGATCCGCCGCCGTCACCGAGTGGACGGGCCCGGTCAGTTGCACGTTCGCCTCCGCCGCGCGCTGGGCGGACGTGCCGACCCACACCTCGATCTCGCCCGGTTCCACCACCCGGTGGAGCCGGCGGTCGGTGAGGGCCAGACGGGCGGTGGGCACGCGGAAGACGAGGGTGGCCTCCGCCCCCGGCGCCAGCTCGACCCGGCGGTACCCGAGCAGTTGCGCGACGGGGCGGGTGACGCTGGCCACCACATCGCGGCCGTACAGCTGCACCACCTCGGTCCCCGGGCGCTCGCCGGTGTTGCGCACGCGCACGCGCACGGTGAACGCGCCGTCCGTCGGGGCGGCCTCGTCGGCATCGAACGTCTCATAGGCGAACGACGTGTAGCCCAGGCCGAACCCGAACGGACGCACCGGGGTGCTGTCCGCGCTCGTGATCTCGGACGCGCCGCCCAGGATCGGATGCAGGTAGGTGAAGGGCTGCGCGCCGGCCGAGCGCGGCAGGGACACGGGCAGGCGACCGGAGGGCTCGGCGTGACCGGTGAGGATGGCCGCCAGTGCGGTGGCCCCTTCCTCTCCCGGGAAGAACGTCTGCAGCACCGCAGCCGGGGCCGAGGCGTCGTCGAGTGCCCACCCGATCGCGTACGGGCGCCCGGTCAGCACCACCATGACGGTCGGGGTGCCGGTGGCGGCGACGGTCTCGACGAGCGCGCGCTGCACGCCGGGCAGCTCCAGGCTCTCGACGTCGTTGCCCTCGCCGACCGTACCGCGGCCGAAGAGCCCGGCGCGGTCGCCGACGACGACGATCGCGACATCCGCGGCGGCGGCGGCCTCGGCCGCCTCGGTGAAGCCGGAGCGGTCGTCACCGGTCACCGCGCAGCCGGCCACGGTACGGATCTCGGCGGCCGGCAGGGCGGCGCCGAGGGCCTCGCGCAGCGTGGGGATCTCGAAGCCGAGGGGTGTCCCCGGGTGGTGGGCCAGCACGTGGTTCGCGAAGGAGTAGCACCCCATCAGCGCCTCGGCGCTGTCGGCGTTCGGACCGATGAGGGCCACCCGCCGGGGCTCCGCCAGCGGGAGGACGCCGTCGTTGGAGAGGAGGATCACCGATTCCTGTGCCAGCCGGCGGGCGATGTCGCGGTGCTGCGGGTCGTCCAGATCGACGGCGGTGGGCGGCGTCTCGAATGCCTCGTCGAGCAGGCCCAGGTCCTCCTTCTGCTGCAGCACGCGCAGCACGGCCTGATCGATGAGCTCCTCGGGCACGCGCCGGGCGCGCACCGCCTCCGCCAGCGGGGCGGCGTAGGCGTCGCCGGTGGGCAGTTCCACGTCGATCCCCGCGGCCAGCGACAGGCGCGCAGCCTCTGCGAGGTCCTCCGCGATGCCGTGCATCGTCTTCAGGAACGCGACCGCGAAGTAGTCCGAGACGACGACGCCGTCGAACCCCCACTGTTCCCGGAGGATCTCGGTCAGGTACTCCGGCGTGGACGCGACCGGGATCCCGTCGATCTCGGTGTAGGCGTTCATGACGGAGCGGGCGCCGCCGTCGCGGATCGCCATCTCGAACGGCGGCAGGAAGACATCCGCGAGCTCTCGCGGGCCGATCTGCGTCGGCGCGTGGTTGCGCCCCGCCTGCGATGCCGAGTAGCCCACGAAGTGCTTCAGCGTCGCATGGATGCCGGCGGACTGGAGTCCGCGGACATAGGAGGTGCCGATCGTCCCGACCACGTAGGGATCCTCGGCGATGCACTCGTCGACCCGACCCCACCGCGGGTCCCGGACCACGTCCAGCACCGGGGCCAGTCCCTGATGCACGCCCAGCTCGCGCATCGACCGCCCGATCGCCTCGCCCATCTCCTCGACGAGCTCCGGGTCGAAGGCCGCGCCCCAGGCGAGGGGCGTGGGGAACGTCGCCGCCTGCCATGCGGCGAGCCCGGTGAGGCATTCCTCGTGCACGATCGCCGGGATGCCGAGCCGCGTCTGGGACCTCAGGCGCCGCTGCTCCGCCCACAGCCACTCCGCACGTTCGACCGGGTCGACCGGCCGGGTGCCGTACACCCGGGTGAGGTGGCCGAGCCCGTGCCGGGTGGCGTCCTCGTAGCGGGCGGACGTAGCCATCTCGCCGGCCATCGGGGCGACGACCTCATCGCCCTGGTCGACCCAGAAGCCCACGATCTGGGCGAGCTTCTCCTCGAGGGTCATCTGTGCCAGCAGGTGCTGGACGCGCGGGGACGCGCTGATGTTCGTGGTCACGTGGACTTCGCTTTCAGGGGGGTGCGGAGGCGCGGGAGGGCTCAGCCCTTGACGGCGCCGGTGAGACCGCCGACGATGCGGCGCTCGAAGAGGCTGAAGAAGATCAGCGCGGGGATCATGGACAGCGAGGTGAACGCGAGCACCCGGGCGGTGTCGACCGAGTACTGCGACGCGAACGCCTGGGTTCCCAGCGGCAGGGTGAACGAGGCGTCGTTGTTGAGGATGAACAGCGGGAGCATGTAGGAGTTCCAGCTGTTCACGAACGCCAGGATGCCCACGGTGATCACACCGGGCACCGCGAGCGGCAGCACCATCCGCCAGAAGAAGCCGAGCCGGCTGCATCCGTCGATGGATGCCGCCTCCTCGAGCTCGTTCGGGATGGCCCCGATGAACGGCACCAGGATGATGATCGTGATCGGCAGCGCGAACGCGATCTGCGGGATGATGACGCCGGCCAGCGAGTTCATCAGGCCGAGGTCCCGCACGAGGATGTACAGCGGCGTGATCGCGACGGTCATGGGGAACATCAGCCCCGCGGTGAAGAGGGCGTAGACCGCGCCGCGGCCGCGGAAGCGGTACCGGGAGAGGCCGAACGCCGCCATGAGGCCGAGGATCACGACGCTCAGCGTGGTCGCGACGGCGGCGATGGTCGAGTTGCCCACCTGACGCCAGAAGACGCCGCTGGCGAGCACCTCGCCGTAGTTGCCCCAGTTCCACACGGTGGGGAAGCCCGAGGGGTTGACGGTGATCTCGGAGTTCGAGCGGAACCCGCCCAGGATGATGTACGCCACCGGGGCGAGCATGAGCCCGATCAGCAGGAGGGCGACGAAGTAGATCAGGACGGTGGAGCGGGTGCTCGAGCGCGGACCGCGGCTGCGCACGCGCGAACCGGGGGCGATGAGGGCGGCGGTCGCGGTCATCGGGTACCTCCTGTGATGGCTCCGGCGGTGTCACGACGGAGCACGTAGCGCTGGTAGAGCAGCCCCACGACGAGTGAGATGAGGAACAGGACGACGGCGACGGCGCTGCCGTAACCGAAGCTGCCGGCGTTGCGGCCGTTGGCGACCATGTACGTCGCCATGGTGGAGGTGCCCGCGGTGGATGCCACGTACTGCCCCCAGATGATCCAGACCAGGTCGAACAGCTGCAGCGATCCGATGATCGACAGGAACGCCCAGATGCGGATGGTCGGCCCCATGAGCGGCAGGACGATGTGCCGCTGGATCTGCCAGTAGGAGGCGCCGTCGATCGCGGCCGCCTCGGAGAGCTCCTCGGGCACGCCCTGGAGCCCGGCGAGGAAGAGGATCACGGCGAAGCCGATGTACTTCCACGTGATGATGACCATCAGCGTCCAGATGGCGATGGCCGGATCCGAGAGCCAATCGGTCGCGAGGGCGCCGAGGCCGAGGGATTCGAGCAGGCCGTTGAGTGCGCCGTTGGACTGGAGCATGAGGCTCCACCCGAGACCCACGACGACCTCACTGATCACATAGGGGACGAAGATCAGGACGCGGATGATGGACTGGAACCGCAGCTTCCGGTTCAGCAGCAGGGCGAGGCCGACGGCCAGCGGGCCCTGCAGGACCAGCGACATGACGATGATGAAGACGTTGTGGCCGAGCGCCTCGTGGAAGGCGGGATCGGTGAGGATCGTCACGTAGTTGCGGATCCCGACGAAGTCGGTGGGGGGACCGTATCCGGACCAGCTGAAGAACCCGTAGAAGGCGGCCAGCGCGACCGGCAGGATCACGAAGGCGACGAAGACGATCAGCGCGGGCCCGATGAGCAGGAGAAGCTCCGCCCGCGTGGCCCAGTCGCGCCGGCGGCGGGTGGCGGACCGCCCGGTGGGCGGGAGCGTCGGGACGCTCCCGCCCACCGAGGTCTCAGGTCCGTCCGCGACGGTGGAGGAGTGCTCGCGCACGGAGACCATGGGTGTCGCCTTTCTCAGGAGCGGGACGCTGCCGCGTTGACGGCATCCACGATGCCCTGGGCGTCGCCCTTGCCGGCGAACATGTCCACGACGGCGACGTTGAGCGCGTTGCCGATGTTCTGGCCGTAGAGGGTGTCCAGCCAGACCGACACGTAGGGTGCGGCGTTGTAGGCCTCGAGGATGTCCAACAGTGCCGGGTTCGTGACGGCGCCCTGCGCTTCGGACGAGGCGGGGATGGTCTGGTACGCCTCCGCGTACGCCTCCTGGTTGCCCTTCTCGACCATGAAGTTCAGGAAGTCGACGCATTCCTCGGGGGCGTTGACCCAGCACGAGTATCCGTCGATGCCGCCCATCATGGCGTCCGGTGCGCCGGCACCACCGGGCACCGCGGGGAAGGGGAACCACTGCAGGTCGGCCAGCGGCTTCTTGTCGGGGGTGAGGTCGGCGATCACGCCGGGGTTCCACGCGCCCATGAGTTCCATCGCTGCCTTGTGGTTGGCCAGGAGACCCGCAGACGAGCCTGCGCCCTGCTGGGCGACGGTCGTCAGGAAGCCCTTGTTGAAGGGATCCGTGTCCACGAACGCCTGCAGGTTCTCGCCGGCGTCCAGCCAGCACGGGTCGTCGAACGAGCGGGTCTCGGCCGCGTCGTCGAGGACCTCCTGCGAGCAGGCGCGCAGGGCGAAGTTGTAGTACCAGTGCGCGGCGGGCCAGGCATCCTTGGCGCCCACGGCGATCGGATCGATGCCGGCCGTGCGCAGCTGGGTGTCGGTGGCCACGAGCTCGTCGATCGTGGCGGGAGTCGCGGCGACGCCGGCCTCGGCGAACAGATCCGACGAGTAGAAGATGCCCGAGGGCAGCACGGCCACCGGCATGCCGTAGTTCTTGCCGTCGACCTCGAAGGCGGGCAGGGAGAGCTCGAGCGCGCTCTTGGCGCCGTCGCTGATGCCGTCGGTCAGGTCCATGACCTGTCCGGCCTTGACGATGTCCGCGAGCTTGCCGCCACCGCGTGCCATGAAGACGTCCGGGGCGTCTCCGGCGTTCAGGGCGGTCTGCAGCTTGCCGTCCATCTCCTCGTTCGGCACCGACTGGATCTCGACCGTGACGCCCGGGTTCTCCTCCGCGAATGCGGCGGCGGTGTCCTCCCAGTAGGCCTTGCCGGCACCGGTGGTCGAGTTGTGCCAGAAGGTGAGGGTGACCGATCCCTCACCCGAGTCTCCGCCGGATCCTCCGCTACAGCCGGAGAGCGCGAGCCCACCGACAGCCAGGAGGGCCAATCCGGCCAGGTATTTGCTGTTTCTCATGTGATTCCAACCTGCTCTCTTCATCGAGGCGCATCCTTCGTCGAGATGCTCGTGGTGGGGGCACGGTCCGAAGGCGGCTCCGCCCCGTCTCGCCGACCCGGAGGTCGTGTGCCCGGCCCCGGACTCGTCCGAGGCGTGCCCAGTGTGACAAGAGCCGTGGGGAACCGTCAAACGTTTTCGAAATCATTTTCCATGGGGCTAGGCTGACGTGCCATGTCCACCCGAGTGACGATCCACGATGTAGCGGCCGCGTCCGGGGTGTCCGTCGCGACCGTCTCGAAAGCCGTGAACGGGCGGTACGGCGTGGCACCGGAGACCGCCGCGCGCGTGCTCGAGGCGGTGGAGGCGCTCGGTTACGAATCCAGCCTCGTCGCGAGCAGCATGCGCTCCCGGCGCACCGGCGTGATCGGCGTGCTCCTCGCGGACTTCGAGCCCTTCAGCGCGGAGATCCTGAAGGGGGTGAGCGCGGGACTCCAGGAGTCCCGGTACGACCTGCTGGCCTACAGCGGGTCACGCCAGGGCGACGGCGAGGGCTGGGAGCGGCGCTCGCTCAGTCGGCTGAGCGGGACGCTGATCGACGGCGCGATCCTGGTCACCCCGACCGTCGTGAATGCCGCCGCCGACGTGCCGATCGTCGCGGTCGACCCGCACACCGGCCGCGCGGAGCTGCCCACGGTCGAGGCGGACAGCAGGGGCGGTGCGCGTGAGGCCGTCGACTACCTCGTCGCGCTGGGTCATCGCCGGATCGCTTTCGTGGCGGGTCGCCCCGACCTGAAATCCTCCCGGTTGCGCGATGCCGGATACCGGGAGTCGCTCGCCGTGGCGGGGATCCCCTTCGATCCGAGTCTCACCCGGGTCGGCTTCTACGCGGCCGACACCGCGCGGGAGGCCGCGCGCACCCTCCTGACCCAGCCCGATCCTCCGACCGCCGTCTTCGCCGCCAACGACCTGTCCGCGATCGCCATCATCGAGGTCGCGCAGGCGCTCGGGCTCGACGTGCCCGCCGACCTCTCGGTCGTCGGGTTCGACGACGTGCCGGAGGCGTCCCGCCAGGCGCTGCCGCTGACCACCGTGCGCCAGCCCATGCAGCGGATCGGTCAGACGGCGGCGGGCATGCTGACGGCGCTGATGGCCGGCGAGACGCTGTCCGCCACCCACGTGCTGCTGCCGACGAGGCTCGTGCCCCGCGCGACGACCGCGCCGCCGCGCTAGCGGGCGGTCTCACGCCAGCGTGCCGGCGGGGTCTGCGAGCAGCGGCGCGAACGCCGCCTCCGCGGCCCCGATGAGCAGCCGGTCGTCCGCGAGGGAGGCCGAGCACACTTCCAGACCCTCGGCGCAGGCCGGCATCGCCTGGGCGCGGACCGCGGAGGCGAGTCCGTCGGGGTCCTGCTCGGCGAGCGCGGCGAGGAAGCCGCCCAGCACGACCACCGAGGGGTTGAGCACGTTGACGGCATTCGCCAGGGCGGTGGCCAGGATGCGGCGCTGCCGGGCGATCTCCTCTGCCGCGGCAGGGGTGGACGGTTCGCGCAGGGCGCGCGCGAGGGCGGCGTCGTCCGCCCCGGGCAGTCCCAGGGCGGAGGTGAGGCGGGCGCGGCTCACCTCGTCCTCCAGGACGCCTCCGGGCACGCGCCGGTCGGCAGCATCCTCGATCCCGGGCCGGTTCTGGCCGAACTCGCCGGCATAGCCGCCGGCCCCGCCGAGCATGACGCCGTGTGCGATGACACCGCCGCCGATTCCGCTCGCGCCGCCGTTGAGGTACACGACGTCGTCGACGCCGCGGGCTGCGCCGAACAGGTGCTCGGCGCGCGCGCCGAGACTGGCGTCGTTGCCTACGGCAGTGGGCAGACCCGTCGTCCCGTGGAGGAGCGCCGCGAGGGGGACGTCGCGCCATCCGAGGTGCGGGGCGTCCCGGACGACGCCGTCCTCGGTGCGGACGAGCCCCGGTACGGCGATCCCGGCGCCGATGAGGCGATGGTCGGCGAGGGGGCCGTCGGTCCAGGCCGCGACGCGCCGCGCGATGTCGGCGACGGCGTCCTCGGGGGTGGGCGGTGCATCCCACACGATCCGCTCCCGCAGCAGGATCGAGCGGTCGAGCCCCACGGCGGCCAGCGTCATCGCGTCGACTTCGGGGTTGGCGGCGACCGCCACCGCGTGCGAGGTGACGGCGGCGACGGGGGAGGGGCGGCCGGCGCGCCGCGCCGCATCCGGGGCGCGTTCCTCGACCAGGCGTTCCGCGACGAGCTCCGCCACGAGATCCCCGACGGTCGAGCGGTTGAGTCCCGTCGCCTCGGTCAGCGCCACCCGGGACAGCGCGCCCTGCTGGTGCAGCAGCTGCAGGACGGTCGCGAGGTTCTGCTGCCGCATCCTGGTCGCGCTCATGGCCTCAGTGTAGTATGTTGCCGATCACAACAAATACGGCTCAGATCGCGAAGGAGCGCCATGCCCACCCCCACCCCCGACGACAAGTTCTCGTTCGGACTCTGGACCATCGGCTACAACGGAGCCGACCCCTTCGGCGGGCCGACGCGACCGGCGCTGGACGTCGTGCACGCGGTCGAGAAGCTGGCGGAGCTCGGCGCGTACGGCCTCACCTTCCACGACGACGACCTGTTCGCCTTCGGATCGACCGATGCCGAGCGGCAGACCCAGATCGACCGTCTCAAGGGCGCGCTCGCCGACACCGGCCTCATCGTGCCCATGGTGACCACCAACCTCTTCTCCGCCCCCGTCTTCAAGGACGGCGGGTTCACCTCCAACGACCGTCGTGTGCGGCGCTTCGCGCTGCGCAAGGTCCTGCGCAACATCGACCTGGCGGCCGAGCTCGGCGCCCAGACCTTCGTGATGTGGGGCGGCCGTGAGGGCGCCGAGTACGACGCGGCGAAGGACATCCGGTCCGCTCTCGAGCGGTACCGCGAGGCGGTCAACCTGCTGGGCGACTACGTCACCGACAAGGGCTACGACATCCGGTTCGCCATCGAGCCCAAGCCCAACGAGCCGCGCGGCGACATCCTGCTCCCCACGGTCGGGCACGCCCTCGCCTTCATCGACTCGCTGGAGCGTCCGGAGCTCGTGGGGCTGAACCCCGAGGTCGGGCACGAGCAGATGGCGGGACTCAACTTCGCTGCCGGCATCGCCCAGGCGCTGTACCACGACAAGCTCTTCCACATCGACCTCAACGGGCAGCGCGGTATCAAGTACGACCAGGACCTCGTGTTCGGCCACGGCGACCTGCACAACGCGTTCGCGCTGGTGGACCTGCTCGAGAACGGCGGGCCGAACGGCGGTCCCGCCTACACCGGTCCGCGCCACTTCGACTACAAGCCGAGCCGCACCGAGGACGAGACCGGGGTGTGGGACTCCGCCGCCGCGAACATGCGGACCTACCTGCTCCTCAAGGAGCGTGCCGCCGCGTTCCGCGCCGACCCCGAGGTGCAGGAGGCGCTCGCCGCATCCCGCGTCCCCGAGCTCGCCCAGCCGACGCTGGCGGACGGCGAGAGCTACGACGACCTGCTCGCCGACCGCTCCGCGTACGAGGATTTCGACACAGCCGCGTACTTCGGCGGAGAGGGCTTCGGCTTCGTCCGTCTGCAGCAGCTGGCCACCGAGCACCTCCTCGGCGCACGCTGACCCACCTCACCCGCTCCCTCCCTCCTCACCCGGGGGGAGGGAGCGCATGCGAAAGGACGCCGGGATGGCGCGTGTTCTGGGAGTCGACTCCTCGACCCAGTCCTGCAAGGTCGTGATCGTCGACACCGACACCGGACGGATCGTCCGGGAGGGGCGGGCTCGGCACCCCGACGGTACCGAGGTCGACCCCGAGGCGTGGTGGAGCGCGCTCCAGGCGGCGATCGCGGATGCCGGCGGCCTCGCCGACGTCGAGGCGTGGTCGATCGGGGGGCAGCAGCACGGCATGGTCGCGCTCGACCAGGAGGGTCGGGTCATCCGCCCCGCTCTGCTGTGGAACGACACGCGTTCCGGCGGCGCCGCGGCCGACCTCGTCGCGGAGTTCGGCGCCGCCGCGCTCGCCGAGCGCACCGGCCTCGTGCCGGTCGCCTCGTTCACCATCACGAAGCTGCGCTGGCTGCGCGACCACGAGCCGGAGAACGCCGCACGTGTCGCGGCGGTGGCGCTGCCGCACGACTGGCTCACCTGGCGGCTGCGGGGCTTCGGCCCGGCCGGCGGATCGCCGCGCGGGCCCGTCCTGGAGGAGCTCGTGACGGACCGGTCGGATGCATCCGGCACCGGCTACTGGTCGCCCGCCACCGGACAGTACGACCGGGAGCTGCTCGCAGCGGCCCTGGGACATGACGCGGTGCTGCCGCGGGTGCTCGGCCCCGCCGAGGGCGTGACCGACGCGGACGGACGACGCGTGGGCCCGGGCGCCGGCGACAACGCCGGGGCCGCGCTGGGCGTCGGCGCCGTTCCCGGTGACGTCGTGGTCTCGATCGGCACGAGCGGCACGGTGTTCGCCGTCAGCGCGGAGCGCACGGTCGATCCCACCGGCACCGTCGCCGGCTTCGCGGATGCGGACGGGCACTTCCTGCCCATCGTCGTCACCCTCAACGCCGCCCGGGTGCTCGATGTGATCGCCCGGCTGCTGGGCACCGATCACGCCGGCCTCAGCGAACTGGCGCTGTCGGCCCCGCCCGGGGCAGGCGGGCTGCGACTGGAACCGTACTTCGAGGGCGAGCGGACGCCCAACCTGCCCGACGCCACGGCGTCCCTCACCGGCATGACCCTGGCCGGCACGACGAGGGAGAACCTCGCCCGCGCCGCCGTCGAGGGGATGCTGGGCGGTCTCGGCGCGGGGCTCGCGGCGCTCCGGGAACTCGGCGTGCCGCTCCGGCGTGCGCTGCTGATCGGCGGCGGCGCCCAGTCCGAGGCGGTGCGCAGGATCGCGCCGGAGGTGTTCGGGATGCCGGTGGAGGTGCCCGAGCCCGGCGAGTACGTCGCCCTGGGCGCCGCTCGCCAGGCCGCCCGCATCCTCGCCGAGGGCGTCCCCACAGGCAGCGCCGAGGCCCCGCCCCTCACGTCGGAGGCATGACGATCCCCGACCCGGATCAGCGGATCACGGTGTCGGCGGCGGAACTACGCGCCGCTCGGGACGACGTGCAGAGGTTCCTGCTGGAGTACCGCTTCGGGATGCAGGAGATCGAGACCACGCTCTCGATCCTGCGCGACGAGTTCCAGTTGCTCCACGACGACAACCCGATCGAACACGTCTCGAGCCGGGTGAAGTCGCCGGACAGCCTGGTGGACAAGGTGAGCCGGAAGGGCATCGATGCGGACTTCGACATCGCGCAGCCCAAGCCCAACGGGTACAAGAGCCTCCATGCGATCGTCGAGGTGCCCGTCTTCCTCTCCACCGGGGCGGTGCATGCGCACCTGAGGCGTCCCGCGGCGACCCGTCCGTCCCGCTAGCCTGAGCGCGTGGAGTTCGCGACAGGCATCGTTCTGATCCCCCTTTTGGCCTTGCTCGCCCCGCTGCTCTCCCGCGGGACGAGCCGGTTCCTGCCCATCCCGCTCGTGGTGTTCGAGCTCGTGCTGGGCATCCTCGCCGGTCCGAGCGTCCTGGGCTGGATCCAGCCGATGGAGACGTTCGAGCTGTTCGCGGACCTGGGCCTGGCGATCCTGTTCTTCGTCGCCGGGACGGAGATCGAGTTCGCCGCCTTCCGCGGTCGCACGGGACACCGCGCGATCGGCGGCTGGTTCGTCAGCATCGCCGTCGGCATCGCGGTCGGCTGGCTCGTGGCCCCGGGCGAGGGCGCCGTCATCGTCGGGGTCGCCCTGTGCTCGACCGCACTCGGCACGATCCTTCCCATCCTCCGGGATGCCGGTGAGCTGCACACCCCCTTCGGGCGGAGCGTCGGTGCCGTCGGCGCGGTGGGCGAGTTCGGCCCGCTCGTGGCGATCTCGCTGTTCCTCGGCGGTCGATCGCTGGGGCTCGCCACCGTCGTCCTCGGGCTGTTCCTCGTGCTGGTCGCCGTCGCGATCTGGTGGGCGTCCCGGTCTCCCGGCGGGGCGCTCCACAGCCTCGTCCGTGCCACCCTGCACACCTCCGGTCAGTTCGCCATCCGCGTGGTCTTCGTGATCCTCGCCGCGCTGGTCGCCCTCAGCATCGTGCTGGGGATCGACATGCTGCTCGGCGCCTTCGCCGCCGGCATCATCTGGCGGCTGCTGATGCGTGACGCCGCCCCGGCCGACCAGGATGCGGTCGAGAGCAAGATCGAGGCCGTCGCCTTCGGGTTCTTCGTCCCGATCTTCTTCATCTACACGGGGGTGACCTTCGACCTGGCATCGTTGCTCGCGGATCCGCTCCTGCTGGCGCTGCTGCCCGTGGGCCTGCTCGTGCTGCTCCTCGTCCGGGGCCTCCCCTCCGGCCTCGCCGCCCCGGAGGGGGCGACCTTCCGGGATCGTGCATCGATCACCCTGCTCGGGGCGACCGGCCTGCCCATCATCGTCGCCGTCACCGGGATCGGCGTATCGACGGAGCTCATCTCGCCCGCCGTCGCCGCGGCGCTCGTGGCGGTCGGGATGCTGTCGGTCCTCGTCTTCCCGCTCGTCGCCATGGCGATGCGTCGCGATCGCATCCAGCCCGACGCCCTCGTCCAGGCGGAGCGGGCATGACCGAGATCGAGACGCTCCTGGCGGACGCTCGCGGCCGGCTGGCCGGTCTGCCCCGGGAGGCACTCGGGGACTGGCGGACGCCCCGCCGCGTCCTCGGCCTCGCCCGCGCACCGCGCATCGTTCCGGCCGGTTCCGCCTGGCACCTCGGGGTGCTCCTGCTCACCGACGACGCGGTACTGGCCACGGGGGAGATCGTGCGCGCCCGTCAGGAGATGCGGCGGGGATTCACCGCGGAGTCGCAGCGGCGGCGAGCCGCCACCGCCGCGGCGGCGTTCCGGGGAGGTTTCGCGGAGGGTACGACGGTGCACGTCGGATGGACGGTGCTCGACCCCGCGCAGGTGACCGGCGAGGCGTCCTCCGGACTGCTCGCCCTGCGCGACGGCGTCCCCGCCGTGCGCTGGAGCGCCGGGGGCGGCTACCAGCCGCTCGGCGCATACCTGGACGAGCGGATCGCGCTTCTGCGCACACCCCCTGCCGGCGCCTGAGCACACGGGGCACGCGCCACCCCGAGTCAAGCCCCCAGGGCCGGATGGACGGATGCGGGAAGCTCGACGGATGGCAGACACGTCCCGCGCATCCGGTCCGACTAGTGTGGGAGCCCTTCCAGAGACAGGGGACGGCGTGCAGGCGTGGCCGGGGTCGACATATCCGCTGGGTGCCACCTTCGACGGGAACGGGACCAACTTCGCGATCTTCAGCGAGGGGGCGGAGCGGGTCGAGCTCTGCCTGTTCGACGACGAGGGGAACGAGACCCGCGTCGACCTCGTCGACGTCGACGCCTTCGTGTGGCACGCCTACCTCCCCAACGTCACCCCCGGTCAGCGGTACGGCTACCGGGTGCACGGCGAGTACGACCCGGCGGCCGGCAAGCGCTTCAACCCGAGCAAGCTCCTGCTCGACCCGTACGCGAAGGCCGTCGACGGCCAGGTCGACTGGGACCAGTCGGTGTTCGGGTACACGTTCGGCGACCCGGACTCCCGCAACGACGAGGACTCCGCCGCGCACATGATGAAGGGCGTCGTCGTGAACCCGTTCTTCGACTGGCGGGGCGACCGGCAGCCGAAGACGCCCTACTCCGAGACCTTCATCTACGAGGCGCACGTGAAGGGGCTCACCCAGCGGCATCCCGGCATCCCGGAGGAGATCCGCGGCACTTACAGTGCGATCGCCCACCCGGTGATCATCGATCACCTGCGCAAGCTGGGCGTCACAGCGATCGAGTTGATGCCGGTGCACCAGTTCGTCGACGACGACACCCTGCAGCAGAAGGGCCTGTCCAACTACTGGGGCTACAACACGATCGCCTTCTTCGCCCCGCAAAACACGTACTCCTCGACGGGTGAGCTCGGCGGGCAGGTGCAGGAGTTCAAGGGGATGGTCCGCGCCCTGCACGCGGCGGGCATCGAGGTCATCCTCGACGTCGTCTACAACCACACCGCCGAGGGGAACCACCTCGGACCCACGCTGTCGATGCGCGGGATAGACAACGCCGCGTACTACCGGCTCGAGGACGACGACAAGCGCTACTACACGGACTACACCGGCACCGGCAACAGCCTCAACGTCGGCAACCCGCACGCGCTGCAGCTGATCATGGACTCGCTGCGCTACTGGGTGCTGGAGATGCACGTGGACGGGTTCCGGTTCGACCTCGCGGCCACGCTCGCTCGCGAGTTCTACGACGTGGACCGGCTGGCCGCGTTCTTCGAACTCGTGCAGCAGGATCCGGTGGTCTCGCAGGTCAAGCTCATCGCTGAGCCCTGGGACGTCGGCCCGGGCGGATACCAGGTGGGCAACTTCCCCCCGCAGTGGACCGAGTGGAACGGCAAGTACCGGGACACCGTGCGCGACTTCTGGCGGGGCGAGCCGGCCACCCTGGGGGAGTTCGCCTCGCGGCTGACCGGGTCGGCGGATCTGTACGAGCACTCCGGGCGCCGACCGGTGGCGTCGGTGAACTTCGTCACCGCCCACGACGGCTTCACCCTGCGCGACCTGGTGTCCTACAACGAGAAGCACAACGAGGCCAACGGCGAGGACGGCAACGACGGGGAGTCCCACAACCGCTCGTTCAACTTCGGGGTGGAAGGGCCCACCGACGATCCCGAGGTGCTCACGATGCGCGCACGCCAGCAGCGCAACTTCATCGCGACGCTGCTGATCAGCCAGGGTGTGCCCATGATGCTGTACGGCGATGAACTCGGCCGCACCCAGCAGGGGAACAACAACGGGTACGCGCAGGACAACGAACTCACCTGGATCGACTGGGAGCACGTGGACCAGCCGTTGTTCGAGTTCACGGCGGCCCTGGCGCGCCTGCGCCGCGAGCATCCCTCGTTGCGGCGGAGCCGGTTCTTCGACGGCCGGCCGGTCCCGTTGGAGGAGGGCCGGGTCCCGGACATCGTCTGGCTGCGCCCGGACGGCACGGTGATGAGCCCGGCGGACTGGGACTCCGGTTTCGGCCGGGCGATCGGGGTGTTCTTCAACGGGAGCGGCATCCGGGAACGCGACCGGCGCGGCGAGCAGATCACGGACGTGCACTTCGTGGTGCTCTTCAACGCCGGCGACGAGGACGTGGACTTCACCCTGCCGGACGACGCCTTCTCCCCGCGCTGGGACGTCCTCGTGGACACCGCCGGGCAGCGGGCCAACACGGAACCGGTCGATCCGGGGGAGACCGTGGTGCTGGCGCCGAAGTCCATGATGGTGCTGGCCGAGCACCACCTCCCCGATCCGGAGGTCGACCACTCCGTGGCCGCCTCGCTCGCCCAGAACCTGCCCAGCTCGCTGGACGACATGCCGGGAGCCGCCCCCAAGCCCGAACTGGAGGGGTAGCGCGTGCGCCCGGCATCCACCTACCGACTGCAGATCCGTCCCGCCTTCCCGCTCGGCGAGGCCGCGCGGGTCGTTCCGTACCTGCGCGACCTCGGCGTCTCCTGGGCGTACCTGTCGCCGTTGCTGCGGGCGACGACGGGCTCCGACCACGGGTACGACGTCGTGGACCCCTCGCAGGTGGACCCGGCACGAGGCGGGCCCGCCGGACTCGACGCGTTCGCCGCCGCCGCGCACGGCGCCGGTCTCGGCGTGCTCGCCGACATCGTGCCGAACCATATGGGCATCTCGGTCCCGCGGGAGAACCCGTGGTGGTGGGGCGTCCTCCGGGAGGGGCGCGATTCGCCGTACGCTCCGGCCTTCGACATCGACTGGGATGCCGGCCGGCTGACCGTGCCGGTGCTCGGCGCCCCGCTCGAGGAGGTCGCCGGGGACATCACCATCGACGCATCACCCGCCCTCGACGCGCCCGACGGCCTGCTGCGCTACTTCGAGCACGTCTTCCCCCTCGCGCCCGGTTCGCTGGAGGGCATCGACCCCGATGCGCCGGACGCCGTCGGCGCGGTGCTCGAGCGCCAGCACTACCGGCTCATGTACTGGCGCGACGAAGCGAGCGAGCTCAACTACCGCCGCTTCTTCGCCGTGACGACGCTCGCCGGGGTCCGCGTCGAGGACCCGCTCGTGTTCGACGCCGCGCACGCGGAGATCCTGCGCTGGGTCCGGGAGGGCCTCGTCGACGGGCTGCGGATCGACCACCCCGACGGACTGCGGGATCCGGGACGCTATCTCGAGCGTCTCGCCACCACCTCGGGCGGCGCGTACGTGCTGGTGGAGAAGATCCTCGAGCACGGTGAGGCGCTCCCCGGCTGGTGGCGGACCGAGGGGACGACCGGGTACGACGCCCTCGGCGTCGTCGACCGCGTCCTCATCGACCCCGAGGGAGCGGTTGCGCTGGACGCGATGGATGCGGCGCTCCGCGCGGACTCCGGCCTCGTCCCCTCGCCGGGCTGGACCGAGATCATCCACGACACCAAGCGGATGATCGCCGACACCATCCAGGTCGCGGAGATCCGCCGGCTCGTGCGGTGCCTGCCCCATCCGGTCGCGCGCGCCGAGGACGCGCTCGCCGAGATCCTGGCCTGCTTCCCGGTCTACCGCTCGTATCTTCCGGCGGGCCGGGAGCACCTGGACGCGGCGGTCGCCGATGCGCGCACCCGGCGCCCCGACCTCTCCTCGACGATCGCCGAGCTCGCTCCGCTCCTGGCCGACGCGCGCTCCGAGCTCGCCCAGCGCTTCCAGCAGACGACCGGCCCGGTGATGGCCAAAGGCGTGGAGGACACCGCGTTCTATCGCTACACCCGGCTCGGTTCGCTGACCGAGGTCGGCGGCGATCCGGCCGAGTTCGCCGTGAGCCCGGCCGGGTTCCACGCGGCGCAGATCACGCGACAGGCGTCCTGGCCGGCATCGATGACCGCGCTGACCACGCACGACACCAAGCGGGGCGAGGACGTCCGTGCCCGGCTGGACGTGCTCTCCGAGATACCGGAGCGGTGGGACGAGGTGCTCGGTGCCCTGCGCGGGATCGCCTCGACCGGCCACGGCCCGTTCGACTCCCTGCTGTGGCAGGCGATCGTGGGCGCCTGGCCGGCCGCATCCGAGCGTCTGCACGCCTACGCGGAGAAAGCGGCGAGGGAGGCCGCCGAGGCGACCGGGTGGTGGGCTCCGGTGGCGGAGTTCGAGGCGCGCATGCACGCCGTCGTGGATGCCGCGCACGGGCCCGCTGCGCCGGTGCTGGATGCCTTCGTCGCCGAGATCGTCCGGGCGGGGTGGAGCAACGGGCTCTCCGCGAAGCTCCTGCAGCTGGCGGGTCCGGGGGTTCCCGACGTGTACCAGGGGTCGGAGCTGTGGGAGCAGTCGCTGGTCGATCCGGACAACCGGCGTCCGGTCGACTTCGGGCTGCGCGCGCGCATGCTCGCCGAGATCGACGACGCCCTCGCACAGGGGCGGACGCCACAGGTGGACGAGTCCGGAGCGGCCAAGCTGCTGCTCACGTCCCGGGTGCTCCGCCTGCGTCGCGACCGGCCCGAGCTGTTCACGCGGTATACCCCGATGACCGTCACCGGCACCGCGGCCGAGCACGCGGTGGCGTTCGACCGGGGCGGGGCGCTGGCCGTCGCGACCCGGCTCCCGGTCCGGCTCGCCGCGCGCGGGGGCTGGGACGACACGACCCTGCTCAGGCCGGCCGGCGCTGCCTTCGACGCGCTCACCGGCCGACTGTTCGAGGAGTCCGAGGTCCCGCTCGCGACGCTCCTCGAGGTATACCCGGTCGCCCTGCTGGTGCCGGTGGGATCGGACGAAGGAACGGCGGGACGGAGCGCATGATCGACGTGTGGGCACCCCGGGCGGGGCGCGTACGGATGCGGCGGACCGATCCGTCGGCGGGCGGGGACGTCGAGCTGGCCGAGGCCGGCGACGGATGGTGGCGGGCGGATGTCGCGCTCGCCGACGGCGAGCGGTACGGTTTCGTCCTGGACGACGGGGAGCTCAGGCCCGATCCGCGCTCGCGGCGACAGCCGGACGGCGTCCACGCGGCCTCCGCACACGTCGACCCGGCCTCCTTCACCTGGACGGACGACTCCTGGACGGGGCGCCAGCTCGCCGGCGGCATCGTGTACGAGCTGCACATCGGCACCTTCACCCCGGAGGGCACGCTGGATGCCGCCGCGGCCCGTCTCGGGCACCTCGTCGACATCGGCGTGACCCACGTCGAGCTCCTGCCGGTGAACGGCGTCAACGGGACGCACAACTGGGGATATGACGGGGTCCTCTGGTACACGGTGCACGAGGCGTACGGCGGACCCGCGGCGTACGCCCGCTTCGTGGACGCCGCGCACGCCGCGGGGCTCGCGGTCGTGCAGGACGTCGTATACAACCACCTCGGCCCGTCCGGCAACTACCTGCCCGAGTTCGGCCCCTACCTGCGTGAGGGCTCCCGCAACACCTGGGGCGACTCGATCGACCTCGACGAGCCCACCGTCCGGTCCTTCATCATCGAGAACGCCCTCATGTGGCTGCGCGACTACCACGTGGACGGGCTGCGCCTGGATGCGGTGCACGCCCTGCACGACGAACAGCCGGTGCACATCCTCCGTGAGCTGGCGGAGGCATCCGACGCCCTCTCCGCCCACCTCGGGCGGCCGCTCACGCTGATCGCGGAGTCGGACATGAACGACCCGACGCTCATCCTGCCCCGCGAGGCGGGAGGCTACGGTCTCGGTGCGCAGTGGAGCGACGACTGGCATCACGCCGTGCACGTCGCCCTCACGGGGGAGACCGCCGGGTACTACGCCGACTTCGCCTCCCCGGACGCCCTGCCCAAAGTGTGGACGGCCGGGTTCTTCCACGACGGGACCCATTCCTCGTTCCGCGGCCGGGAGCATGGGCATCCGGTGCCGGCCGAAGTGCCCACCTGGCGCTTGGTGACCTTCGCGCAGGACCACGATCAGATCGGGAACCGTGCTGCCGGCGACCGCCTGACCGCGACCCTCTCGCCCGACCGGCTGGCCGTCGCCGCGGTCCTGACCCTCACCGCCCCGGGGACCCCGATGCTGTTCATGGGCGAGGAATGGGGTGCGTCCACGCCGTGGCAGTTCTTCACCTCGCACCCCGAGGAATGGCTCGGCGAAGCCGTCCGGGTGGGCCGCACCGAGGAGTTCGGGCGGATGGGGTGGGACGAGTCGGTCGTCCCGGACCCCCAGGACCCCGCCACGTTCGAGCGCTCCCGCCTCCGCTGGGAGGAGGCGAATACCGGCGATCACGGGCGGTTGCTGGACCTGTACCGCCGGCTCGCGCGGCTGCGCCGCAGCCGCCCCGAGCTCACCGATCCCGCCTCTTTCCGTCTCGCCGCGCAGACGGAGGATCCGGATGCCGCTCCCGACGCCCGTCGCTTCGTGCTGCGACGGGGCGGGGTGGCCGTGCTCGTGAACCTGTCCGCGCAGCCGTGGGACGTGCCGCTGGACCAGGAGGCGGACGAGGTTCTCCTCGCGACCCTGCCTGCGCGCACCGCGGACGGCGTGGTGACCGTCGCCCCCGACTCTGCGGTGGTGGTCGGTCCGGTCTGACCGTACTGTCAACCCTCCGAAGCCGCGCCGCGCGGGTCCGTAACGTGGGGGCCATGAGCGCCGACCGATCCCCCCGGGACCTTCTCCGCCAGATCGCCGTGATCTCCGCGACCAGCTTCATGCTGATCGCGGCCCTCATCGGCTCCGGGTTCCTCGGCGGTCAGCCCGTCGAGGACCTGCAGGGCGGCGCCCTATCCGCCGAGGCGTCCTACCTGGCACCGGCGAGCCCGGCGTTCTCCATCTGGTCGGTCATCTACATCGGGCTGGTCGCGTACACGATCTGGCAGGCGTTCCCGGCGCGCCGGCACGATCCGCGCCAGCGTGCGCTCGGCTGGGGTATCGCCCTCAGCGAGGTGCTGAACGGACTCTGGCTCGTCGCCGCGCAGTTCTGGACCCTTCCGCTGACCGTCCTGACGATCGTGCTGCTGCTGGTCGTCCTCGCGGTCGTGTTCCGCCGCGCGGTGGCGACGCCCCCGAGCGGCTGGCTCGAGGCGGTGCTCGTCGACGGGGTCACCGGCCTGCACCTCGGGTGGGTGACGCTGGCCACCGTGGCGAACACGTCCGCCTGGCTGACGCAGATCGCCCCGTCGGAGTGGGAGGCCGGGGCGGACGTGTGGGGGCTGGTCGTCCTCGCTGTCGTCGCCCTCGTCGGATGCATCATGGGGTGGGCCAGCGGTGGGCGGATCACCCCGTCGCTCGCACTCGCGTGGGGACTGTCCTGGCTGGCGGTCGGACGGCTCAGCGGCGAGCCCGGCAGCACGGTCATCGGTGTGGCCGCGATCGTGGTCGCCGTGCTGATCCTCGGTGTGACGGTCGTCAGGCGTCTGCGAACACGCGCGTGAACGCGTGCAGCAGGGCGGCGGCGTCGACGGAAGATGCGCGCACCCGCTCGGCGACCGCGTCGAACTCGGCGGGATCGAAGTAACCGGCATCCCGATAGAACGTCATCCGGGCGGCGAAGTCGTGCGGTGACGGCTCGGGGTGGAACTGCGTGGCGTACAGGCGGTCACCGATGCGGTACGCCTGAACCGGGCAATCGTTGTTGGTGGCGAGCAGGACCGCGTCGTCCGGAAGCCGTTCGGTGGCCTCCTTGTGCGCGGTGAAAGCGTGGAACCTGTCGGGGAGCGCGCCGAGGATCGGATCCTCGCGCCCGGCGTCGGTGAGGTGGACGGCGGCGGCCTGCGTGGACTCGGGCCGGTCGAGGGTGACGGTGCCGCCCATCATCCGCGTCACGACGCCGATGCCGTAGCAGGTGAAGATCGCCGCGGTGCGCGCCTCCCGCGCCGCAGCCGCGATGCGCGCGAGGTCCGCCTCGACGCGCGCCTGCACGGCGGACTTGTCGGGCTCGGTGACGTTGAACGGGCTGCCGCCGATGAGGAATCCGGCGTACCGGTCCAGGGCGTCGTCGGGCAGTGGTGCCCGCACGAGGTCCCAGGACTCGAGCGATTCGCGCGAGAGCCCGGTAGCGGCGCGGAACGAGGCGTACTCGCCCGCGGCCGCATCCTGCTGCGGCCGCACGCACACGTAGAGCAGAGGCCGCGTTCCCATGCGGGAAAGTCTAGGCGGGTCAGCCGCGCGACGAACGCGCGGTGCGTCCGCGGACGATGCCGATGAACGTGTCGACGAGCGGATCCTCGCGCTCCGCCGACCAGACCAGGGCGACGGGCGAGGTGGGTCCGTCCCGGAGCGGTCGGTGCTCCACATCCTTGCGCCGGTGCAGACGGGCGAGCGACATCGGCACGATCGTGATGCCCACTCCCGTCGCGACCGTCGCGATCGCGTCCTCGGTCGTCTCCAGGCGGGGGAACCGCGGCGCCACCGTGCCCGGGACGGACACGTCCAGCACGTCGTCGGCGGGCACGATCAGGGTCTCCCCGGCGAGATCCGCGGCCGAGAGCTCGTCGGCGACGGTGAGGTGGGACTCCCGTGCGCAGACCACGACGGATTCCTCCGTGTAGAGCCGGATGACGTGCAGCCCGCCGGTGTCGGCGGGGAGGCGGATGATCGCCGCGTCCACGAGGGCGGCGTGGACGGCCGGTATCTGTTCCTCGGCGCTGAGGGGGATGAGCTCGAGGGGGTTCCGGGGCATCCGCTCGGACCAGGTGTCGATCCATTTTCCGGGGGTCGCACCCGCGACGGCGCCGAGTCGGAACGGGCCGGGGCGCGGCGGATCGGCGGGCGCATCCGCGGGGCGGGCCGTACGCGCACCCGCTCGGGGTGGCGCGGGGCGTGCCGGGGTGCTGCCGCGGCCGGGGTTCTTGCGTCCGGTCGCGGGTCTGCCCTTGCGGTGTCCTGCCATCACGCCAGGCTAACCCGCCCGCCGCGACGTCACCGCCCGATCGGGATCAGGCCGCGAGGCGGAGTCCGCGTCGGTCGGTCGCGACGCGTTCGCCGTCGCCGATGGTCTGGTCGTCGCCGATGAGTGACCCCCCGGCCACCTTCGCGCCCTCGCCCACCTGCGTACGCACGCCGATCTGCGCACCCGGACCGAGCTGGGCCTTCGACATGATGTGCGCGTGCGGCGCGATGCGCGCCTTGGGGCCGACGACGACATCGCTCTCGATCCAGGCGCCGCGTCCGATGAACGCGCCTGCGGCGATCTGTACGCCGGGTTCGACGTAGGCGCCGGCTTCGACGCACGCCGTCGGGTGCACCTTCGCGCCGTTGGCCACGAGGCCCCGTCCGTTGACATGCTTGCGGTACCGCAGAGTCTCGCCGCGGTCGTTCTCGATGTCGATGTAGTTCTTGCCCACGATTCCCTCCTCCGGCACCTTCCGATGCCGAGCATTGAGATAACCTCCTGCCCCCCGATTCCATTCCCGCGCAAGTGATTCGGAGCGCCGCGCCGAACGGATGTGGGCGGGCCGGCTCTGGCGGCCCCGCCGAGAAGGGGCCATGATGACCTCATCTGGAACCGATCACGTCTCGCGAACGAGGGGATCCACCCATGGGTATGCATGATCTGGCGGAAACGGTCCGGGCGCGAAGCCTCGGCGCCGACGTGACTGCGGAGCGGGGGAGCGGGCGATGAGCGATCCCCGGCCGGAGCCGGCGCGCGAAGCGACCGAGCTCGACCACACTCCCTCCACCGCCCCGGCCGGACCCTCTGCCGCGGCGGTCCTGCTGGCCGAGTTCTTCGGGACGTTCGTGCTCGTCTTCGGCGCGATCAGCACCGCACTGTTCGCGGCCGACTTCGGTGCGAGCGAGGACGGCACGTCTCTGGGGGTGGGCTTCCTCGGCGTCGCCCTCGCGTTCGGGCTCACGATCGTCGCGGGCGCCTATGCGTTCGGCCCGATCTCCGGAGGTCACTTCAATCCCGCGGTCACGCTGGGGCTGGCCGCGGCGGGACGTTTCCCCTGGAAGAGCACGATCGGGTACATCGTCGCGCAGGTCGTGGGCGGTGCCGTCGGCACCAGCGCGATCGCCCTGATCGGCGCGTTCGGACCGGACGGGTGGTTCGACGCCGCGCGGGAGGGCGGCTTCGCCAGTAACGGCTGGGATCAGCTCTCCCCGGGCGGGTTCGGCTTCGGCTCGGCCGTCGTGGTGGAGATCCTCTTCACCGGGCTCTTCGTCATGGTGATCCTGGGCGTGACCCATCCCACCCGGGGCAACCCCGCCCTCGCCGGCCTGGTGATCGGCCTGACGCTGACCCTCATCCACCTCGCGACCATCCCGGTCGACAACACCTCGGTCAACCCGGCCCGATCGATCGCGACGGCCATTTACGGGGGCGGGGACGCGCTCGGGCAGCTGTGGGCGTTCATCGTTTTCCCGATCGTGGGGGCGCTGATCGCGGGCGTCTGCTACCGCATGCTGTTCGACGGGAAGCGCGGGCGCTGACAGCGCGGACACCAGAAGACGTTACGTTCCGACGTCGGCTGCGCGCCGAGCGAGGTCTCCCGCACGAGAGTGCCACACCGGCGGCACGGCCTGCCCGCGCGGCCGTACACCCACATCCTGCGGCCGGGGCGATCCTCGCCGGTGAAGGTGCGGGCGGGGCGGTCCCGGTTCGCCCGCATCATCCGTGCGCCGGTCTCGATGAGGGCGGTGGTGTCGACCTCCCGGGCGGGCGTGGTGGGGTCGATGCCGCGCACGAAGAGCAGTTCGTTGGCGTACACGTTCCCGAACCCCGCGACGTTCCGCTGGTCGAGCACCGCGACGTGGACCGCGCGATCGTCCGCCGCCAGCCGACGCGCGGCCTCGGCAGGGTCCCAGTCCTCGGCGAGCGGATCCGGTCCGAGGTGCCCGACCAGGTCGTGCTCGTCCGTCGTCGGGACGACATCCAGCATCGCCAGGTCGAAACCCACCGCATCCGCGCCGGGGACGCCGAGGACGGCGCGCGCGGTGTGCGCGGGTTTCTGCCACCGGGCGCCGGGCACGTAGACGTGCCACTCGCCCTCCATCTTCAGATGCGAGTGCACGCTCACCCCTCCCACACGGATGAGCAGGTGCTTGCCGCGCGGGATCACCGACCGCACCGTCTCCCCGCGCAGGTCCACCGTCGCCACCCGCGGGACCCGCAGGTCGCAACGGATGAGCTCGCGCCCGGTGAGGGCTGCGTCCAGCCGGTGGGCCGTGCGGTAGACGGTGTCGCCCTCAGGCACGAGTGCCCCCCAGGGGCTCCCGCGTCGCTCGGACCGCATCGCCCGCCGTCTGCCGACGCAGCGTCATCCCGCGCGGGGATTCGACGAACCCGGCGTCGCGCAGCATCCGCCCGATCGCCGCTCCGATCACGAACGTCCCGTTGACCTGCTCGATCGTCAGCGTCTCGAGTGCGCGCGCGCGGGCCGTCGTGGCGAGCGAACGGGTGGCGGCGGCCAGCTCCTCCTCGTCCTCGCTGAACGCCAGCGCGGTCTTCCCGCCGCGTTCGAGGTAGAGCACGAGCTCCCCGTCGACCAGCACCACGAGGGCGCCGGCCTTGCGGCCAGGGCGGTGCTTGCCGCTCTCTCGCGCGGGCCAGCCGAGCGCCGCCCCGTAGGGATTGGCGGGGTCCGTCGCGGCCAGGGTGACCGCCGTGCGGGGCGGTGGGTCCGGGAGCGCCGCGTACTCGCGCAGCCGGTCGATCGTGGCCGAGGCGGCGAACTGCGCCGCACCCAGCTTCTCGATGAGATAGCCGCGGCGGCAGTGCCCTGCCTCCTCGAAGCCGGACAGCACGCGGTACATCTGGGCGAACCCACCCGGGATCCCCTCGTTCTGCACAGCGCCCCGGGTGACGACGCCGTATCGGTCGAGCAGGAGGCCGGCCGCGGCGGTCGCCCGCAGGGTGGGGTCGGACTCGGCCGCGGGCAGCACGGACCAGCGTCCTCCCGCCGTGGCGGACCGGGCGGGCGCCGTGGGCCGGGGCAGGGAGGTCCCGCGGAACATCCGGGCGCGTGGCGCCCGTCGGGCGACGCGGTGCGCCTGCGATCCGCCCGCGAGGAGCCCGCGTACCGGGGCGAACGTGTCGTTGGTCACCCGGCCGGACCAGGCGAGCCGCCAGAGCGCCTCGACAACGGACTGGTCGTTCTCCGCCTCCGTCAGCGCGCGCACCTGCGCGGGGAAATAAGCGCCGCCGGCCGACAGCACGTCGAGCACGCGCGCGTCGAGGGAGTCGGCGGGCACGTCGATCTCGGGTTCCGGAAGGGTGAGCGCCGCCGTGTCGGCGGGGTGCAGGGAGATCCAGCCGTCCCGGCCGGGGAGGGAGCCGTGCCCGGCCCAGAGGACCTCGCCGGTCGTCGTGAGCTCGTCCAGCATCCCGGGTGCGTAGTCGCGCACGCGCGAGGGCAGCACGAGGGACTCCCAGGCGCTCGCGGGGAGGGGGACGCCGGCGAGCTGCTCGATGACCATGAGGGTCCCGTCGACGCCGTCCAGCGGACGGGTGAGGTGCTGCCAGGACGGCAGGAAGCGGGCGAACGAGTCCGGCGGGACGGGCTCGACGCTCCCGCGGATGGCAGCGAGCGACCGCATCCGCAGGCGGCGGAGCACCTCGGTGTCGCACCACTCCGTCTCGTCCGGCTGCGGTGCCCGGGTCTCGGGGAGGAAGAATCCGCTCGTGACGCGTCCCGAAGACTCCAGGCGCTGCAGTGCGTGCCGGGCGACAGCCACGCCGACGCCGAAACGGGCGGCGACCGCGTCCGCGGTGAAAGGACCGTGGGTGCGCGCGTGGCGGGCGACGAGGTCGCCGAAGGGGTCGGGGAACGGTTCGAGGAAGGCCTGCGGCACACCCACCGGGAGCGCGACGCCGAGGGCGTCCCGCAAGCGCCCGGCATCCTCGATGGCCGCGATCCGCGGGGTTCCGGCGATGCTCACCCGGATCGCGCGGCGTGCCTGCACGAGTGATTCGGCGTGCGCCGCCGCGAGCGCGGCGTCGGCCGCGACGGGAACCGGCTCGTCCTCTCCCTCGGTCTCCGTGCCGCGCAGGCGTTCCGCGATCTCGGCCTCGTCGAGCGGCCCGAGGATGCGCAGCAGGTCGGCGACGCCCTCGAGGCCCTTCGCTCGGCGGTCCGGGGCGAGGCGTTGCGCCTCGCGCTCGAACTGCTCGATGACGGCGGGGTCCAGCAGCTCGCGCATCTCGATCTTGCCGAGCAGCTCCGAGAGCAGCCCCGGGTCGACGGACAGTGCGGCCGCGCGCCGTTCGGCGAGGGGCGAGTCGCCCTCGTACATGAACGCGCCCACGTACCCGAAGAGCAGATCGCGCGCGAACGGCGAGGGTTGCGTCGTGGTGGTCTCGACGAGGCGGATGCGGCGGTCCGCGATCTGCCGCGCGATGCGCATCAGCGCGGGCAGGTCGTAGACGTCCTGCAGCACCTCCCGCAGCGTTTCCAGGATGATCGGGAACGTGGGGTGCCGGCGCGCGACCTCCAGCAGCTGCGCGGAGCGCTGCCGCTGCTGCCAGAGCGGGCTGCGCCGGTTCGGGTTCGTCCGGGGCATGAGCAGCGCCCGTGCTGCGCACTCCCGGAAGCGGGACGCGAACAGTGCCGAGCCGCCCACCTCGTCGGTGACGATCCGGTCGAGCTCGTCGGCGTCGAAGACGAACAGTTCCGCGCCCGGCGGGTCGGCGGTCGCATCCGGGATCCGGGCGATGATGCCGTCGTCGCTGGCCACCGCCGAACCCTCGACGCCCAGGCGTTCCCGGATGCGGGCGTTCACCGCCAGCGCCCAGGGGGCGTGCACCTGCATCCCGTAGGGCGAGTGCAGGATCACGCGCCAGTCGCCCACCTCGTCGCGGCTGCGTTCCACCGTGAGCTGGCGATCGCTGGGCACCGATCCGGTGGCCTCGCGCTGTTCCGCGAGGTAGGCGAGCAGGTTGTCCTGAGCGCGGTCGTCGAGTCCGGCCTCGGTGAGCCGGGCGCGCGCCTTCTCCGGGGCGGCGGCGGAGACCTCCCGGGAGAACCTCCCGAGCGCCTCACCGAGCTCGGCGGGACGTCCGATGCCGTCGCCGTGCCAGAACGGCACCTTCCCGGGCTGACCGAATGCGGGGACCACGTTGACGCGGTCGTGGGTGATCTCCACGATCCGCCAGCTGGTCGTGCCGAGGGTGAACACGTCGTTCACCCGCGATTCATAGACCATCTCCTCGTCGAGCTCCCCGACCCGGGCGTTCTGGGACTCCCCGGCCACGAAGACCCCGAACAGGCCGCGGTCCGGGATGGTGCCGCCGCTCGTGACCGCGATCCGTTGCGCGCCGGGGCGGCCCGTGATCGTGCCCTGGTCGCGGTCCCAGACCACGCGGGGGCGGAGCTCCGCGAACTCGTCCGAGGGGAACCGGCCGGCCAGCAGGTCGAGCGTCGCCTCGTAGGCGGAGCGGGGCAGGGTGCGGAACGGGGCGCTGCGGCGCACCGTCTCGAACCACTCCTCGACGTCGAGCGTCTCCAGCGCTGTCGCGGCCACGGTCTGCTGGGCGAGGATGTCCAGCGGGTTCTGCGGGATCCGGATGGCTTCGATCTGGCCGGCGAGCATCCGCTCGGTGACGATCGCGGTGTGCAGCA
Organism: Microbacterium caowuchunii; assembly: GCF_008727755.1. Classification (NCBI taxonomy): domain Bacteria; kingdom Bacillati; phylum Actinomycetota; class Actinomycetes; order Micrococcales; family Microbacteriaceae; genus Microbacterium; species Microbacterium caowuchunii. Next base: position 406,160 of record NZ_CP044231.1, read on the forward strand.
CGTCGCCGCGGTGCTTGGGGAAGAGCGCTGCCTTGCTGATCTCGCCCACCTGGTGCCCGGCGCGACCGACGCGCTGCAGCCCTGAGGCCGCGGAGGGCGGCGCCTCGACCTGGATCACGAGGTCGACGGCACCCATGTCGATGCCGAGTTCCAGGCTGCTGGTGGCGACGACGCAGCGCAGCACGCCGGATTTCAGCTCGTCCTCGACGATGGCCCGCTGCTCCTTGGAGACGGAGCCGTGGTGGGCCTTCGCGAGCACGGGGTCGGCTCCGGCGGTCGCTCCGGCCTGCGCCATCATCGCCGCCGGCACCGTGGCCTCCGGCAGGTCGATCCCCAGTCGCTCGCTGTAGATCTCGTTGAGGCGCGCGGTGAGGCGTTCGGCCAGGCGGCGCGAGTTCGAGAACACGATCGTGGAGCGGTGCTGGAGGATGCGGTCGACGATCGCCTCCTCGACGTGGGGCCAGAGCGAGCCGGTGGATTCGGTGTTCTCGCTCCGCGGGCCGGGCGGGGCGAACCAGTCGCCTTCCGTATCCGTGTCCGGGTCTTCCGCTGCGGCCGGGGTTGCGGGCGGGGGAGCCTCGCCCGGTGGGGGCGGCGGGTTCAGCATGTCGTCGACGGGGACGACGACCGACAGATCGAAGGTCTTGCTCGCGCGCGGGGCGACGATGTCGACCGGGGCGGCGCCGCCGAGGAACCGGGCGACCTCGTCGATCGGGCGGACCGTCGCGGACAGTCCGATGCGTTGCGCGGGTTCATCGAGCAGGGCGTCCAGGCGCTCGAGGCTGACGGCGAGGTGGGCGCCGCGCTTGGTCGCGGCGACCGCGTGCACCTCGTCGACGATGACGGTGTGCACGTTGCGGAGCGTCTCCTTCGCCTGGCTGGTCAGCATCAGGTAGAGGGACTCGGGGGTGGTGATGAGGATGTCGGGCGGATCGGTGACGAGCTTGCGGCGGTCGGCCGAGGGGGTGTCCCCGGAGCGGACGCCGACCGTGACCTGCGGGGCGGGGACGCCGAGGCGGCGCGCGGAGTGGCCGATGCCGACGAGCGGCGATCGGAGGTTCCGCTCCACGTCGACGCCCAGGGCCTTCAGTGGGGAGATGTAGAGGACACGGGTGCGGGCGGGATCGCGTTCGGGTCGCTTGCGGCGCCCGCGTCCCGGGTCCTGCTCGGGTTGGGCGGGGGCGTCCTGCCGCTCTCGGAACACGCTGTCGATCGCCCAGAGGAAGGCCGAGAGGGTCTTGCCCGATCCGGTCGGGGCGACCACGAGGGCGTGCCTGCCCTGTGAGATGGCCTCCCAGGCGCCGGCCTGCGCGGCTGTCGGCTCGGGGAAGGCGCCGCGGAACCAGTCCTGCGTGGCAGGGGAGAACCGGTGCAGCACGTCGCCCACCCGACCATCTTCACCGCAACCGCCGACATGTGGGCGGGGATTGCGCTCACGGCGCACAGTAGCGGCGGCGATCCTGGCGGCGGATGCGCTTCTCGGCGGGGAGCCGGGCAGCACCGTGTGCGCTCGGCTGTCGGTCGCGTGGTGCCGGAACAGCGGCGGTCACGTCACCGTCAGCGCGGCGGTCACGTCACGGTCAGAAGGGTGGCGGCTCGCCGTCGGGGGTGAAGGTGACCGACGGTCTGCCGGTGCCGGGTGGTGTGCCGGTCCTGATGCCTGTGTTGGTGAGGGCTGTTGCGGTGGTGCCGGGGAGGGCGGGTCCGGGTGGGTGGTCGGTGTAGGTGTGTCCGGCGGGGGAGGTCCATTCCAGGATCCCGTGGGGGAGTTGTCTGACTTTCCAGGGTGTGGCGTGTTTGAGGGTGTGGTGTCCGCGGCAGAGGTGGGCGAGGTTTCCGGCGTCGGTGGGTCCGCCGTGGGCGTGGTCGCGGGTGTGGTCGATGTCGGAGCGGATGGCGGGCATGCGGCAGCCGGGGAATCGGCAGCGGTGGTCTCTGCCGCGGAGGAATCGTTTCAGGTCGGCGGTCGGTTGGTATCGGTCGGTGGTGAGCACGGCTCCGGTGATGGGGTGGGTCAGGATCCGGTCGAGCCCCGGAGAATTCCCGGCGAGGGTGCGAGCGGTGGCCGGGTCGATGGGGGAGGTTCCGGTGAGGTCGGCGGGGAGGTCGCTTCGCCCGAGGAGGGTGAGCACAGGGACGGTGACCTGCACGACCGCGCGGATCGCGCCGAGTCCGCCCGCTCCGTCACCATCGAGGTGCGGGTCGGTACCGGGGGTGGTGGTCAGGAGCATGTCGGCGAGCAGGTCCGCGCGGATCTGATCGGTGGTCCGCTCGTCCGACGCGAGGACTTCCGCGGGTGCCGGCTCGTCATCCACCCCGATCAGACTCTCCTGCTCCGCACCCGCACCCAGACTTTCCTGCTCCGCACCCGCACCCAGACTTTCCGGCTCCGCGACCGCACCCGCCGCACCGGCACCCGCCCTAGCCGCCACCCGTGCGCGTTCCCGGACGTCCTTGACTGCGGACGCTTGCCGGGTGAGCCGGTCGAGGATGGCGTGCGCGAGCGTGACCGGGAGCGTGACGATCAGTTCCGCCATCCCGTCCTCCAACGGCAGGACGCGGACGCGGCGGTGTTCCCTCGCGTCCTGGTGCCGGTCGGTGAGGGTGCGGGGCTGCAGCGACTCGGCGAGCATCTGCAGCAGGGGTCTCGCCCGGTTGGGGGAGTTCTGTTCGCACTGCACGACCGCGGCCGCATCCAACAACCCCCGCGCTTCCGTATCCAGGGGTGTGCCGCATTCCACGACCAGATCCACGTGCCGGCGGAGGATCCGGCCCTGCTCGTACGCGGTGACGGTCTCCGGGTAGTGGTCGACGAGGGTCATCGCCCGGTTCATCCGGGCGAGCACGGACCGGTCGGAGTCGTGCCACGCCGCCGCGATCTCCGCTGCGACGGACCTTAACGCCATTTCCTTGGCCTGCACGGAGTTCTTCCCGGCTTGCCGCAGCGCGAACGCTCCCGCGTCGGCGAGGAACCGGACCTCGCCCGCATCACCGGCGTTCTTCTGCGCCAGCACCTGCCGCGATGTCGACACCAACCCGGCCAGCACGGCGGCGTCCGCGTCGCTCGTGCCGAAGGGGAGTCTCGATGTCGTCATACCCCCATTCTGGTGAGGGCCACCGACATTCCCCGCCCCGATGAAGCCCCAGATCAGGGGATGTTTCAAACCCGTGGATAACTCGCAAATACGCCACCTGTGGAGGACAGGTCACCGCCCCGCCGCTCACACCTCCCGCAGCGCGCCTCCGCGCAACTCCAGGGTCAGATCCAGGCCGAGCCGGGCGAGGAACGCATCGTCGTGACTCACCACGAGCAGGGCGCCGCGATAGCCGGACAGGGCGTCCACGAGCTGGTCGACCGTGTCCAGGTCGAGGTTGTTGGTCGGCTCGTCGAGCACGAGGAGCTGCGGAGGGGGGTCCGCGAACAGCAGGCGGGCCAGCGAGACCCGGAAACGCTCCCCGCCCGACAGCGCGGAGACGGGGCGGTCGACCGTGGCGCCGCGCAGGAGGAATCGAGCGAGCCGATTCCGCAACTCCGCAGTGGGCAGGTGCGGCGCGGTGGTCGCCACGTTCTGCAGGACCGATGCGGCATCGTCGAGGCCGTCCAGGCGCTGCGGCAGGTAGGCGACCCGGTCGGTGTGCGCCTCGGCGTGCAGCGCGCCGAGGTGCGGGGGAGCCGCATCAGAGGAGCCGGTGAGACGCTCCAGGAGGGTGGTCTTGCCGGCGCCGTTCGGCCCGATGACGGCGATCCGTTCGGGGCCCTGCAGGATCCAGGTCCGCCCGCCGTCGCCCAGGGTCGCGATGCGCCGTCCGGCGGCCACGCCCGGATCCGGAAGATCGACCCGCACGGAGTCGTCGTTCCGGATGCGTCGTTCCGCGGCCTCCTGGGACGCCCGCGCGACGGACTCCCGGTCCGCGACGAGCCCGCGCATCTTCCCGGCAGACACCTGCGCGGCCCGCTTGCGCGCGCCGGAGATCATGCCGGGCACGCGCTTCTCGATCTGCGCCTTGTGTCCCATCTGTGCGCGATGGGCGAGCTTGGTCTCGGCCTCGATGCGCTCGCGCTTCTCCCGCCGGACCGACTGAGCAGCGGTCCGCTCGGCCCGGCGAGCCGCATCCTGTTCGGTCTCCAACCAGGCCCGCCACGCGGAATATCCGCCGCCGAAGGTGCTCAGGGCATCGTCGTAGAGCTCGGCGGTCTCGTCCATGAGGTCGAGCAGTGCGACGTCGTGGCTGACCACGACGAGAGCGCCCGGCCATCCCTGCAGCATCGCGCCCAGCCGCTCGCGGGCGTCGCGGTCGAGGTTGTTCGTCGGCTCGTCCAGCAGCGTGAGCGGAGCCCGGCGCGCCCGCACGCCGGCGACCGCCACGAGCATCGCCTCGCCCCCGGAGAGTCCGGAGGCCGAGCGGTCGAGGGCGTCCGCAGAGAGGCCGGCATCGGCCAGTGCGGCGATCGCGCGCGCCTCCACGTCCCAGTCCGTGCCGATCAGGTCGAACAGCTCCGCGCGTACATCGCCGGACTCGACGGCGCGGACGGCGGCGAGCACCCCGGTGACGCCGAGGAGGTCGGGAACGGAACGATCCGCGTCCAGGGTCAGCCGCTGCGGCAGGGTCGCTACCCCGTCCGGCACCGTGACGCGGCCGGAGGACGGACGCAGGTCACCGGCGATGATCCGCAGCAGTGTCGTCTTGCCGGAGCCGTTGCGGCCGACGAGTCCGGTGCGGCCGGTGCCGAACGCGCCGGACACGTCCCGCAGCGCGCGGGAGCCGTCCGGCCATGAGAAGGACACGCGGTCGAGGACGACGGCGGGTGAGCGGGTGGGCATGGTGCCTCCGGGGGGTGTCGGGGAAGCACTGACACCCGGGTGCCCGTCATGCGGGCACGGTGATCGACGGGGTCAGCGCGTGGACGCGGGGCCGTCGAAGGAAATCACCGGAGGAAGCCTTTTCGCTCGGGAACAGGAACCATCACGATACCCGCGGACCCGCGACCTGCACCAGACCCGTCCGGGTCAGGCGCCCGCAGCAGTGATCGCGTCGAACTGCAGGTCGAGGAAGCGCCGCACATCGACCAGTTCGTCCTGTGACACGCTGTGCCCCATGCCGGGGTACACCCGACCGCTCAGCGTCGAATGCGCCGGCAGCCACTCCACCGTGTGCGTGATGAGCTGGCCCGGGATGACGTCGTCGTGCGTGCCGCGACCCCAGAACACCGGCGGGCGCCGTTCGGCGAGGATGTCGTCGCCGGGAAGGGGGCCGGGCATCGCGTACCCGCTGAGGTTCACCGCGAACGAGAACCGCTCCGGCTGCAGACGCAGCGCCTGCAGTGCCACGGCGCCGCCCTGGGAGAACCCGAGCAGGCCGGTCGCCGGGGCATCCGTCCGTGCCTCCAGCCACTCGACGAGCCGGGCGGCCGCATCGGTGACGTGCCGCGGATCGCGGCTCTCGAGCCCCTCGATCGGGTACCAGGAGTGCCCCGGGGTGGGAAACGGCGGCGCGAGCGGCGCGCGCACGGCCGCATACGCGAAGCCGGGCGGGAGGTGCGGGACGAGGCCGAACAGATCGCGTTCGTCCGCGCCGTAGCCGTGCAGCAGCACCAGCAGCGGCAGGCCTGCACGAGCATCGGTCGACCAGAGCACGACATCGTCGTTCAGCGCGTCGGAGAGGTCCACCGCTCCATCCTGACATCGTGCACCGACAGTCGCGAGGCGTGGAGGGTCGCCGGCGCGCGGTGGGGTATACAGGAGACATGCCGGTTCGAACCCCCGATCCCGATCCGAACGAGCGCGACGACGACGACGGGCGCGAGTCCCTCGACTTCGGCGAAGGACGCGGGTCGCTCCCCGGAAGCGCCACGAATCCGGCCTGGCTGAGCGACGTCGAGCTGGCCGAGATGCGCCGGCGGCTCCCGATGATCTACGTGGAGGCCCTGCCGGTGCGCACCGACGGGCTCGGTGCGGTCACGCAGGTCGGCATCCTGCTGCGTGCGACGCCCCTCGGGGAGATCACGCGCACGATCGTCTCCGGACGCGTGCGCTACGGCGAGACGATCCGCGACGCCCTGTTCCGTCATCTCGAAAACGACCTCGGACCGATGGCCTTCCCGCTCCTGCCGCTGTCGCCGACCCCGTTCACGGTGGCGGAGTACTTCCCCATCCCGGGTGTCAGCGCCTTCCACGACGACCGGCAGCACGCCGTGTCGCTGGCCTTCGTGGTGCCGGTCACCGGCACCTGCGAACCGCGCCAGGACGCCCTCGAGGTCACCTGGATGGATCCGGCCGAGGCCGCATCCGACACGCTCTCCGCAGAGATGGAGGGCGGTCGAGGCACGCTCGTGCGCCTCGGACTGGCCTCCGTCGGCGCTCTGAGGTGATCGCGTCGCCCGCCAGCCCCCTGCTCATCGAGTTCGGGGTGGCACTGCCGATCGTGCTGCTCGTGGCCTACCTCGTGGCCCGCGGCATCCGCGCCCTCTTCGGTCGGCGCCTGCCGCTGAGCCTCGCCGTCATGATCATCGTGGCCGTCCTCGGGATGAGCGCCGGGATGCTGGTCGCCGGGCTGTTCCTGTACGGCCAGCGGCTGTGGATGGCAGCCACGCTGCTGATCGTGATCGGGTCGAGCGTCGCCCTCTCCTTCGTCGTCGCCGGTATCGCCGCGGCCCTGCGTCGCGGCCGTGACGACGTGGATGTCGCCGCGGTGCTCGCGGCCGGGGAGTCGGACCGGGTCGAGTTCAAGGAGACCGCGCGCTGGAACGTCCGCGAGGACAAGAAAGACGCGCGGATGGAGCTCGCCATCGTGAAGACGGTGGCGGCGTTCCTCAACAGCGACGGCGGCGTCCTCGTCATCGGCGCGGACGACGACGGGCGTCCGGTCGGGCTCCAACGGGACCTGGCCACTCTGCGCCATCCCGACCACGACCGGTTCGAGCTGTGGTTGCGCGACCTGTTCGTGTCGGTGCTCGGTCGCAACGCGGCGACGCTGCCCCGCATCCGGTTCGCAGCCGTCGCGGGGGACGACAGCGTGTGTGTCGTGCAGGTGCCGCCGTCGTCCGCGCCCGTCTTCCTCACGCAGACCTCCGGGGGAGGCAGCACCGATCTGTGGGTGCGGGTGGGGAACTCGACCCGCGCCCTGCGCGTCGACGAGGCCGTGGCCTACGTCGCGCGACGCTTCAAGCCGACCATCGCGACCGCTCTCCTCGGCCGGCGCCTGCCCCGCTGAGCGGAGCAGGCGCGGGCCGGCCGAGCGCGTCCCGACCGGGCGTGCGGTGGATCCCGGCCGGCCGTGGTCGAGGTCGTCCGCTCAGCCGGCGGTCTCGCGGGAGATCCCGGCGATGAAGGCGTCGACGTCGTGCTCGGTGGTGTCGAACGTGCACATCCAGCGCACCTCGCCGATCGACTCGTCCCAGTCGTAGAAGCGGAAGGACTCCCGGAGCCGGTCGGCCACCCCGGCGGGGAGCGTGGCGAAGACGCCGTTCGACTGCGTGGGCTGGGTGAACGTCACGCCGCGCACCGATCCATCCGCCAGTCCCGCCTCGAGTCCTGCACGCAGACGCGTCGCCATGGCGTTCGCGTGCCGCGCGTTGTGCAGCCACAGGTCACCCTCGAACAGGGCGACGAGCTGCGCCGACAGGAAGCGCATCTTGGAGGCGAGCTGCATGTTGAGCTTGCGCAGGTAGGTGAGACCGGCGGATGCCTCCGGGTTCAGGACGACGATGGCCTCGGCGCCGAGGGCGCCGTTCTTGGTCCCGCCGAGACTCAGCACGTCGACGCCGGCATCGCGGGTGAACGCGGCGAGCGGCAGGTCCAGGGCGGCAGCCGCGTTGGCGATGCGTGCCCCGTCCATGTGCAGCAGCATCCCGTGTCCGTGCGCGTGGTCGGCGAGGGCCCGCACCTCCTCGGCGGTGTACAGCGTTCCGACCTCGGTGGACTGGGTGATCGAGACGACCGACGGCTGAGCGCGGTGCTCGTCGCCCCATCCCCATGCTTCGCGGTCGACGAGTTCCGGGGTGAGCTTGCCGTCCGCGGAGGGGACCGTGAGCAGCTTCATCCCGCCCACGCGCTCCGGCGCGCCGCCCTCGTCGACGTTGATGTGCGCGGTGGTCGCGCAGATCACGGCGCCCCAGCGGGGCAGCATCGACTGGAGGGCGGTGACGTTGGCCCCGGTGCCGTTGAAGACGGGGAACCCCTCCGCGCCGGCGCCGAAGTGCGCGGCGAGCACCTGCTGCAGGCGCGCGGTGTAGACGTCTTCACCGTAGGAGACCTGGTGGCCCGTGTTGGCGGAGGCGATCGCGGCGAGCACGTCGGGGTGCACGCCGGAGTAGTTGTCGGAGGCGAAGCCGCGCACGGCGGGGTCATGCAGAGTGGTCACGGGTATCCAATCTACGACGCACGGGACGGCGCCGGGAACGAGGGTGCGGGGCGTTGCCCGGCACGAGTTTGGGTCGGCCGGGCGGTGCACAACTCCTGCAGAACTCGATCCTGGGGTTGCGGCCACCGGAAGGAGGGGCAGGGTGCAGGAGTTCTGTCGGAGAAGACCGGCTGACCTCCCGCCCGAACCGCACCGGCGGCGCGGTTCGGGCGGGAGGCGGCGTCAGTCGGTGCCGCGGATGCCCTCCGTGGAGGCGATCACCGGACGCATCTTCTTCTCCAGCGCCTCGTAGAACATCGACAGCGGGAACTCGTCCTCACGGACCGCGTCCGTGTACCCGGACGGCGGCCCGGCCAGGATCTCCTCCGGGAGCCCACGCGCCCAGCGCGAGGCGGGATGCGGGGTGAGCACTCCCCGCACCAGTTCGTACGCCGCGAGCCAGTGCGCGGTTTTGGGCCGGTCGATCGATTCCCAGTACAGCCGGTCGATGGCGTCCGCCAGGGCGACGACGACATCCGGGATGGCCTCCCAGTCGATCGTGAGGCGCGTGTCCGTCCAGTGCAGCACCCCGTGGCGGTGGAGCCAGGCGAACAGCAGCTGCCCGCCGAGGCCGTCGTAGTTGCGCACCCGCGAGCCGGTGATGGCGAACCGGAAGATCCGGTCGAGCACCACCGCGTACAGTGCGAGCGCCGCGTGCCGGAGCATCTCCTGCTCGGGGTCACTCAGCTCCTCGCCCGCCCGGATCCGTCCCTCCAGCCGCTCCCGGATGCGGACGCACTCGCGGAACGCGGTGAGATCGCAGCGCAGCTCCTCGAGCGCGTAGAGGAAGTACGGCATCCGCTGCTTGATCATGAACGGGTCGAACGGCAGGTCCCCGCGCATGTGCGTGCGGTCGTGGATGATGTCCCACATCACGAAGGTCTGCTCCGTCAGCGCCTGATCATTCAGCATCCGGGCCGCGTCCTCGGGCAGATCGAGGTGGGTGATCTCGGATGCGGCGGCCACCACGCGTCGGTATCGCGCGGCCTCGCGGTCCTGGAAGATGGCTCCCCAGGTGAAGGTGGGCACCTCCCGCATGGCCACCGTCTCGGGGAAGAGCACGGCCGAGTTCGTGTCGTAGCCGGGCGTGAAGTCCACGAGCCGGAGGGAGACGAACAGGCGGTTGGTGTACTCGCTCTCGAGGGACGCGATGAACTCCGGCCAGATCACCTCCACGAGCACGGCCTCCAGATGCCGGTCCGGAGAGCCGTTCTGCGTGTACATCGGGAAGACGACGAGGTGGCGGAGTCCGTCGATGCGGTGCTCCTGCGGCTGGAAGGCGACGAGCGAGTCGAAGAAGTCCGGCACGCCGAACCCTTCGGCGGACCAGCGCAGCAGGTCCCCGGCGAGCGCGTCCAGGTAGGCGGCGTCGTGCGGGAAACGCGGGGCGAGCTCGCGGACGGCCGCCACGATCTGCTCGACGTGCATCCGCGCGGCGAGCACGTCGCCCTGATCGGGTACCGAGCCGTCCCGGGCCTGCAGCGCCTGCAGCGCGATCGCGGCGTCCTTGAGCAGCATCCACGACGGGTCGTCCTCGACGTCGCGGGCGAGGTCACGGATGTCCTCGACGACCTCGGGCTCGCCGACGATCGCCTTGTGTGCACGGGTGGGGTGCGCGGCGTTGATGGACATGGGAACCTCCGATCTGCAAGGTGAGGACGGGTCATCCGATACGGATTGCATACTCCCTCAGGCTATCCGTCCACATCCTGCGCGCCCACCCCGACGTCCTCGGCTCCCGGCGCGCGCACGCAGCACGCGCACGCAGCGCGGCGCGCCCAGCACGCGCACGCGAGCGCTGCGCACGCCAGCGCTGCGCACGCCAGCGCTCCAGCCGGCGCCCCGCGCGCGCCGGTCAGGCGTTCTGCGGGAACCCCAGGTTCAGGCCGCCGTGCGAGGGATCCAGCCACCGCGAGGTGATCGCCTTCTCCTGGGAGAAGAACTCGAACCCCTGGGGCCCGTAGGCCTTCGCGTCGCCGAAGAGCGACGCCTTCCAGCCGCCGAACGAGTGGTAGGCGACGGGCACCGGGATGGGGACGTTGACGCCCACCATCCCCACCTGGACCTCGCGCTGGAACCGCCGGGCTGCGCCGCCGTCGTTGGTGAAGATGGCGGTGCCGTTGCCGTACCGGCCCCGGTTGATGATGTCGAGGCCGTCCTGATAGCCCTCCACCCGCACGATCGAGAGGACCGGACCGAAGATCTCGTCCGTGTACACGGCGGAATCCAGCGGTACCCGGTCGATGAGCGTGGGACCGAGCCAGAACCCGTCGGCGTCGCCGTCGACCTCCACCCCCCGGCCGTCCACGACCACGGTTGCCCCGTCGGATGCGGCGACGTCCAGGTACCCGGCGACCTTGTCGCGGTGCTCGCGGGTGATCAGCGGTCCCATGTCGCAGCCGCGCGTTCCGTCGCCGGTGCGCAGGGTCGCCATGCGCTCGGTGATCTTCTCCACGAGTGCGTCCGCGATCTGCTCCGTCGCGAGCACGACGGACACGGCCATGCAGCGCTCGCCGGCGGATCCGAACCCGGCGTTGACGGCCGCGTCGGCGGCGAGGTCGAGGTCTGCGTCCGGGAGGACGAGCATGTGGTTCTTCGCCCCGCCGAGCGCCTGCACCCGCTTCCCGTGCGTCGCGGCGGTCTGGTAGATGTACTGCGCGATGGGAGTGGAGCCGACGAACGAGATCGACCGGATGTCGGGATGTACGAGCAGCGCGTCGACCGCCTCCTTGTCGCCGTTGACCACGGTGAACACCCCGTCGGGGAGGCCCGCCTCGCGCAGCAGCTGCGCCATCCAGATGGATGCCGTCGGGTCTTTCTCGCTGGGCTTGAGCACGACGGCGTTCCCCGCGGCGAGCGCGATGGGGAAGAACCACATCGGTACCATCGCGGGGAAGTTGAACGGGCTGATCACGCCGACGACGCCGATCGGCTGACGCACGGTGTAGACGTCGACGCCGCTGGAGACGTTCTCGGAGTAGGTGCCCTTGGTGAGGTGGCCGACGCCGCAGGCGAAGTCGACGACCTCGAGCCCGCGTGCGATCTCGCCGAGGGCGTCGGAGAGCACCTTGCCGTGTTCCGCGGTCAGGATGGCGGCGAGCTCGTCCTTGCGTGCGTTCAGCAGCTCGCGGAAGGCGAACAGCACGGAGGTCCGCTTGGCGATGGAGGTGTCCCGCCACGCCGGCCACGCGGCGGCGGTCGCGGCCACGGCGGCGTCCACATCCGCGGTACCGGCCAGTCGCACCTCCTTCTGCACGGCTCCGAGCGCCGGGTTGTACACCGGTGCGGTGCGGGTGGACGCGCCCTGCCAGGCGGCCCCGCCGACCCAATGGTCGAGGATCTCGGTCACGGTCTCTCCTTCTTCCTTCACGGCTGTCGGGGTGCGGCGGCGCATCCCCGGGGTCCCACGGATCGAGTGTCCACGAGGTCGCGGCCGGGCGGTCCGGGTCTTTTCGCGTCGTGGACAGGTGCGTCCGCTCCGGTCACAGCGCCCCCAGCGCGGCGTCGTAGATCGACACGGCCTCGGCGACGTCGTCATCGGTCACGACGCAGGGCGGGACGACGTGGATGCGGTTGTCCTGGACGAAGGGGAGCAGTCCCCGCGCGACGAGGTCCTTCTTGAGCGCTCCCATCGCCGCCGCGGGCAGCGGTTCCCGGGTCTCCCGGTCGGCGACCAGCTCGAGGGCCCAGAACACGCCCTCGCCGCGCACCTCGCCGACGGCGCGGTGCCGCTCGGCGAGACCCGCGAGCGCCGGACCGATGACTTCGGCCCCCATCCGGCGGGCGTTCTCCACGATCCCCTCCGACTCCATCGCGTCGAGCGTCGCGATGACGGAGGCGGCGGCGAGCGGATGCCCGGAGTAGGTGAGTCCGCCGGGGAACACCCGGTCGTCGAAGGTCGCGGCGATGGGGTCGGAGATGATGACCCCGCCGATCGGGACGTAGCCCGAGTTGACGCCTTTCGCGAAGGTGATGAGGTCCGGCACGACGTCGTGCCCGTCGAAGGCGAACCAGCGCCCGGTGCGGCCGAAGCCGGCCATGACCTCGTCGAGGATCAGCAGGATGCCGTACCGGTCGCAGATCGCCCGGACCCCCGCCAGGTATCCGGGCGGGGGGAGCAGGACACCGGCGGTGCCCGGGATCGATTCCAGGATGATCGCGGCGATGCCGGTGGGTCCCTCCGCCTGCACGACCCGCTCCAGATGGTGCAGCGCCCGCGCGCACTCCTCTTCCGGCGTCGTCGCCCAGAACTCCGACCGGTAGAGGTAGGGGCCGAAGAAGTGCACGTGCCCGCGCGCGAATTCGTTCGGGATGCGGCGCCAGTCGCCGGTCGCGACGATCGCCGCCCCGGTGTTGCCGTGGTACGAGCGGTAGCGGGAGAGGACCTTGTCCCGGCCGGTGTGCAGGCGTGCCATCCGGATCGCGTTCTCGACGGCGTCGGCGCCGCCGTTGGTGAAGAACACCTTCGAGAAGCCCTCGGGGGCGCGTGCCACGATGCGCTCGGCGGCCTGCCCGCGGGCGAGGTTCGCCGTGGACGGCGCGATCGTGGTCAACTGCGCGGCCTGCTCCCGGATGGCGTCCACGACAGCCGGATGCTGATGCCCGATGTTGACGTTCACCAGCTGGCTGGAGAAATCGAGGTAGCTGCGCCCGGCATGGTCCCACACGCGGGTGCCGCGTCCCCCGGCGATCACCAGGGGGTCGAGCGCCGCCTGAGCGGACCAGGAGTGGAACACGTGCGCCCGGTCGAGGTCGTAGGCGAGCCGGTCGAGTTCGGGGTCTGCGGTCATGTCTGTCGTCCTTCGCGTCGTTGCGGGGATCCGGCCGGGCGGATCGGGTCCGCCCGGCCGGAGAGCGGCTACTGCCCGCCCTCTTGCAGGGTCACCTCGACCGGGGAGAAGTCCTCACCGGTGAGGTCGACTCCCGAGTCCGCCAGTTCGTCCAGCGCCTTCTGGATCCACTCGTTCGAGTATGCGCTCGCGGGCGGTTCGGCGGTGATCAGATGGGCGCCGGTCTCGTTCACGGCGGCGAGGGCACCCGCGACCGTCCGCTGCCACGCGGCGTCGTCGATGATGCCGATCCCGGACTCCGACGGCCAGATCAGCTTGTTCGTCTCGTTCACCATCCACAGCTCGTGGCTCGGCCCCCAGCCGGAGCCCTCCGCGATCGTGATCTCCGCGGCCTCCTCGGGGTTCTGTGCGGCGTACGCCCACCCCTTGACGACGGCCTTCAGGAAGGCGACCGTCGTCTCCTGGTACTCGGTGTCGTCCTCGAGCCGCTGCGTGTCGGCCCAGATGGCGTCCTGCAGCATCGCCCCCTCGGTGTCCTCGTAGCTGATCACCGTGAAGTCGTCCGGCGTGTAGAGCTCCCCGGTGTCCGGGTCCACGGTCTCCAGGAGCTGGGCGTACTCGTTGTAGGTCATCGCCTGCGCCGCGTCGATGTCGCCCTGCAGGAACGCGTTCATGTTGAAGTCCTGCGTGATGATCTCGACCGTCGTCGCGTCGAGTCCCTCCGCGGCCATCGCCGCGAAGATCTCCCACTCGTTGCCGAAGCCCCACGAGCCGATCTTCTTGCCCTCGAAGTCCGCGACGGAGGTGATGTCGGAGTCCGCCCAGGCCACCTGCAGGGTGCCGGAGCGTTGGAAGATCTGCGCGATGTTGGTGAGCTCGGCGCCCGCCTCGATGGAACCGAGGACCTTCGGGACCCACGCGATGGCGTAGTCGACGTCGCCGGCGGCGAGGGCGTCCTGGGGGACGATGTCCCCGCCGGAGGGGATGATCTCCACATCCAGCCCCTCCTCCTCGAAGTACCCCTGCTCCATCGCGGCGAAGTAGCCCGCGAACTGCCCCTGAGGCAGCCACTGCAGCTGCAGGGTGACCGGCGTGAGGTCGCCGCCGTCTTCGGCGTCCGCGGGATCCGAACCGCTCGAGCCGCCGGAGCAGGCGGCGAGAACGAGAGTGCCGACGGCGGCGAGGGACGCGGCCGCGAGCATGCGGCGTGTGCTGTGTCTCATGTCGTTCCTTTCATGTGTGCGGTGGTGCATTCCCGGGCGCCCGGATGGCGGCAGGACGAAGGGGTCAGTGCGGGCGCCGCACCGCCAGGCGCTCGAGGAGCAGGGCGACCACATAGAAGAGGAGTCCGAGCAGGATCGCGGCGAAGACGTACGCCCAGGCGCGGGCGTACGCGCTCGTCGCGGCCGAGGTGGAGATCATCGCGCCGAGCCCGCCGCGGGGTCCGCCGAAGTACTCCGCGACGAGCGCGGAGATGACGGCCAGCGAGGAGGCGAGACGGATGCCGGTGAAGATGAACGGCACCGCGGTCGGCAGGGTGACGGTCCGCAGGACCTGGCCGGGGCTCGCCGCATAGGCGCGCATCAGATCGCGGTGCACCGGGCGCACCTGGCGGAACCCGCGCAGGGTGTTGACGAAGACCGGGACGAAGGAGGCCAGCGCCGCGATCGTCTGACGCCCCATCTGGCTGTCCGCCCCGAACATCGAGTTGAGCACGGGTGCGAGGGCGACGATGGGGACGACCGCGAGCCCGGCGACGACGGGGGCGCTCATCATGTCCAGGGCGCTCCACCGCGCGGCGAGCGCCGCCAGGAGGATGCCGAGGAGCGAGCCGACGACGAGTCCGGCGAGGGCGTTGACGCCGGTGACGACCGTCGCCGTGCCGATGGCCGGAGCGAACTGCACGAACTGCTCGACGATGGCGGCGGGTCCGGGGAGCAGGTAGTCGCTGATCCCGACCACGCTCACGAGAACCTGCCAGACCACCAGGACGAGGACCCCGACCAGGACGGGAGCGGCGACCCGCACCCACGCCCGGTCCGCGCCCGCCCGTCTCCGCGCCGTGAGCGTGGACATCAGCGGTTCTCCACCCCGCGCGGCGCCGGACTCCCCTGGTGCAGCGCCTCTCGGACCGCGGTGACCATCTCGAAGAAGGACTCGTCTTCTCGGAGGGCCTCCGTCCGCTCGTGGGTGCTCTCCAGGCGCATGGGGACGATCTGCTGGATGCGTCCGGGTCGCGGGGACATCACCACGACGCGGTCGGAGAGGAAGACCGCCTCCGGGATCGAGTGCGTGACGAAGACCACGGCCGCTTCCGTCTCCGCGCAGATCCGTACCAGCTCGGTCTGCATCCGCTCGCGCGTCATCTCGTCGAGGGCGCCGAAGGGCTCGTCCATCAGGAGGAGCTTCGGGCGTTCGGCGAGGGCGCGTGCGATCGCCACGCGCTGCTGCATGCCGCCGGACAGCTGGTCCGGGTACCGGTCGGCGAATTCGCTGAGACCGACCATCTCCAGCAACTCCGCCACGCGGCCCGCCCGGCCGGGGGCGCCGTGCATCTCGAGGGGGAGGGATACGTTGCCCGTGACCGTGCGCCACGGCAGGAGCCCCGCCTGCTGGAACGCGATGCCGTAGTCCTGGTCGAGCCGGGCGCGCGCGGGGGTCTTGCCGAAGACGCTGATGGTCCCGTCGGTCGCCTGGTCGAGGTCCGCGATCAGGCGCATGAGGGTCGACTTGCCGCATCCGGACGGGCCGATGAGGGAGACGAACTCGCCCGCGGCGACATCGAGGTCGATCTGCTGCAGGGCGTGCACCTGCCCGCTGCGGGTCTCGAAGGTCTTGTCCACCCCGGTGATGGCGACGGCCGGGATCCCGTTCGGGTTCTGGGTGGTCACGCGTTGTCCTCCCCGCGTCGGTAGTTCTTGAGGGTGGCACCGAGCAGGGCCACGGAGCCGGCGGCGACGAGTCCGAGCAGGACGGCGCCGAAGATCGGTCCCCAGGGCTTCGCGGGGTCCCCGGAGGCCTGGCCGGCGTACTGGATGAGGATGCGGCCGATGCCGCCCTGCAGGCCGGTGGACACCTCCGCGACGACCGCGCCGACGATGGCGCCGGCCGCTCCCAGGCGCAGCGCCGGGATGAGGAAGGGGACGGCCGCCGGGAGCCGCAGTCGCACGAGCGTCTGCCACGGCGTCGCGGCGTAGGTGTACAACAGCTCGGTGTGGATGCGGTCCGGCGATTGCAGCCCGCGGAGGGCGCCGACCGCGACCGGGAAGAAGGCGAGGTAGCTGGCGATGAGGGCGACGCTCATCCAGTCCGCCCATTCGAACGCACCGATCTCGATCCGGGATCCCCAGCTCTTGACGAGGGGGGCGAAGGCGATGAGCGGCACGGTCTGGCTGAGCACGATCCAGGGCAGCAGCGCCCACTCCGCGATGCGCCAGCGCTGCATGATCAACGCGAACGCGAAGCCGACGACCACCCCGACCAGCCAGCCGACCGCGGCGATCCCGAGGGTGACGAGCGCCGCGAGCAGCACCTCCAGCCAGAGCGGGCGGGCGGACGGCGAGGAGGTGACGGGCTCGGCGAGCCGGGTGAGCATTTCCCAGACGTGGGGCATGGCCAGGTCGGTCGTGCGCGGCAGCACCCGTAGTCCGCCGATCACGACTCCGTCGGCGGGCCCGAGCAGCTTGTACAGCTCCCAGAGGAGCGCGACGGCGAGCACGCCGCCGACGCCGAAGAGCACGGGCCGCACCATCCCCCGCCCTTCCCCGGCGCGCCGGCGTGCGACGCGAGCCGGCAACGGGTGCGCGGGGTCGCCCGCGGCGGTGATCGTGGGCGGCTCGGTCACGGTCATCGCTTGGCCGTGATGTGGGCGGAGAGCGCGGGGATCACGGTCTCGCCGTAGACCCGCATCGTCTCCTCCTTGTTGTCGTGCTGGAGGTATCCGGCGAACTGGGTGACGCCGAGCTCGCGCAGCCTCTCGAGCTTGGCGATGTGCTCCTCGGCGGTGCCCAGCACGCAGAAGCGGTCGACGATCTCGTCCGGGACGAAGTCCACGTGGTCGTTGCCGGACTTGCCGTGGGAGTTGTAGTCGTACCCTTCGCGACCGGCGATGTAGTCGGTCAGCGCCGCCGGCACCCCGCCCTGCGCGCCGTACTTGGCGACGATGTCGGCGACGTGGTTGCCCACCATCCCGCCGAACCAGCGGCACTGATCGCGCATGTGCCCGGGGTCGGTGCCGATGTACATCGGCGCGGCGACGCAGAACGCGATCGACTCCGGGTCGCGGCCGGCCGCCGCCGCCGCATCCTTGACCACGCGGATCATCCACTCGGCGATGTCCGGATCGGCGAGTTGCAGGATGAAGCCGTCGCCCACCTCCCCGGCCAGACGCAGTGCGAGCGGTCCGTAGGCGGCCACCCACACGTCCAGGGAGGATCCCCGGCTCCACGGGAACTGCAGCGTCGCGCCGTTGTACTCGACGGCGCGCGAGTTGGCCAGCTCCCGGATGACGTGGATGGACTCCCGCAGCTCCTTCAGGCTCGTCGGCCGGCCGTTCGTCACCCGCACCGCCGAGTCCCCGCGGCCGATGCCGCAGATCGTGCGGTTGCCGTACATCTCGTTGAGCGTGGCGAACACGGACGCCGTGACGGTCCAGTCACGGGTCGCCGGGTTGGTCACGAACGGTCCGACGGTGATGCGCCTGGTGGCGTTCAGGATGGCGGAGTGGACGACGTACGGCTCCTCCCACAGGAGGTGCGAGTCGAAGGTCCACACGTGGCTGAACCCGTGCGCCTCGGCCAGCTGTGCGAGCTGGACCGTGCGCGACGCGGGTGGGTTGGTCTGCAGGACGACACCGAAGTCCATGTCGTGCCCCCTCTCGTTCCTGCGGTGGGATCGGGTCAGATCAGGTACTGGCTGAGGCCGCGCCTGACGAACCGGCCGTCGCCCTTTCGCCCCAGGTACTGCCCGGCGTCGACGATGACCTTGCCCCTCGCGATCACCGTGTCCACGTGGCCGTCGATCTCGAACCCCTCCCAGGCCGAGTGGTCCATGTTCATGTGGTGCGTCTTGTCGTATCCGATCGAGGTGTGCCCGGCCGGGTCGTAGACGACCACGTCCGCGTCGGCGCCGGGCTGGATCACGCCCTTGCGTCCGTACATGCCGAACATCCGGGCCGGCGTCGTGGAGGTGAGCTCCACCCAGCGCTCCAGGGAGATCTCGCCCGTCACGACGCCCTGGTACATCAGGTCCATGCGGTGCTCGACGGAGCCGATGCCGTTCGGGATGGCGCGGAAGTCCCCCCGTCCGAGCTCCTTCTGATCCGTCATGCAGAAGGGGCAGTGGTCGGTCGAGACCATCTGCAGGTCGTTCGTGCGCAGCGCCTGCCACATGTGGTCCTGGTGGCCCTCCGCGCGCGAGCGCAGCGGGGTCGAGCACACCCACTTGGCACCCTCGAACGCCCCCCAGCGTTCGCTCGAGGCGCCGAGCTGCTCCTCCAGGGAGAGGTACAGGTATTGCGGGCAGGTCTCGCCGAACACGTTCTGACCCTTGTCGCGTGCCCAGGCGAGCTGGCGCACCGCCTGCTTCGCGCTGACGTGGACGACGTACAGCGGCGCGCCGGTGAGGTCCGCCAGCATGATGGCCCGGTGCGTCGCCTCCTCCTCCGCCTGCCAGGCGCGGGCGATGCCGTGGAAGTACGGGTCGGTCTTGCCCTCGGCCACGAGCTGCTCGGCCAGGACGTCGATCACCGGTCCGTTCTCGGCGTGCATCATCGTCAGCATCCCGGTGCGGGCGGAGATCTGCATCGCCCGCAGGATCTGCGCGTCGTCGGCGTAGAACACCCCCGGGTACGCCATGAACATCTTGAAACTCGTGATGCCCTCGTCGATGAGCCCCGGCAGGGCGGCGAGGGCCTCCGCGTCCACGCCGCCGACGATCTGGTGGAACCCGTAGTCGACGGCGCACTGCCCCGCCGCGAGTTCGTGCCAGTGGGCGAGGCCGTCCTGGATCCGCTCGCCGTGACGCTGCACCGCGAAATCGACGATCGTCGTCGTCCCGCCCCAGGCCGCGGCCCGGGTGCCGGTCTCGAACGTGTCGGATGCGGACGTGCCGCCGAAGGGCAGCTGCATGTGGGTGTGCGCGTCGATGCCGCCGGGGATCACGTAGCGGCCGGTGGCCTCGATCACGGTGTCGACGGATGCGGCGAGGTCCGTGCCCAGCAGTTCGGAACCGGGCTGGAGGACGGCGGCGATCCGCTCCCCCTCGATCAGGACGTCGGCCTGCATCCGTCCGGTCGCCGAGACGACGGTGCCCCCGGTGATGAGAGTGGTGGCCATGGTCACGGGGCCGTGATCTCTTCGTAGGTGTCCGGACGCCGGTCGCGGTAGAACTGCCAGTCGTCGCGCATCTCCTGCACCATGTCGAGGTCGAGGTCCCGGACGAGCACCTCCTCGTGCTCGCCGCTGCCGAGCGCTCCGACGTGGTTGCCGCGCGGGTCGATGACCTGGCTGCTGCCGTAGAACGTGACGGCCTCGTCGCCGTACTCGTTGTCCTCGCGTCCGACCCGGTTGGGCTGGAGGACGAAGTAGCCGTTGGCCACCGCGGCGCACGGCCCCTCGACCTCCCACAGCCGGTTCGACAGACCGGGCTTGGTGGCGTTGGGGTTGAACACCATGTGCGCGCCGCCTAGCCCGAGCTCCCGCCATCCCTCCGGGAAGTGCCGGTCGTAGCAGATGTACATCCCGACCTTGCCGACCGCGGTGTCGAACACCGGGTAGCCGAGGTTCCCAGGGCGGAAGTAGAACTTCTCCCAGAACTTCTCCACGTGCGGGATGTGGTTCTTGCGGTAGATCCCGAGGATGCTGCCGTCGGCGTCGACGAGCACCGAGGTGTTGTAGTAGACCCCGGTCTGGGCCTCCTCGTAGATGGGCAGCACCATGACGGTGCCGAGCTCCTTCGCCAGGGCCGCGAAGCGCTGGACGATCGGTCCGTCGGCGGGCTCGGCGTACCGGTAGTACTTCTTGTCCTGCGTGATGCCGAAGTAGGGGCCGTAGAAGAGCTCCTGGAAACAGAGCACCTCGGCGCCCTGCGCGGCCGCATCCCGGGCGAACCCCTCGTGCTTGTCGAGCATGGAGGCCTTGTCGCCCGTCCATGTCGTCTGCGTGATTGCTGCTCGTACTGTCGTCATCGTCGCCTCCAGTGCGTGAACCGCGTCTCGAGGACCCTGCGATCTGACGGGGACCGGTGGCGTCACCGGCGGGTCCGCCCCGTTCTGTTATCTTTCGGGTTGAACATTTCTCTTCGATTTCGGCCTGTGACGCGATCGTAAATGCTGGGCCTCGTCCACCGATAGAGCGGAGTTCCGGATGCATCTGCCCGCCGCCTTCCCGGACCGTTCCCCGCAGGGCATCGCCGGGGTGATCGCCCGGCTCGTGAACGAGGGCGTCCTCGCGCCGGGGGACCGGCTGCCCACCGTGCGCGAGATCGCCGCGGATCTGGGCGTGAGCCCGGCCACCGTGAGCGCCGCCTGGCAGGCGCTCTCCCGCGCCGGGGTGCTCGTCTCCCGGGGCCGGGCGGGGAGTTTCGTCCAGGCGCCGCAGCGGGACTGGCTGACCCGACGGGTCCGCGGGATGTCGGGTCAGGTGGAGCGCGGCACGCTGGATCTGTCCACGGGGACCCCCGATCCGGGGCTCCTCCCCGCCCTGGGCCGTGCGTTCGCGCGCGTGTCCCTGCGCGCGGATGCCGGACGCTACGGCGACCTGCCGGTGCTCCCCGACCTGGCCGAGGTGCTGGAGGACTCCTGGCCCTCACCGGCCGAGATGATCACGGTGGTCGACGGTGCGCTCGACGGCATCTCACGCGTCCTGGAGCAGGTGGTCCGCTTCGGCGACCGGGTCGCGGTCGAGTCGCCCGGCTTCCCCTACTTCTTCGACCTGCTCGACGCGCTCGGCGCGGAGGCGGTGCCTCTGGAGCTCGACGAGGAGGGCGTGCTCCCGGCCTCGCTCAGCCGGGCGCTCGCGCGGCATCCGTCGGCCGTCATCCTGCAGCCCCGCGCCCAGAACCCGACCGGCGCGTCGATGAGCGCCCACCGCGCACAGCAGCTCGCCGGGGCCGTCCGTGCGGCTCGCGACGGGGATCGGGTGGTCGTCATCGAGGACGACCACTCCGGGATGATCGCGATGGCCCCCGCGGTCACCCTCGCGCACTGGCTCCCCGATCAGGTCGTGCACGTGCGGAGCTTCTCGAAGTCGCACGGACCGGACCTGCGGATCGCCGCTCTGGGCGGCCCCGCCCGGGTCGTGGAGCGCGTCATCGCCCGGCGCATGCTGGGCCCGGGGTGGACGTCGCGTCTGCTGCAGGCGGTGCTGCTCGACATGCTCACGGATGCGGACTCGATCGCCGAGGTGCGCGCCGCCCGGCTCGCCTACCGCGACCGCCAGGAGGCCGTCGCCGCGGGGCTGCGGCGTCGTGGTGTCGCCATCCCGGCCTCCGACGGCATCAACCTGTGGCTGCCGGTCGCCGACGAGCGGGCGGCGCACGTGCGTCTCGCCGCAGCAGGCATCGCGGTCGCCGGCGGCGCCCCGTTCCTGGCCGGCGGTTCCCCCGGGGACGACGCGGAGCCGGACCCGGCAACCCGGCCGGGACCGGCAGGGTTCGTGCGGGTGACGGCGGGGCTGGTGGCGCAGGGGGCCTCCGGCGTCGCCGCCGAACTCGCCACCGCCGCCCGGGCGACGGGCGCCCGTCCCTCCGGTTGAGCCGTGCCGGGATACATCCCGCGGTGGATGCAGGGCGCCCCGGCGTCCGCGTAGCGTGGAGGGCGTGCTGCGCCCGCTGAAGACCTACCAACTGGTGACCGACATCGTCGGTGCCGCGCTGTTCTTCGCGTTCTTCGCCATCATGGTCCCGTACGGCACGGACGGCATCTTCGTCGGGGTGCTGCTCACCCTCGGCATGTCCGCCGCGCTCGCCGTCCGCCGCCTCTCGCCCGCCCTCGCCCTCGGCCTCGCCTGGGCATCCGCGATCCTGCAGATGCTGTTCGGGCTGGCGCCGATGCCGAGCGACGTGGCCGTGTTCGGGGTGCTCTACGTCACGGCGGCCTACGGCTCCCGGGCGGTGTTCTGGGCGGGGTTCGTCTCGTCCTTCGTCGGCGCGGTCGCGATCGCGGTGTACATCGTCTACCTCATGCCCCTGCTGCAGGGGTACGCGGTGAGCATCGGAGACATCCGCGAACTGCCGAGCGCGATCCTCATCCTGATCGCCGCGGTCTTCGCCCTCCTGCTGGCCTGGACGGCGGGCGCCCTGGTGCGCACCGCCGCCCGTGCCCGCGCGAACCGTGCGGCCCAGCAGCGCGCCGAGTCGGAGACGGTCGCGGAGCAGGAGCGGGTGCGCATCGCCCGCGACATGCACGACGTCGTCGCCCACTCGCTCGCGGTCGTGATCGCCCAGGCGGACGGCGCCCGCTACGCCGCCGCGGCGGATCCCGCCGTGGCGACGACGGCGCTCGGGACGATCTCCACGACCGCCCGCGCCGCCCTCACCGACGTCCGCATGCTGCTCACCCAGCTGCGGCACAGTCAGGGCGATGGGCCGCAGCCGGACCTCGCCGACCTCGACGCCCTCTACGACCAGGTGCGGGCGGCCGGGGTGGATCTGCGCGTGGACGTGCACCCCGTACCGGGGAACGACGTGCCCGCCTCCGTGCAGCTCGCGGTGTTCCGCATCGTGCAGGAGGCGCTGACCAACGCCCTGCGCCACGGGGGCGAGGGGACGGTCTCCGTGCGTCTCGCCTGGTACGCGGACCGCGTGGACCTGGAGGTGCGCAGCCCCCTGCGGCCGGGGTCCGTTCAGGCGGAGGCACCGGCCCGCCCGCTCGGTCATGGCATCATCGGGATGCGCGAACGTGCGCAACTCGTCGGCGGGACGTTCGAGGCCGGACCCCAGGGGGACCGGTTCGTCGTGTCCGCCGCGCTGCCGATGGGGGTGCCCGCATGAGCACGCCCATCCGCGTGGTCCTGGTCGACGACCAGGCGCTGTTCCGCGCCGGGATCCGGATGCTGATCGGCTCGCAGCCCGACCTGGAGGTGGTCGGCGAGGCGTCCGACGGGCGGGAGGCCATCGGCGTCGTCCGCGAGACCCGGCCCGACGTCGTACTGATGGACATCCGGATGCCCGTGCTCGACGGCATCGCTGCGACGGCGGAGCTGCTGGGGGATCCGAATCCGCCGCGCATCGTCATGCTCACCACGTTCGATCTGGACGAGGCCGCCGCCCGCGCCATCCGGCAGGGAGCGAGCGGGTTCCTCCTGAAAGACGCCGAACCGGAGTTCCTGCTCTCCGCGATCCGCACGGTGCACGCCGGTTCCGCCGTGATCGCGGCCGCCGCCACGCACGACCTGTTCACCCGCTTCTCGGATGCGGCTCCGGCACCCGTCCCGGACGCGTACGGCACGCTGACGGACCGGGAGCGGGAGATCTTCGCGCTCGCCGCGCGCGGCCTCTCGAACGCGGAGATCGCCGAACGCGAGTTCCTCTCCGAGGCCACCGTCAAGACGCACATCAGCCGGATCCTCGGCAAGCTCTCCCTGCGCGATCGCGTGCAGCTGGTCGTGTTCGCCTTCCGCCACGGGCTGGTCTGAGCGGATCCCGGATCATCCTTGCGATGTAGCCGGATGCGGCTTGCGGGCGATGTGAGCGGGGCCCGGCGGTTCGTAGCGTCGGAGTATGCAGATCACCTCCAGCGAGCTCGGGCTCGCAGCCCGCGTCCAGCGGCTCACGAAGACCTACGGCTCCGGCGACGGCGCGGTGCGCGCTCTCGACGACGTCGGCGTCGGCATCCGTCGCGGTGACTTCACCGCCATCATGGGGCCGTCCGGTTCCGGCAAGTCCACGCTGATGCACATCATGGCCGGTCTCGACGCCCCCACCAGCGGTTCGGTGTGGATCGGGGACACCGACATCACCGGCTTGAGCGACCAGGAGCTGACGATCCTGCGTCGGCGCCGGGTGGGGTTCGTCTTCCAGGCGTTCAACCTCGTCCCCACCCTCGACGCGCTCGGGAACATCATGCTCCCGTTCGACCTCGACGGTCGCCGCCCCACCGCTCTCGAGCGCGCCCGCATCGACGGCCTGGTCGAGACGCTCGGGCTGACCGGACGGCTCGGACACCGCCCGCACCAGCTCAGCGGCGGTCAGCAGCAGCGGGTCGCCATCGCCCGTGCGCTGGCGACCGCGCCCGACCTCGTCTTCGCCGACGAACCGACCGGGAACCTCGACTCCCGTTCGGGCCGGGAGGTGCTGGGACTCCTGCGGGCGGCCAGTCGCGACCACGGGCAGTCCATCGCCATGGTCACCCACGACCCGGTCGCCGCGAGTCACGCCGACCGGGTGCTCTACCTCGGCGACGGGCGGATCGTGGCGGATCAGCGCGGTCAGAGCGCGGAGGAGATCTCGGCGTTCATGCTCGCCGCCGAGCTCGGCACGGAGACGGCGGCATGAGCGCCCCCTCCGTGTCCGTCGCCGACGCGCCCCGGGCCGTCCGTCCGGCCCGCCCCGCGGGATCCGCGCCGTGGATCCGGGAGCGGGGCATGGGGGCGAGCGTGCTCGTCGCCACGATCTCCAGCGCCTTCGGGGTGATCCTCATCGCCGCGACGGAGCTCATCGCGGCGATCCTGCGCGCCGACCCCTATGTGGGCGACAGCGGGACCCTCGCCCTCGTCCTGAGCTTCCTCACGTACCTCCTGCTGGGCGTCGCCGTCTACGTCGCGGCCATCGTCACCGCCAACACGTTCGCGACGGTCGTCGCCGGGCGCACCCGCCGGATCGCGCTGCTCCGGCTGATCGGCGCCTCCGCCCGCTCGCAGCGCGCCGAGGTGGCCCGGCACGGTCTCGCGGTCGGGGCGATCGGCGCCGTGCTGGGACTCGTGGGCGGCACCGTGGTCGCGGCCGCGGGGGCCGAACTGACGGTCCAGCAGCTCGGCCTCGACGGAGTCGTGTACCAGCTGGTGCGTCCGGAACTGCTCGTTCCCCCGGTGATCGTCGTCCTGACGACGTGGGCGGCGGCGTGGGTGGGCTCCCGCCGGGTGCTCTCGGTGACCCCGCTCCAAGCCCTAGGGGGTTCGGTGGAGACCTCGCACGAGGTGGTCGCACGGCGCACCGGGCGCACCGTGGCGGCTCTGCTGCTCCTGGTGTCGGGGACGGGCCTCCTCGCCGCCGGTATCGCGCTCGGGCTCTGGGACCCGCGGGGCGTCATCGTGGCGTTCTTCGGCGGGCTGTTCTCCTTCACGGGTATCGTGCTGGGTTCGACGCGGCTCATGCCGCCGCTGCTCCGGCTGGTCGGCCGTCTGTTCGGCCGGTCGGCGACGGCCCGGCTGGCCGCGGAGAACGCGCTGAGGTACCCGGAGCGGTCGAGCCGGATGTCGATCGGCGTCGTGATGGGGGTGACCCTCGTGACGATGTTCGCCGTGGCGGTGGAGTCGGCGAAGGTCCTGTTCGCGGCTTCCGCCGGCGGCGAGGTCCCGGCCGACTTCGCCGCCATCCTGGACACGTTCGCGACCGTCATGATGGGCCTCATGGCCGTGGCGGCCGTCATCGCCGGCGTCGGTCTGGTGAACCTGCTCACGATCGGGGTGGTGCAGCGCCGGCGCGAGCTGGGCCTGCTGCGCGCGCTCGGGTTCTCGAACGGCCAGGTGCGCCGGATGGTGCTGCTGGAGGCCGCGCACGTCACGATCACGGCGACGCTCACCGGGCTCGTGCTCGGGGTCGTCTACGGCTGGGCCGGAGCGCAGTCCCTGCTCGGCACCGTGCCGGCCGACCCGACGCTGCCGCGGGAGCCCACGTTCGTGCTGCCGGCCGTGCCCCTGGTGCCCGTGCTCGTGATCCTCGTGGCGACCGCCGTGCTGACGCTCGTCGCCGCCGTGGTGCCGACCCGGATCGCGACCAGGGTCGCTCCTGTCGAGGCGCTCGCCGAGGTGTGATCAGTCCGACGTGGGCGCCGGCCCGGGATCGTGCGCCCACGTCGGGGCGAGCGCGCGGATGCGCGCCGCCCGCCATTGCCAGGCGCCCCACAGCACCGGCCAGAGCGCGGGCGCGGAGCGGCCGGCGATCACGAGCCGGTCGCGCCACAGCGTGCGGCCGGGATCGCCCGGGGCCGGTGAGACGGCCATCTGGTGGTCCCACACGTCCAGGCTCGCCAGCGGACCGGTCAGCGGCACTCCGCTGTCCCGGAAGATGCGCACCGTGCCCTCCGGTTCCTGCACGGTGCGTTCGCTGACCGTGATCAGTTGTGAACCGAGGTGGATGCCGCCGAGGGTCAGCTCCATCGCGACGTCGTCGCCCGGTTCCCACGCCGCAGGCAGCGCCGAGAGCGGTCGCATGTCCATCAGCGGACCGTAGATCTCCGCCACCGCCCGGGGGGAGTGCAGGGCGCGCCAAGCGGCGTCGGGATCGCAGTCGACGGTGAACTTCAGCAGGATGCGCACCCGGCAAGTCTGACAAGCGGGAGCCTGCGGCGGAACGGGTTGCGCGCGGGAGCTCCGGAGGTGCCTCCGCGGGCCGTGACGCAGAGCGTCATGCTGCGGGGCCGGGCGAGCGAGCCGCCATACGCTGGAGGGATGGCCACCGCGTACGACCAGTCCCGTTACCAGATCCGTTTCGAGTGGGGGACGGACGGCCTCGCCCGTCTCGCCCCGTCGGACGTCGTGGTGGTCGTCGACGTGCTCTCGTACTCCTCGGCGACGACGGATGCGGTGGCGAAGGGCGACCGGGTGGACCTCTCCGCCGGTGTCGCGACCGGGGCGGAGGGCGCGCTCGTCGCCCGGGCCGCGGCCGCGGGCGGCGCGCGGGTGCTGCTGGGTTCGCTCCGCAACGCCACCGCGGTCGCCCGTGAGGTGCTCGCCGAGCAGCAGCGGCGTGGTGCGCGGACCTCGGTCGCGGTCATCGCCGCGGGCGAGCAGGCGGATGCGGGTCTGCGTTTCGCCGTGGAGGACCAGCTCGGCGCCGGGGCGGTCATCGACGCCCTCGGCGTGCTCGGCCTCGACCACACCTCGCCGGAGGCGGCGGCGTCCGGCGAGGCCTTCCGGGGGCTTCGGCTCGCCGTCCGCCATCTCCTGACCGCGAGCGGCTCGGGCCAGGCGCTCCTCGACGCCGGAGGGCGGGACGAGGCGCTCGCCGCCGCGCAGCTCGACGCGGAGACCGCGGTCCCGGTCCTCGCGCACGGCGTGTTCGGCCCTGCCTGACCGGCGGCGCGCCTCAGCGCGGGGTCATCGCTGCGAGACGCTCGGCCCTCGTGATCTCCCGCCGCGTCCACGTGAAGACGTGCTGCGGGTCGAAGCGGGGCGCGCAGCGTGCGCACGAGGTCGTGCGGGTCGCCCGGCGGTGCCGGTAGGCGACGTGCCCGGCGGGGCAGACCCCCACCCACGGGGCGAGCTCGTTGGCCGTCTCGCCGTGGTGCGTGGTGCCGCCGACGTAGCCGAGCTCGCGGGCGACCCGTTTCCATGCCGGGCCGTGTCCCGCCGCGGATCCCGCCATCGCGTGGGCCACCTCGTGCAGCAGCGTCTGGTGGTTGGTCTCGTCGTCGTAGCGGGCGGCCAGGTAGCGCGAGAGGCTGATCCGCTTGCGGCCGTAGTCGCACAGACCCGCCCGACGCTTCGCGTTGTCGAAACCGAACGTCCACGACGGGTCGAGGTGGAGCGTGATCAGCGCGTCGGCCCAGACGCGGATGCGGTGCAGATCCGACATGACGCGAGGGTAGCCCCGGTCCCCGACACTCAGCCGGCGACGACCGAGGCGACCCGCCGGCGGTCCACGGCGTCGATCGCCAGCAGGGTGGATTCGAGCTCCTCCTCGGTGGCGCCCGCCTGCTGCCGCAGGAAGAGGGCGCGCTTGAAGTCCGCCCGGCCGCCGTCGAGGTCCTGGTCGTCGAGGCGCACCTTGCCGCGGTGCTGGTAGGCGAAGGCGGCGATACCGGCCCAGCCCTGCCCCTCGGCCTCCTCGGCGCAGGCGGTGAGCTCCTGCTCGGCGGCGGCGAGCTGCCCGCGCTCCTGGTTGATCGTGGCGTGCAGGATGCGGGCGCGCAGCAGATCCTTGCGGGTCCCGGCCATCCGGGCGGTGCGCACCGACTGGTCGGAGACGACGAGCGCGTCGTCGAGTTCGCCGGTCACCTTGAGCAGCCACACCCGCTCGAGCAGCGCCGGCAGGCTGCGCTGGTTGCCGATCTCCTCGAGGCGCTCTCGGCACTCGCGCACATCGACGATCTCGCGCAACGTGTCCGGGTGGTACCCCCTGATGAAGCTCACGATTCTCCCTCCGCACTCAGCCCTTCCAGTGTGCAGCCCACCTCGTCCGCCCGGGGCATCCCACGCCGATGCGACCGCCCGTCCTGTCCGATCGGGACGTCGCAGGGGCCGTCTCAGCGCTCGAAGACGGAGGCGGCGGGCTTGGGGGAGGGGGTGGCGTCCGCATCCGTGGCGGGGGTCGCCCCGCGCACGAAGTCGTCGAGCTCCTCGCCGTGCGCGACCTTCGCGGGATGCGGGCCTGCCGCCATCAGGCGCGGCAGCCACTCCATCGGCAGCGGCGCCTGGGATGCGGCGATCACGAGGTTCCCGAACCGCCGCCCCTTGAGGGTCTGGACCTCGGCGAGCAGGATGACCTCACCGAGGACGGCCCGGACCGTGGCGACCTGGCGGCGGGCGAAGGCCAGGCCCGACCCGTCGGCGACGTTCACCAGGAGGACTCCGTCGGGGGCCAGGAGCTCCGCCGCCGCGCGGTAGAACTCCACGGTGGTCAGATGAGCGGGGGTCTGCGCCCCCGCGTACACGTCGGAGACGAGCAGATCGACCTTGCCGTGGAGCGCGGCGGGGAGTCGTCCGAGTCCTTCCCTGGCGTCGCCGATGCGGACCCGGATGGCGGCGCCCCGGGGAAGGGGCAGCTCGGCTCGGACGAGCTCGACGAGCGCGGGCTCCAGCTCGATGACCTGCTGACGCGAACCGGGTCGGGTGTGCTCGACGTAGCGGGGGATGGTCAGCGCCCCTGCGCCGAGGTGGACGGCGGTCAGGGGCTGGCCCGGCATCCGGAGCCGGTCGATCACCGCACCCATGCGCGTCACGTACTCGAAGTGGAGATGCGTCGGGTCGTCCAGGTCGACGTGCGACTGCGGGGTTCCGGCGACCTCGAGCTCGTAGCCGCTTGTGAACCCGGAGGGGACGACGCGGGCGACGGATCCGTCCGAGAGTCGCGCCTCCGGTCGGGGGACCTCTTCGCGTCGCGCCCGTGCCATGTCCCCACCGTAACCCGGCCCGGAGCGCACGGTGTCATGCACGCCCGGCCCGCCGGACCCGGCGATACCGTGGGACCATGCGCGAGATCGACCTCAACGCGGACCTCGGCGAGACGGTCGACGGGGTTCCCGCGGCCGACGACGAGGCGATGTTCGCGATCGTCTCCAGCGCCAACGTCGCCTGCGGCGGGCATGCGGGCGACGAGACCGCCATGCGTGAGGCCGTGCGCAGGGCGTCGCGGTTCGGCGTCGCGCTCGGCGCGCATCCCTCGTACCCGGACCGCGCCGGCTTCGGTCGCGTCGTCCTGGACATCCCGCCGGACGAGGTGCGCCGCAGCGTGGCCGCCCAGCTCGCCTCTCTCGTCGCCGCGGGTGCGCAGGTGCGGTACGTGAAACCGCACGGCGCGCTCTACCACGCGGCGGGATCGCGGCCGGAGCTCGCCCGCGCCGTGGTGGACGCCGTGCGCGACGCCTTGAGTGCGCCGGTGCCGGTGCTCGCGCTCGGCGAGGCGCTCGCACACGCCGCACGCGACGCCGGGCTCCCCTTCGTCCGCGAGGCGTTCCTCGACCGCGGGTACACGCCCGCGGGCGGGCTCGTCCCGCGCGGCGAACCGGGAGCGCTGCTGACCGATCCGGATGCGGTCGCCGACCGTGCCGTGCGGCTGGCCCTGCACGGCGAGGTGGTCGCGGTGGACGGCTCGATCGTCCGCACCGACGCCCGTTCGCTGTGCCTCCACGGGGATTCCCCGGACGCGGTGTCGCTGGCCGTGGCGGTGCGCGCGGCCCTGACGGCGGCGGGCGCGCGGGTGCGGGCGCCGTGGTGAGGAGGCGGCCGTGACGCGTGCGCGCCGCCGCATCCTCCCGATGGGGGAGCGTGCGCTGCTGATCGAGGTCGATGGCCTCGAGGAGGCACTCGCCCTCGACGCGGTCCTCGCCCGTGAGCCGCTGCCGGGGATCGAGGAGATCGTCCCCGCGGCGCGCACCCTGCTGCTCCGCTTCGATCCGGATCGGACCTCCGCCGTCCGGGTGCGCGCGTGGGTGGCCGACGCGGACGTCGCCGATCGGACCGCGATCCCGGACGGCGCCGAGGTCGCCCTCGACGTGGTCTACGCGGGACCCGACCTCCGCTCGACCGCCGATCTGCTCCGCGTGACGCCGGACGCCCTGGTCGCCCGGCATTCCGCGGTGACGTGGCAGGTGGCGTTCACCGGCTTCGCCCCGGGGTTCGGCTATCTCGTGAGCGAGGACTGGCGCCACGAGGTCCCCCGGCTGGACGTGCCGCGGGAGCGGGTCCCGGAGGGGTCGGTGGGTCTCGCGGGCGGGTTCACCGGCGCGTACCCGCGCGCGACCCCGGGCGGGTGGCGGCTGATCGGCACGACGACGGCGGTCCTGTTCGACCCCGCCGTGGCGCCGGAGGGATCGGGGCGGCGCGGCCCGGTGCTGCTCACGCCCGGCACGCGCGTCCGGATGCGGCCGGTGCCGGCCAGGATCGAGGTCCCGGCCGGCAAGGGGGCCGCCCCGCCCGCGCCCGGCGGCATCCGGAACGCGGGTGCCGCTGCGTCCGCGGCCGGGGTGGGCGGTCTGCGGATCGAACGCGCCGGCGCGGCCACGGTGCAGGATCTCGGACGCGGGGCCGTCGCCCGGCTCGGGGTGGCGCGCTCGGGCGCGGTTGACCGGGCCTCGCTGCGCCTCGCGAACCGCCTCGTGGGGAATCCCGAGGACGCCGCGGCGGTGGAGATCGCCCTCGGCGGGTTCGCCGCCCGCGCCGGCCGGGACCTCTGGGTCGCGGTCGCCGGGGCGTGGGGTCCCATGCGGGTGGACGGACGTCTCATCGACACCGGGGTCGCGTTCCCCGTGCGGGCGGGCGACCTGCTGGAGCTCGACTGGTTCACGCACGGCGCCCGCGCGGTGCTGTCCGTGCGGGGCGGCATCGACGTGGCGGAGGCGGTGGGCGCGCGCTCGACCGACACGCTCGCAGGGCTCGGTCCCCCGCCGCTCCGCGCCGGCGACGTCCTCGCGGTGGGCGACGATGTCGCCGGTCCCGTCCCCATCGGGGAGATCGCCCCGTGGGGCTGGCCCGCCGACCCGCTCGAGATCGAGCTCGCCCCAGGCCCCCGGGCCGACTGGTTCACGACGGCGGCGCACCGTGCGCTGTTCGATGCGGTGTGGACGGTGGGCACGGCCGCGGACCGGGTGGGGCTGCGTCTCGAGGGTCCCGCGCTCGCCCGCGCCCGGGAAGGGGAGCTGCCCAGCGAGGGGATGGTGCCGGGGGCCCTGCAGGTCCCGCCCGGCGGCCGACCCACGGTCCTCCTCGCCGACGGGCCGGTGACCGGCGGCTACCCCGTCATCGCCGTCGCCACGGATGCCGCCCTGGACCGGCTGGCGCAGGCGCGGCCGGGCACCCTGCTGCGCTTCCGGAAGGCGCCCGGATGAGTCCGGCGCGCCGCGGACCGACGTGCCGTGGCCGTGAATTCGCCGTGGATTCGCGCGTATACCGCACGATCGCGTGGATTTCAAGAATCCGACTGGACACGGCGTGCCCCGGCGCATATAGTTGGTAGTTGCGCTCAGATCCCCCTGTCTTCATATGGTGGTCGGCTGTGCGTTCGTGCCCCCGCAGATAGCGGCGTCCGGTGCGAACGCTTCGGGGACGATCGAGCACTCCATCTGACACGAGGATCACGAGGCCCTTTTATGGGCCATGGAGGTTATCCCTTGGCTGCCGCGCCCCACGCAAGCACCCCCACCACCAAGACCCCCAAGAACGGCCGCGGAGCATCCCGCGTTTCGTTCGCCAAGATCTCCGACACGCTGACGGTCCCCGACCTTCTCGCGCTGCAGACCGAGTCGTTCGACTGGCTGGTCGGCAACGACGCGTGGAAGCAGCGCGTCGCGGAGGCCGAGGCAGCGGGTCGTACCGACGTTCCCCGCACCAGCGGCCTCGAGGAGATCTTCGAGGAGATCTCCCCGATCGAAGACCTCAGCGAGACGATGCAGCTGAGCTTCACCAACCCGTACCTCGAGCCCGAGAAGTACTCCATCGAGGAGTGCAAGGAGCGTGGCAAGACCTACGCCGCGCCGCTCTACGTCGAGGCCGAGTTCATGAACCACCAGACCGGTGAGATCAAGACCCAGACGGTCTTCATGGGCGACTTCCCGCTGCAGACCGGCAAGGGCACGTTCATCATCAACGGCACCGAGCGTGTCGTCGTCTCCCAGCTGGTGCGCTCGCCCGGCGTCTACTTCGATCGCGTCGCCGACAAGACGAGCGACAAGGACATCGTGTCGGCCCGCGTCATCCCCAGCCGCGGCGCATGGCTCGAGTTCGAGATCGACAAGCGCGATCAGGTCGGCGTGCGCATCGACCGCAAGCGCAAGCAGTCGGTCACCGTCTTCCTCAAGGCCCTCGGCCTGACCAGCGAAGACATCCGGAACGAGTTCGCCGGCTTCACCTCCATCGAGGAGACGCTCGAGAAGGACACCATCCTCACCAAGGAGGACGCCCTTCGCGACATCTACCGCAAGCTCCGCCCGGGCGAGCAGGTGGCCGCCGAGGCCGCCCGCGCGCTCCTGGACAACTTCTACTTCTCTTCGAAGCGCTACGACCTCGCGAAGGTCGGCCGCTACAAGATCAACCAGAAGCTGGGCCTGGACAAGCCGCTCTCCGACTCGGTGCTGACCGTCGACGACATCGTCGCGACGATCAAGTACCTCGTCGCGCTGCACCGCGGCGACGCCACGTTCGAGGGCATCCGCAACGGCAAGCCGGCCGAGATCCGCATCGACATCGACGACATCGACAACTTCGGCAACCGTCGCATCCGCGCGGTCGGCGAGCTGATCCAGAACCAGGTCCGCACCGGTCTGTCCCGCATGGAGCGCGTCGTCCGCGAGCGCATGACCACGCAGGACATCGAGGCGATCACCCCGCAGACCCTGATCAACGTCCGTCCCGTCGTGGCGGCGATCAAGGAGTTCTTCGGCACGTCGCAGCTGTCGCAGTTCATGGACCAGAACAACCCGCTCGCGGGTCTGACCCACAAGCGTCGCCTGTCGGCGCTGGGCCCCGGTGGTCTGTCCCGTGAGCGTGCCGGCGTCGAGGTCCGTGACGTCCACCCCTCGCACTACGGCCGCATGTGCCCGATCGAGACCCCGGAAGGCCCGAACATCGGCCTGATCGGATCGCTCGCGTCCTTCGCGCGCATCAACTCGTTCGGCTTCATCGAGACGCCGTACCGCCGTGTCGTGGACGGTCTGGTCACCACCGACATCGACTACCTCACCGCGAGCGAGGAGAACGACTACATCGTCGCGCAGGCCGGTGCCGAGCTCGACGCGCAGGGTCGCTTCACGCAGGACCGCGTCCTGGCCCGTCGCGGCCAGGGTGGCGAGGTCGACCTCTTCCCGGTCGACGAGATCGGCTACATGGACGTCTCCCCGCGCCAGATGGTGTCGGTCGCGACCTCCCTCATCCCGTTCCTCGAGCACGACGACGCGAACCGCGCCCTGATGGGTGCGAACATGCAGCGTCAGGCCGTGCCGCTCGTGCGCAGCGAGTCGCCCGTGGTCGGTACCGGTATGGAGGGCTACGCCGCGATCGATGCCGGTGACGTCGTCACCGCGGAGAAGTCCGGTGTCGTCGCCGAGGTCTCGGCCGACGTCGTGACCATCCAGCTCGACGAGGGCGGCACGCAGGACTACTTCCTGCGCAAGTTCGACCGCTCCAACCAGGGCACGTCGTACAACCAGCGCGTCATCGTCTCCGCAGGCGAGCGCATCGAGGCCGGCGAGGTCATCGCCGACGGCCCCGCGACGGAGAACGGCGAGCTCGCGCTCGGCAAGAACCTCCTCGTGGCGTTCATGACCTGGGAAGGTCACAACTTCGAGGACGCGATCATCCTGAGCCAGGAGCTCGTGAAGGACGACACCCTCTCCTCCATCCACATCGAGGAGTACGAGGTCGACGCGCGCGACACGAAGCTGGGCAAGGAGGAGATCACCCGTGACCTCCCCAACGTCAGCCCGGACCTGCTGAAGGACCTGGACGAGCGCGGCATCATCCGTATCGGCGCCGAGGTCCGCCCCGGTGACATCCTGGTCGGCAAGGTCACGCCCAAGGGCGAGACCGAGCTGTCCGCCGAGGAGCGCCTGCTCCGCGCGATCTTCAACGAGAAGAGCCGCGAGGTCCGCGACACGTCGCTGAAGGTTCCCCACGGTGAGCAGGGCACGATCATCGCGGTCAAGGAGTTCAACGCCGAGGACGGCGACGACGAGCTCGGCTCCGGCGTCAACCGCCGCGTCGTGGTCTACATCGCCCAGAAGCGCAAGATCACCGAAGGCGACAAGCTCGCCGGCCGTCACGGCAACAAGGGCGTCATCGCCAAGATCCTGCCGGTCGAGGACATGCCGTTCCTCGCCGACGGAACTCCGGTCGACGTCATCCTGAACCCGCTCGGCATCCCCGGACGCATGAACTTCGGTCAGGTCCTGGAGCTCCACCTCGGCTGGATCGCCCAGCAGGGCTGGAAGGTCGAGGGCAACCCGGAGTGGGCGGCTCAGCTCCCCGAGATCGCCCGCGAGGCCGCTCCCGGTACGAAGGTCGCCACCCCGGTGTTCGACGGTGCGTTCGAGTCGGAGATCGCGGGTCTGCTCGACTCGACGAACCCGACCCGCGACGGTGACCGCCTGATCGACTCGACGGGTAAGACGCTCCTGTTCGACGGTCGCTCCGGAGAGCCGTTCCCGGCGCCGATCTCGGTGGGCTACATGTACATCCTGAAGCTGCACCACCTCGTGGACGACAAGATCCACGCGCGTTCGACCGGTCCGTACTCGATGATCACGCAGCAGCCGCTGGGTGGTAAGGCGCAGTTCGGTGGTCAGCGTTTCGGTGAGATGGAGGTGTGGGCGCTCGAGGCATACGGCGCCGCCTACGCCCTCCAGGAGCTCCTCACGATCAAGTCCGACGACATCCTCGGCCGCGTCAAGGTGTACGAGGCCATCGTCAAGGGCGAGAACATCCAGGAGCCCGGCATCCCCGAGTCGTTCAAGGTGCTCATGAAGGAGATGCAGTCGCTCTGCCTGAACGTCGAGGTCCTCTCGGCCGACGGCACCCCCGTGAATCTCCGCGACACGGATGACGACGCGTTCCGCGCTGCCGAGGAGCTCGGCATCAACATCTCCAGCCGCTTCGAATCCTCGTCCATCGACGAGATCTGATCCGGCCAGGCAAACGCAGAAAGCGACACAGGAGAACCAGTGCTCGAATCAACCACTTTCGATCAGCTTCGCATCGGCCTGGCCACTGCCGACGACATCCGTCGTTGGTCCTTCGGCGAGGTCAAGAAGCCCGAGACCATCAACTACCGCACGCTGAAGCCGGAGAAGGACGGTCTCTTCGGAGAGCAGATCTTCGGACCTTCGCGTGACTGGGAGTGCGCCTGCGGCAAGTACAAGCGGGTCCGCTTCAAGGGAATCGTCTGCGAGCGCTGCGGCGTGGAGGTCACCAAGTCCTCCGTGCGTCGTGAGCGCATGGGCCACATCGAGCTCGCCGCACCCGTCACCCACATCTGGTACTTCAAGGGCGTGCCCTCGCGCCTCGGGTACCTGCTCGACATGGCGCCGAAGGACCTCGAGAAGGTCATCTACTTCGCCGCCTACATGGTGATCTCGGTCGACGAGGAGGCGCGTCACCGCGACCTCCCCACGCACGAGAACAACCTGCGCCTCGAGATCAAGAACATCGCCGACCGCCGTGACGCCCGCGTCGCGACGCGCATGGCGAAACTGGAGGAGGAGCTGGCCGCCCTGGAGGCGGAAGGCGCCAAGGCCGACCAGAAGAAGAAGGTCAAGGACCTCGCCGAGAAGGAGATGTCCTCCATCCGCAAGAACGCGGACGAGCAGCTCAACAAGCTCGAGCGCGTGTGGGAGGAGTTCCGCAACCTCGAGGTCGGCGCCCTCAAGCCCGAGGACGAGGTCTTCAACGAGCTCGTCGACCGGTTCGGTCAGTACTTCGAGGCCCACATGGGTGCGGAGTCGATCAAGCGTCGCCTCGAGGCCTTCGATCTCGCGGCCGAAGCCGAGAGCCTGCACCTGCAGATCTCGGAGGGCAAGGGCCAGCGCAAGATCCGTGCGATCAAGCGCCTGAAGGTCGTCAACTCCTTCCTGACGACGGGCATGAGCCCGGCGTCCATGGTGCTCGACGTCGTCCCGGTGATCCCGCCGGAGCTGCGCCCGATGGTGCAGCTGGACGGTGGCCGCTTCGCGACCTCCGACCTGAACGACCTGTACCGTCGCGTGATCAACCGCAACAACCGCCTCCGTCGTCTGCTCGACCTCGGTGCCCCCGAGATCATCGTGAACAACGAGAAGCGGATGCTGCAGGAGGCCGTCGACGCGCTGTTCGACAACGGCCGCCGCGGTCGTCCCGTCACGGGCACGGGTAACCGTGCGCTGAAGTCCCTGAGCGACATGCTCAAGGGCAAGCAGGGCCGGTTCCGTCAGAACCTGCTCGGCAAGCGCGTGGACTACTCGGGCCGTTCGGTCATCATCGTCGGTCCGCAGCTGAAGCTGCACCAGTGCGGTCTGCCCAAGCAGATGGCCCTGGAGCTGTTCAAGCCGTTCGTGATCAAGCGCCTGATCGACCTCGGTCACTCGCAGAACATCAAGGCCGCGAAGCGTGCCGTCGAGCGCACGCGTCCCGAGGTCTGGGACGTGCTCGAGGAGATCATCCGCGAGCGTCCCGTGCTGCTCAACCGTGCGCCCACGCTGCACCGTCTCGGTATCCAGGCGTTCGAGCCGCAGCTCGTGGAGGGCAAGGCCATCCAGCTGCACCCGCTCGTCTGCGCCGCCTTCAACGCGGACTTCGACGGTGACCAGATGGCCGTCCACCTCCCGCTGTCGGTCGAGGCCCAGGCCGAGGCGCGCATCCTGATGCTCGCCTCGAACAACATCCTGAAGCCGTCGGACGGTCGCCCGGTCACCCTGCCTTCGCAGGACATGATCATCGGCCTGCACCACCTGACCACGGTCAAGGAGGGCGCCACCGGTGAGGGACGCGTCTTCGGTTCCGTCGGCGAGGCCATCCTCGCCAAGGACGAGGGCACGCTCGACCTGCAGGCGAAGGTCCGGATCCGCATCCGGGGTCTGTCCTTCCTCGAGGGCGAGGCCCCCGAGGGTTACGAGCGCCACGGCCTCGTGGACGCCTCGCTCGGCCAGGCGATCTTCAACGACACCCTGCCCAAGGGCTACCCGTTCGTCCGCGAGCAGGCGGACAAGGGCAAGCTGTCGCAGATCGTGAACAAGCTCGCCGAGGAGTACCCGAAGGTGGAGGTCGCGGCCTCCCTCGACCGGATCAAGGACGCCGGCTTCTACTGGGCCACGCGTTCGGGTGTGACCGTCGCCCTGAGCGACGTGCTCACCCCGCCGAACAAGGCCGAGATCATCGCGGGCTACGAGAAGCAGGCCGCGAAGGTCCAGTCCCAGTACGAGAAGGGCCTCACGACCGACGCCGAGCGTCGTCAGGAGCTCATCAAGATCTGGACGGCGGCGACCGACGAGGTCCAGGTGGCCATGAAGGCGCACTTCCCGGCCGACAACACGATCAACCGCATGGTGTCCTCGGGCGCCCGTGGTAACTGGCTGCAGATCCGGAACATCGCCGGTATGCGAGGCCTGGTGAACAACCCGAAGGGTGAGATCATCGCCCGTCCGATCATCTCCTCGTACCGCGAGGGGCTGTCGGTGGCGGAGTACTTCATCGCGACGCACGGTGCCCGTAAGGGTCTGGCCGACACGGCCCTCCGTACGGCCGACTCGGGTTACCTCACGCGTCGTCTCGTGGACGTCTCGCAGGATGTCATCATCCGCGAGGAGGACTGCGCGACCTCGAAGGGTCTCGAGCTGCCCATCGCCGCCGCGGGTGCGGACGGCGTGCTGGTCAAGGACGCGAACGTCGAGAACTCGGTGTTCGCCCGTACCCTGGCCGCGGACGTCGTGGACGCTTCCGGCACGGTGCTCGCCGAGGCGGGTTCCGACGTCGGCGACGTGCTCATCAACCGCCTGGTCGAGTCCGGCGTCACCTCCATCAAGGTGCGCTCGGTCCTGACCTGCGACTCGGCCGTCGGCGTCTGCGCGAAGTGCTACGGCCGTTCGCTCGCCACCGGCAAGGTCGTCGACATCGGTGAGGCCGTCGGCATCATCGCGGCGCAGTCGATCGGTGAGCCCGGTACCCAGCTGACGATGCGTACCTTCCACACGGGTGGTTCGGCATCGGCCGAGGACATCACGCAGGGTCTGCCGCGTGTCCAGGAGCTGTTCGAGGCGCGTACCCCCAAGGGTGCGTCCCCGATCGCCGAGGCGGACGGTCGCATCACGATCGATGAGACCGACAAGGCCAAGAAGGTCATCCTCACGCCCGACAACGGCGACGAGCCGCACGTCTACCCGGTGCTCAAGCGCGCCACGCTCCTCGTCGAGGACGGGCAGCACGTCGAGGTCGGCCAGCCGATCCTCGTCGGCACGCTCGACCCGAAGGAGATCATGCGCGTCATGGGCGCCCGCGAGGTGCAGAGGTACCTCGTCGGCGGCGTGCAGGGCGTGTACCGGTCGCAGGGTGTGCCGATCCACGACAAGCACATCGAGGTCATCGTGCGCCAGATGCTGCGGAAGGTCACCGTGGTCGACCACGGCGACACGAAGCTGCTGCCCGGTGAGCTCGTCGACTCGCGTCGCTTCATCGACATCAACCGCCAGACGGTCGGCGAGGGCAAGCGTCCCGCGTCGGGCCGTCCGGAGCTGATGGGTATCACGAAGGCGTCGCTCGCGACCGAGTCGTGGCTGTCGGCCGCCTCCTTCCAGGAGACGACCCGCGTGCTCACGCAGGCCGCGATGGAGGGCAAGAGCGACCCGCTCGTGGGCCTGAAGGAGAACGTCATCATCGGAAAGCTGATCCCGGCCGGAACCGGACTTGCGAAGTACCGCAACGTCACGGTCGAGGCGACGGAGGAGGCCAAGAGCGAGCGGTACCCCAACCGCATCTTCGCGTCCGACGGTGCGTACAGCGACACCGACCTGAGCTACGTCGACTTCGACAGCTTCTCGACGGACGACTTCACGCCCGGAACGTACAACTGATCCTGACCGGAGGTCGCCCAGCGCGGCCTCCGGAACGGACACGGAGGGGCCCCGAGCATCACGCTCGGGGCCCCTCCGTCGTTCCCGCAGCGCGGTTCCGCGTGCCGCTGCTCCGTTGCCGGTCGCGTGCCGCTTAACGTGGACGGGGGAGGGGGCGCGGACATGGCACGCATCGGCGGACGCAACAGCGCGATGGCCTGGGTGGTCGGGCTCGGCTGCGCCGCCGTCGTCGGAGCTCTGCTGGTGCTCGCCGCGCCCGCCCTGCCGATGAGCATGCAGCTGGTCGGAGACACCCTCCGCAACGCGTCGGCGGCCGCCTCCGAGCCGGAGGCGACCGCTTCGGTCCCGGCCCCGACGACCGACGCCGTGCCGACGAGCACGCCGGCGTGCCGGGAGCTCTACACGGAATCCCTGTGGGCCCAGCTCGCGCAGCGTGCGGGCGGGGACCCCGTCGAGGACGCCGCGGCGCCGGTGAGCTCCCTGACGACGCTCAGCGCGGCTCTGTCGCCCGCGGTGCGTGTCACCTGCACCTTCGCCGGTGTCAGCACCGGACGCATCGTCACGACCGTCTCGGATGTGCCGGCGGATGCGGCGGCCGTCGCGCGTGCCACCCTCGAGACCGGCGGGTTCACCTGCGCGGGTTTCGGCGACGGCGGCGTCCGCTGCGAACGCACCACCGCCGACGGGATAGAAGAGCAGGCCGTCCGCGCCGGCGTGTGGGTGTCCACGCTCTATTCGGGCTGGCGTCCCGACCGTTACCTGGACCGCGTCGCCCCGCAGCTGTGGGCGCACTGATCCGCAGGGCGGCCGCCGGTCGCGCGACACGCCGGATCCCGTCGGCTTTTCTGCGCGCCTCCGCGGAGGTGCGGGGGAGGCGCAGTAACCTCTCGAACGCGGGGGGACGCCCCGCGGGAGGAGCGCAGTGCGATGAGTGACCAGAAGACGCCGTCGGCAGGAGATCCCGTCGACGAGCCCGGTTCGGTCGACGACGTCGTGGGTCGCGCCAACGAAGGGCTCGCGCACGCGGAGGCCGTGAGGCAGGACGCCGTGGTCGAGGAGGACGTCGTTGTCGTCGAGGAGACGGCCGTGGCGGATCCCTCCGCATCCGATGCGGCCGCCGTGCCGCTCGAGGAGACCGTGGTCGTCGACTCCGTGGAGACCGCCCGCCCCGGCGATGCGTCATCCGCGGACACCGCCGATGACGTGCCCTGGTACGACCGGCCGGAGTCGGTGCCGATGGACCCGATCGCCGAACCCGCCGCTGAGACCACCGTCGCGGCGCCCGCCGCGACCCCCGCAGCCGTGCCCCTGACCGCTCCGCTGGCCGAGCCTTCCTACGTCTCGTCGCCGCAGCCCATCTTCGTGCAGGCGCCCGAGGCGCCGCGCCCGCAGGGCAACCGCGGCGCCGCCGGCGCCATCGGCCTGCTCGCCACCCTCGCCTTCGCCGTGCTGTACCTGGCGGCCACGCTGTGCTTCCGATTCCTGACCGAGGACCTGGCGGTCTCCGAGTTCGGCGCGGCCACGCTCGAGGCACAGGCCACCTGGGCGTTCTGGGTTCCCGTCGTCATCTTCTTCCTGGGCTTCTGGCTGCTCGGTGCCGCCATCAACCGGGGACGCTGGGGGCACTGGGTCATCTGGGGTCTGCTCGTCGGGCTCGTCGCGTACGGCGGCCATCTCCTCGGTGCCCTCTTCCAGGCGCCGTTCTGGGAACTCACCGCGCGTCAGGGGGCGGAACTGCTGGAAACCGAGCTGTTCGCGCCGCTGGCGATCGTCGCGTTCGTGCTGGGCCGGGAACTGACGATCTGGTTCGGCGCCTGGGTCGCGGCGCGCGGTCGCCGGGTCACCGAGCTCAACGAGCAGGCGCAGCGGGAGTACGAGCGCACGCTCGAGGCCGGTCCGCAGCTCGCCCGCGCCTGACATCATGTCCGCGGGCACGGGGGAGCCGGGGCCGGTGCCCCAGACCGTCTCGCTCGCGCTCACCTCTATCGGCTTCTTCGCCCTCGCGATCGCCGGTCTCGGCATCGGCAGCCTGATCACGGATGCGGACGTCATCCCGATCCCCGGTCTCGGCCCCCTGCCCGGCGCCCTCGGGCTCGTGGCCGCGGGTGCCGCGTTCGCCGGGGTGACCTGGCGCCTCGTGCGTGAGGCGCGCCCCCGCTACGCCGGCGTATTCGCGACCATCCTGGCCACGTACCTGGCGTACGGCCTCGTGACCGGCTTCGTCGCCCTCTTCGCCGCGGAGGGCATCGCGACGGCCCTCGCCGTGTCGGGCTCGCTGCTCGTCGGGTGGCCCGGACTGGTGGTCGCCGTCGCGGCCGGAGTCGCCGGGTGGTCCGCGATCGCGCTGGTGCGCACCCGGGCAGGGCGACCGCGTTGGCCCTGGGAGGACGACGCGGACGAATGAGACGCCCGACCAGCGGGTCCGCGGCCTCAAAACAGCGGGAAACCGCTGATGACGGCTACCGTGGACACCGTGGAGCGCTCTCTCGAGACGCAGGTCAGCCAGGCGGTGGACGCCTGGCTGCGCTGGCTGCCCCGCTGGGAGCCGGCCACCCACCGGGGGCGGATCGCCGTCTGCCGCCGGTGCCTCGGCTCGCCGGTGCTCTCGGCTGCGGGCCTCGGAGCCGATGTCCCGCACGGTGTGCAGCACGGGCTTTCCACCCGGATCAAGACGGTCGTCGACCATGCCGTGGCCGACTACACGGCGCGGAACCTCCCGCTGCTGCAGGCGGAGCTCGATCAGCAGGCGGCGCGCAATCGCGCCCGGTCCTACCGGCCCGCCGAGGGCCTGGAGCCGGAGTTCGACGGACTGCCGTTGGACCCGGAGCCCCGGCCGGGAGCCCCCTTCCTGTTCACCATCTCCGGACTCGCCGCGGATCTGGACTCGAGCGTCCCTGCCCTCCCCCCG
The DNA here is from genome assembly GCF_008727755.1 of Microbacterium caowuchunii. NCBI lineage: Bacteria > Bacillati > Actinomycetota > Actinomycetes > Micrococcales > Microbacteriaceae > Microbacterium > Microbacterium caowuchunii. The sequence goes on from NZ_CP044231.1 coordinate 448,662, forward strand.
CTCAGCGACGAGGCGAAGGCCGCGTTGCGGCAGGAGGTCGGACTCGCGGACGACTACGCCAATATGGTCGGACGGGAGGTCTGCGCCATCCTCCTGCACCACCGCATCCGCATCCAGGCAGCGGTCACGCAGTATGTGGAGCCGCAGATCGCCGCCATGCTGGAAGAGTTGACCCGATCGCTCGACGCTCCGTTCGATCCTCGCGACTTCGACGGCCCGACCCTCTGAGGCACCTATGACCGACACCTTCACCGGCTGGAATCTTCTGGTCGTCCTGCTCCCCACCACGCTCGTCGGGCTGGCGGTCTACGTGTGGACGGCGCTGGCCCTCGGGGCGGTCTTCGGCAAGCTCGGCATCGCCGGGTGGAAGGCCTGGGTGCCCGTGTACAACGCGGTCGTCGTCCTCGGGCTCGGCGGACTGTCCGGCTGGCTGCTGCTGCTCATGCTGATCCCCGTGTTCGGCCCGATCTTCGTGTTCGTGGCGCTCGTGACGGCCGCCCACCGCATCGGCGCCGCGTTCGGATGCGGCGCGGGGATGACGGTGCTGGCGGCGCTGCTGTTCCCGGTCTGGGCGAGTGTGCTCGGCTTCGGCGCCGCACGCCCGGTCGAGCCCTTGCCCCTGCGCGCGGCCACGCGCGGCGGCGAGGAGGATCTGTCGGACTTCTCCGCGCGGTTCGAGCGGGGCCACGGGGGAGAGGACCTCCTCAGCGCGCGGCGGTCCGTGCCCTCACCGTCCGCGTGGATCCCGCCTGCGGCGTCCGTCGCCCCGGTGGACGCCCCGCCGACCGCACCGGTGGCGACGATCGCTCCGTCGTGGCCGGAACCGTACGCCCCGTCCCCCGCCACGGCCGATCCGTTCGCCGTGTCCGAGGGCGCAGCGGCCTCCGTGGCCCCGCACGCGACCGAGGCGCCGGAGCGAGCCACGTTCGCGGAGGAGCGGATGCCGGAGCCCGCGGCGGCACCGCCGGTCATGTCATGGTGGCAGCCGGCGATCGTCGAGGAGGCCGAGGAGCCCGACCAGGCGCAGGTCCTCGCCGACATCCCGGACTGGGCCCGGCCCGTCTCCTCCGCGCCGGTGGATCCGCCCGCGGAGACCGCTCCTCCCGCGGTGCTCGAGACCGTTCCGCCCATGGTCGTTCCGCCCGCCGTCGTTCCGCCTCTGCTGTCGCCGGACGTGTCCGCCCCGGCCGCGGCGGAGGAGCCGGATGCGGCCCCGGTCGAGACGCCGGACGCGCACGACGCGCCCTCGATGTTCGCCCCGCCCCCCGTCCTGCGCGGATCGTTCCTCGCCGAGCCGGATGCCTTCCCGGAGGCTTCCGGCGAGGTCTCCGCCGTCGTCGGCTCGCCCATCGCGGGACCGCCCCGCTCCGCGGCCGCATCCGTCTCGGCGTCCCGTCCCGGCGTCGGCGACTTCGACGAGGACACCGTCATCGCGTCCCGGCGTCGCCCCAAGTGGGCTCTCGCCCTGCCCGACGGCACCACGTTCGACCTGAGCGGGGACACGGCGGTGCTCGGTCGTCGCCCGATGCCGGTGCACGCCGCCCCCGGCGCGCAGCTCGTGCTGGTGGTGGACGACACCCGAACGGTCTCGAAGACCCACGCCCTGCTGCGCCGCGAAGCCGAATCCTGGATGGTCTCCGACCTCGGATCGACCAACGGTGTCGTGGTCGTCGAAGATGGTGCCGAGGTGGAGGTCGCCCCCGGGGCGGCTCACGAGGTGCAGGAGACCTTCCTGCTCGGCGACGCCGTCCTGCGTCTCGTCCGAACGGACCTCTGATCCGCGTTTGACCGGTTCCCTCCCGGGCGCGTATCATGGATCGGGTGTGCGCTCTCGCGCGCCTTGCGACGTGCCTCGGTACGGCGACGGGTGTCAGAGCCGCCATCTCAGGGACTGTCCTGCGAACAGGGCACCCCCACGGCATACCCACCACCCCAAAGAGGCACCAGTCCGGCTGTCCTCTCGGTGGGTCCGCGTGAGCTCGACCCGACACGGATCGTAAAGGATCCGTCAGGGACGGGGGAGACCACGACGCTGTCACCGTGCAGCACTATCAAGGAGAGAACGTGCCAACCATTCAGCAGTTGGTTCGCAAGGGCCGCTCGCCGAAGGTCACCAAGACCAAGGCGCCCGCCCTTAAGTCGAACCCTCAGCAGGCGGGTGTCTGCACCCGCGTGTACACGACCACGCCCAAGAAGCCGAACTCGGCGATGCGCAAGGTCGCCCGTGTGAAGCTCCGTAACGGTACCGAGGTCACGGCCTACATCCCGGGTGAGGGTCACAACCTGCAGGAGCACTCGCTGGTGCTCGTGCGCGGCGGTCGTGTGAAGGACCTTCCGGGTGTCCGTTACAAGATCGTCCGCGGCGCCCTGGACACCCAGGCCGTCAAGAACCGCAAGCAGGCCCGTAGCCGCTACGGCGCGAAGAAGGGTTAAGGAAGATGCCTCGTAAGGGTCCCGCCCCGAAGCGCCCCGTTGTCAACGACCCCGTGTACGGTGCTCCCATCGTCACCCAGCTGGTCAACAAGATCCTCGTCGACGGCAAGAAGTCGCTCGCCGAGTCGATCGTCTACGACGCCCTCCGCGGCGTCGAGGCGAAGAACAGCCAGGACGCCGTCGCGACGCTGAAGAAGGCGCTCGACAACGTCCGTCCCACCCTCGAGGTCAAGAGCCGCCGCGTCGGTGGCTCGACCTACCAGGTTCCGGTCGAGGTCAAGCCGCACCGCGCGAACACGCTCGCGCTGCGCTGGCTCGTGAGCTACGCGAAGGGTCGTCGTGAGAAGACGATGACCGAGCGCCTGCAGAACGAGATCCTCGACGCCTCGAACGGTCTGGGGGCCGCGGTCAAGCGCCGCGAGGACACCCACAAGATGGCCGAGTCGAACCGCGCCTTCGCGCACTACCGCTGGTAGCAGCGGCGCGTCGGCCCCGTGTGCATCCGCACCGGGGCCGACGCACCCACGTTTTCCCGAACCACACGTAAGGAACAGCCCGTGGCACAAGAAGTGCTCACCGACCTCAACAAGGTCCGCAACATCGGCATCATGGCGCACATCGATGCCGGCAAGACGACGACGACCGAGCGCATCCTGTTCTACACGGGCGTCAACCACAAGATCGGCGAGACGCACGACGGTGCGGCCACGACCGACTGGATGGAGCAGGAGCAGGAGCGCGGCATCACCATCACGTCCGCCGCCGTGACCTGCTTCTGGGACAAGCACCAGATCAACATCATCGACACCCCCGGTCACGTCGACTTCACCGTCGAGGTGGAGCGCTCGCTCCGCGTCCTCGACGGCGCCGTCGCCGTCTTCGACGGCAAGGAGGGCGTCGAGCCCCAGTCCGAGACCGTGTGGCGTCAGGCCGACAAGTACGACGTCCCCCGCATCTGCTTCGTCAACAAGATGGACAAGCTCGGCGCGGACTTCTACTTCACGGTCGACACGATCGTGAACCGCCTGAAGGCCAAGCCCCTCGTGCTGCAGATCCCGATCGGCTCCGAGAGCGAGTTCGTCGGTGTCGTCGACCTCGTCGAGATGCGTGCCCTCGTGTGGCCCGGCGATGCCAAGGGTGACGTCACCATGGGCGCCAAGTACGAGGTCCAGGAGATCCCCGCGGATCTGGCCGACAAGGCCGCCGAGTACCGCGAGAAGCTCATGGAGACCGTCGCGGAGACCGACGAGGCGCTGCTGGAGAAGTACTTCGGTGGCGAGGAGCTCACCGTCGCCGAGATCAAGGGCGCGATCCGCAAGCTCACCGTCGCCGGCGAGCTGTACCCCGTGCTCTGTGGCTCGGCTTTCAAGAACCGCGGCGTGCAGCCGATGCTGGACGCGGTCGTGGACTACCTCCCGAACCCGCTCGACGTGGGCTCGATCGAGGCGCACGACCCGAAGGACGAAGAGATCGTCATCGAGCGTCACCCGGACGCCAAGGACCCGTTCGCGGCCCTCGCGTTCAAGGTCGCCGTGCACCCGTTCTTCGGTCGTCTGACCTACGTGCGCGTGTACTCCGGTCACCTCGACTCCGGCTCCCAGGTCATCAACTCGACCAAGGGCAAGAAGGAGCGCATCGGGAAGATCTTCCAGATGCACGCCAACAAGGAGAACCCGGTCGACTCGCTGACCGCCGGCAACATCTACGCGGTCATCGGCCTGAAGGACACCACCACCGGTGACACCCTCGCCGACATCAGCGCGCCGGTCGTCCTCGAGTCGATGACGTTCCCCGAGCCCGTCATCGAGGTCGCGATCGAGCCGAAGACGAAGGCCGACCAGGAGAAGCTGGGTCTCGCGATCCAGAAGCTCGCTGAAGAGGACCCGACCTTCCGCACCGAGCTCAACCCGGAGACGGGCCAGACCGTCATCAAGGGCATGGGCGAGCTGCACCTGGACATCCTCGTGGACCGCATGAAGCGCGAGTTCCGCGTCGAGGCCAACGTCGGAAAGCCGCAGGTCGCGTACCGCGAGACGATCAAGAAGGCCGTCGAGCGTCACGATTACACGCACAAGAAGCAGACCGGTGGTTCCGGCCAGTTCGCGAAGATCCAGTTCGCGATCGAGCCGCTCGAGCTCAGCGCCGAGAAGACGTACGAGTTCGAGAACAAGGTCACCGGTGGACGCATCCCGCGTGAGTACATCGAGCCGACCAACCAGGGCTTCCAGGACGCCATGAACGTCGGCGTGCTCGCCGGCTACCCCATGGTGGGCGTCAAGGCGACGCTGCTCGATGGTGCATCCCACGACGTCGACTCCTCGGAGATGGCGTTCAAGATCGCCGGTTCCATGGGCTTCAAGGAAGCGCTGCGCAAGGCCAACCCGGTCATCCTCGAGCCGCTCATGGCGGTCGAGGTCCGTACGCCCGAGGAGTACATGGGCGACGTGATCGGTGACCTGAACTCGCGTCGTGGCCAGATCCAGTCGATGGAGGATGCGGCCGGCGTCAAGGTCGTCCGCGCCAACGTCCCGCTGTCGGAGATGTTCGGTTACATCGGTGACCTGCGGTCGAAGACCTCCGGTCGTGCCGTCTACTCCATGGAGTTCGACAGCTACGCCGAGGTGCCCCGCGCGGTCGCCGACGAGATCATCCAGAAGAACAAGGGCGAGTAACCCGATTTCCGGCCCCTCGCCCGTCGGGGGGCCGGACCACAACTTCACACAGAATCACCACACTTCTCTCCACTAAGCTGAGAATCAATCCCCGTAGAGAACCGGACGCAATCCAGCGCCCGAGCGATCTACACGAATGTCCTAGGAGGACCCCGTGGCTAAGGCCAAATTCGAGCGGACCAAGCCGCACGTGAACATCGGAACGATCGGTCACGTCGACCACGGCAAGACCACGCTCACCGCCGCAATCTCGAAGGTGCTCGCCGACAAGTACCCGTCGGCCACCAACGTGCAGCGTGACTTCGCGTCGATCGACTCGGCTCCCGAAGAGCGTCAGCGCGGTATCACGATCAACATCTCGCACGTCGAGTACGAGACCCCGAAGCGTCACTACGCTCACGTCGACGCCCCGGGTCACGCTGACTACATCAAGAACATGATCACCGGTGCCGCTCAGATGGACGGCGCGATCCTCGTGGTCGCAGCCACCGACGGCCCGATGGCTCAGACGCGTGAGCACGTTCTGCTCGCCAAGCAGGTCGGCGTGCCGTACCTGATGGTCGCGCTGAACAAGTCCGACATGGTCGACGACGAGGAGATCCTGGAGCTCGTCGAGCTCGAGGTCCGCGAGCTGCTGTCCAGCCAGGGCTTCCCCGGCGACGACGCTCCGGTCGTCCGCGTCTCGGGTCTGAAGGCTCTCGAGGGTGACGAGAAGTGGGTCCAGTCGATCCTCGACCTCATGGACGCCGCTGACGAGTCCATCCCGGACCCGGTGCGCGACAAGGACAAGCCGTTCCTCATGCCGATCGAGGACGTCTTCACGATCACCGGTCGTGGCACGGTCGTCACCGGCCGCGCCGAGCGTGGCACGCTCGCGATCAACTCCGAGGTCGAGATCGTCGGCATCCGCCCGACGCAGAAGACCACGGTCACCGGTATCGAGATGTTCCACAAGCAGCTCGACGAGGCATGGGCCGGCGAGAACTGCGGTCTCCTGCTCCGCGGTCTCAAGCGTGACGACGTCGAGCGCGGCCAGGTCGTCGTGAAGCCGGGTTCGGTTACGCCCCACACCAACTTCGAGGGCACGGCGTACATCCTGTCCAAGGAGGAGGGTGGCCGTCACAACCCGTTCTACACGAACTACCGCCCGCAGTTCTACTTCCGCACCACGGACGTCACCGGCGTCATCTCGCTGCCCGAGGGCACCGAGATGGTCATGCCCGGCGACACCACGGACATGACGGTGGAGCTCATCCAGCCCATCGCCATGGAAGAGGGCCTCGGCTACGCGATCCGTGAGGGTGGCCGCACCGTCGGCGCCGGCACGGTCACGAAGATCCTCAAGTAACTCTCTCGAGTTCCTTCCCGAAACCCCCCGGCGAAATCCGGGGGGTTTCGTGCGTCCGGGTGCAGCAGCCACAGGGTCGCGGCTCGACCGCGGAGCCGCTCCGGGGCGGCGTACGCAGGAGGGACTAAAGACACTTCACGCCTTCCGCGACGGGGGTTAGCGTTTGCCGACCGGCGTGTTTGCAGGTGGTTCGCTGAAGGGAACACACCTGAGGCTGATCGCACGGCGCGGGTGGCCCGATCCGGGCGACCCGGATGCGGACCCAACCTGACGAGGGTGTGGAGATGAGCAGCGTGCACGCAATCGAGTCGGCCGGATGACGCGCCGCGGCAGCACCCCTACCCGGCGGCGCACGGTGGCCCGGCGCGGCGGGGGCGCAGCGATGGCGGCGTTGCTGATCGCCGCGCTGGTGTTCACGGGGGGCACGACCGCGGGCGCCGCAACGCTGCCGCCGGCGCCGGAGGCAACGAGCGCACCCGGTGCGCCGTCCGATGACGCTGCACGCGCCGCCGACCAGGCGGACCCCGACGCTGCACCCGGTGACCCGACGGCATCCCCGGCCCCCGTGGTCGAGGCGCCCGAGGGCGACGATGCCCCGTCGCCCTCGGCGCCCCCGAGCGAACCCACGCCCACTGAGCCATCGCCGGATGAGCCTGAAGCCACCGAGCCCCCGGCCACGGATCCTCCCGCGGATCCCGATGTGGCCGCTCCGCCCGCGGAGGAGCCCGGCGTCGTGTCGCCGCTGGCGGCCGTGAGCGACTGCGTGGGGGGTAACTCCGTCTGCGGCACGCTGAACATCGTGAACGTCGTGCAGGGGGGCTCCGCGACCCCGGCCGACTGGGAGTTGCGCGCCAACATCGTCGGCACCGACGACTGGTACGACTTCACCAGCGGGCAGTCGCGCCGTGTCGCCAAGCCCGGCTCGTACACGCTGGAGGCCATCGGCACCCCCGGCGTCACCGACGACTACACCACGACGCTCAGCTGCTTCCTCAACGACACCAGCGGAGGCACCCGCCTGCAGTTCACCCAGGCCGAGGCGCTGGTGCAGTACATCGGCACGGGGAACCAATCGCTCGTCGCCTCGTGCACCTTCACGCACACCTCCACCGCGCCGGGCACGCTCGTGCTGAGCAAGGGCGGCGAGCGCACCGGCGCTCAGAGCGTCGCGCCGCTGGCAGGGGCGACGTTCTCGGTCTACAGCGGCGGGACGGAGACCGAGCCGGACACCGACCCGGCCAACCTCGTGGGGACCTGCGAGACCGGCGCGGACGGACTCTGCGAGGTGACGGTGGCCCCGGGCGCCCAGTATTGGATCATCGAGACGGCGGCGCCCCCGGGCTATCGCATCATCGACAGCTTCGACGTCGGCGCGACGACGATCACGCAGCAGCCCTACCGGCTGCGCACCGCGGTCATTCCCCCCGGCGAGAGGGTGGCCTACCCGCAGCAGGTCACGGGGAACAACAACAATCTGGCGCGCGGCACTCAGTGGGCGAACGCCGCGGAGAACCCGCAGGTGGCCCAGACATGCGGATTGCGGGTGGGACTTCTCGTCGATCTCTCCAACTCACTGCAGTCATCGCAGCAGGACCTGCGCGACGCAGCCGCAGGCTTCGTCGACACGCTCGAGGGCACGCCGTCCTCGATCGGCGTCTGGACCTTCGCGGGCGGTGCGCCGGCCTTCGGCGCGACGAACACCAACCTGCCACTCACACCGGTGTCCACGCCGGCAGGAGCCGCTACGGTGCGCGACAAGGTCAACAGCCTCACCGTCGTCGACACCGGCGGGTGGGAGCAGGGAACCAACTGGGATCAGGGCCTCTGGTCGGTCACGCAGGCAAGTCTGGCCGACCAGCTCGACGTGGTGCTCGTGCTCACCGACGGCAGTCCGACCTTCTACGGTCCTCCGGGAACCGGCGCGCCGTCCGGCCCTGGCAACCGCACCCGCATCGTCGAGATGGAGAACGCCGTGTTCTCCGCCAACGCGCTCAAGATCGAGCGTGGCACCAGCGTGGTCGGCGTGGGCATCGGACCGGCATCGGCTGGTGAGGAGCAGAACCTGCAGGCGATCTCAGGACCCACCGTCGGGCAGGACTACTTCCTGGTCGACGACTACGAGGATCTGCGGGCGTTCCTCGAGGAGCGGGCGCTGGGCGAGTGCGCCGGCACCGTCAACGTCACCAAGCTCGTCATCCCCTCCGACGGCGACATCGCCGACGCGACGCCGTCCGCCGGGTGGACCTTCGGTGCGACCAGCGGGACCGCCGGCGTGACGGTCGAGCCGGCCTCCGGCGTGACGAACGACACCGGCGCGGTCAGCTTCGCCGCCAGCGACATCCCCGTCGGCGGCACGGCCGACGTCACGATCACCGAGACCCAGCAGGAAGGGTTCGAACTGGTGCCGCAAGGCGGCGCCAACGCTGCGTGTGCGGACAATACCGGCGCGCCCGTCGCCGTCACCGACAGCGGGGACTTGGGTTTCACCACCACGGCTCAGCAGGGCGGAATCGTCACCTGCACGGTCTACAACCGAGCGCCCGCCCCCACCGTCTCACTGCGCGTCGACAAGCAGTGGGTCGTCGACGGGGTCTCCTACGACGACGGCGAACAGCCTGTGGGCACCGCCGACCTTACGCTCGACGGTGAGCCGCGCACGTTCGGCACCACCTACACGCAGTTCACACCGGGCGACACGGTCGCGATCGGCGAAGACGTCACGGACCTGCCGTCGGGGTGTACTTACACCTCCAGCGGAGCCGGCGACTATGTGATCACGCAGGACGACCCGAACGTCGTGACGGTCACCAATACCGTCACATGCGTCACCACGTTGACGCTGGTGAAATCGATCGCCAACGGCGACGCGACGGCGGATGAATTCACCCTCACTTCATCGCCGATCGGGGGGACAGGTCTGCCTGGACCCACCGGCGTGAGCGGGACGACCGCGTCGGTGACCCCGGGCGTGCGGTACCTGCTCGCCGAGACCGGGCCGGCCACGTACGTGCAGACCGTCGAGGAGGGGGCCACGCTGATCGAGGGGGCCACCGGCAGCTGGGACTGCGTCGTGGAGGGCGGCGGTGACTACGACGGCGCGGACGGCGGTGTCACCGTGTCGCTCGGGCAGGAGGTCACCTGCACGGCGACGAACCAGACCGCCACGATCGTGCTGCTCAAGCAGGTGATCAACGACGAGGGGGGAACTCTCACCGCCGACGCCTGGGACCTCACCGCCGACCCCGGTGAGGGCGTGTCCGGCCTGACGCCGACGACCGTCACCGGCGCCCCGAGCGCGACCGCGGACAACACCTTCGCCGTCAGGCCCGGCCAGAGCTACACGCTCTCCGAAGCCGGCGGCGGCCCCGGGTACCGCCAGTTCGCACTGGAGCAGCTGGTGGCGGGGGCGTGGGTCACCGTGGACCCAACGGTGACCGTGCCGGCGCTCGGCACGAACACCTACCGCTTCGTCAACGTCGACGTCGCCCCGACGCTCACACTCGTCAAGACGGTGACCAACAACGACGGCGGAACCGCCGCCGCCACCGACTGGACGCTGTCGGCGACCAGCCCCGGTGAGCCCGAGGTGACCGGCGTCACCGGCACGGAGGCGGTGACCGCGGTGCCCGTCTTCGGCGGCGTCCCGTACACCCTCGCCGAGACGGGTCCCGAGGGCTACACGTGGGAGTCGCTCACGTGCGACAACGGGGCGGCCGTGTCGCCGTCGAGCCCGACGCTGACCCTCGAGGTGGGCGAGGCCGTCACCTGCACGTTCGTCAACGACGACATCGCCCCCACCCTCACGCTGGTCAAGGAGGTCACGAACGCCCAGGGCGGGACGGCCGTGGCGACGGACTGGACGCTGTCGGCGACCACCCCCGGGGGGCCGGACCTCACGGGCGTCTCGGGAGCGACGACCGTCACCGGCGTCACCGTCCCGGCGGGCGCGACCTACACGCTCGCCGAGAGCGGTGGGCCCACCGGGTACGACTGGGTCGCGCTCTCGTGCGACAACGGCGCCGAGATCTCTCCGGAGAGCCCGACACTGACCCTCGGTCTCGCCGAGGACGTCACGTGCACCTTCAGCAACACCGACCTCGCCGGCAGTCTCACCCTGGTCAAGGAGATCGTCAACGACAACGGGGGCACGGCCGTGCCGGAAGACTGGAATCAGCGGCTCACCGCGCAGCCCGCCACCGGCGACACCCTGGTCTTCGACCACAGCGAGACGATCGGCGTGCCGGGCGGAACGTACACCCTCGCCGAGATCGACCAGCTCGCGGGCTACGAGTTGACCGGCCTGTCCTGCACCACGGGCCAGACCTCCCTGACCTCCCCGACGGTCACGGTGCCCAACGGGGACAACGTCACCTGCACCTTCGTCAACGACGACATCGCGCCCACGCTCACCCTCGTGAAGACCGTCGTGAACGACGACGGCGGCACCGCGGCCGCGACCGACTGGACGCTGTCGGCGACGACCCCGGGCGGACCCGACCTGTCGGGTGCGACCGGCGCGACCGCCGTCACCGCGGTCACCGTCCCGGCCAACAGCGAGTACACGCTCGCCGAGACCGGACCGGATGGCTACGACTGGTCGTCGCTCGCGTGCGACAACGGCGCCGATGCCTCGGTGGCCGACCCCACCCTGACCCTGGCGCTCGCCGAAGAGGTCACCTGCACGTTCGTCAACGACGACGTGCCGGGAACCCTCACCCTGCTCAAGCAGGTCGTCAACGACGACGGGGGCACCGCCGTGCCGGCGGACTGGAACCAGGCACTCACGGCGCAGCCCGCCGGGGGGACGGCCATCGCCTTCGACCACGACGTGTCACAGCAGGTCACCGCCGGTGAGTACACCCTCGCCGAGTCCGGTGGCCCGGAGGGCTACGAGTGGACGGCGCTGACCTGCAGCACCGGGTCGACGACGCTGGAATCGCCCACCGTCACCGTCGCCAACGGCGAAGAGGTCGTCTGCTCCTTCACCAACGACGACGTCGCACCCACGCTGACGCTGGTGAAGACCGTCACCAACGCCAACGGCGGCACCGCGGAGCCCACCGAGTGGACGCTCGCGGCGAGCACCCCCGGCGGGCCCGCACTCAGCGGCGTCACCGGCACGCCCGCCGTCACCGCCGTCGCGGTCCCGGCCGGCGCTGAGTACACCCTCGCCGAATCCGGCGGCCCGGCCGGGTATGACTGGACATCGCTCGTCTGCGACAACGGCGCCGCGGTCTCGCCCGAGACCCCATCGCTCACCCTGGGGCTGGCCGAGGACGTCACCTGCACGTTCGGCAACACCGACGTGCCCGGCTCCCTCACCCTGGTCAAGGACGTCGACAACACCCTGGGCGGCAGCGCGGTACCGGCCGACTGGAACCAGCGGCTGACGGCCCAGCCCGCCACGGGCGAGGCGCTCGTCTTCGACCACGCCCAGACCCAGTCGGTGCCCGCGGGCAGCTACACGCTGGCGGAGGTCGACCAGATCGCGGACTACGAGTGGACCGCGCTGTCGTGCGACACCGGCGGCGTCACCCGCGACGCTCCCGTCGTGACGGTCGCCAACGGCCAGTCCGTCACCTGCACGTTCACCAACGCCGCGATCGCCCCGACGCTCACGCTCGTGAAGAACGTCGACAACCTGGACGGGGTCGGCACGGCCACGCCCGAGCAATGGACGCTCAACGCCGTCGCAGGCGAGAGCGACCCCCTGCTGTCGGGCGAAGGTACCCGCACCGGGGCGACCACCGCCGCGGTGTCCGGGCAGGTCGCCGCCGACGCCGACTACGCATTGTCGGAGACCTTCGGGCCATCCGGATACACCGCCGGTGACTGGGCCTGCGCCGAGACCGACAGCGGTGCTGCCTATCCGCTCGTCTCGGCCGGAGTCGTGCGGCTCAGCCTCGGCCTCGACGTCACGTGCGAGATCGTCAACACGGCGATCCGGGCGGAGGGGACGATCGACAAGCAGGTGACGGACGGTTCGCCGGTGCAGAACGCCGACGGCACGTGGACCATCTCCTACGACATCGTGGTCACGAACAACTCCGATACCTCGACGTTCATCTACAGCCTCGCCGACGCGCTGCAGTACGGCGATGGGATCACGGCGACAGCGGCCAGCTGGACCGGCCCCGACGGCGCCTCCGGCGAGTTCACACTGCCGGCCGGGACAGCCACCCTCGCCACCGACGTCTCGCTGCCGACCAGCGGTGACCCGGGCGCGCGCGCGACCCACACCTACACGGTGACCGTGACAGCGACGATCGCCGACGGCACCCAGGACGGCGACGCCTGGCGTTGCGACACCGCGCCCGGCGTGCCCACGGCGGGCGGATTCCTCAACTCCGCGACGCTGTCGGCCACCGGCGAGGACGACCAGACCGTGTTCGGCTGCGGGGAGCCGGCGTTCCCGACCCTGGTGAAGACCGGCGTCGACCCCGCCACGCAGAACCCCGACGCCTCGTGGAACGTCTCGTACACGCTGACCCTGAGCAACCCGGATGCGGTGGCGGTGCAGGCAGCGCTGACCGACACGCTCCCGAGCGTCCCCGGCGGCTGGGAGCTCGACGGGGACACGTGGACCATCGCCGCGGTCGGCGAGGCGCCGACCCCGACGACCGCGACCGCGGCGCCGGGCGAGACCGCAGCGGTGTTCACCGGAGAGCTGCAGCCTGCGGCATCCCTGGTCTACACCGTCAGCGGCGTGCTGCGCCCGACCGTCGAAGCGACGGACCCGGGTCCGTGCGCCACCACCGGCGGCGGAATCGTCAACACCGCAGGTGTCACCTCCGGTGAGATCGTGGTGGATGCCGAGGGCTGCGTGACCGTGGAGACCGCCCCGGTGACCGTCGCCAAGAGCGACGGGGCCGCGCAGCAGCTGCCCGACGGCCAGTGGCAGATCGACTACGTCGTGACCGTCACCAACACCAGCGACACCGTCGCGACGGTCTACACCCTCACCGACACCCCCGACCTGGGCGAGGGCATCGTCCTGGTCTCCGGGGAGTGGGTGGGCACCGCGCCTGCGCCGGACAGCCCCCTCGCGGCGGGAGCGATCGCCGAGTACACCTTCCGCGTCGTGGCATCCATCGACCCCGACGCCGAGGACCCGTCGTTGACGTGCGAACCCGGCGAGGGCGGAGCCTTCTTCAACGGCGTCACGGTCGTCTTCCCCGGCGGCACCGCCCAGGATGACGGCTGCGCCGAGCCGGGCGGCCCCACGGTCACCAAGACCGCCCAGGCTCCCACCCCGCTCGGCGCGGGCGTCTGGGTCGTCTCCTACGCCGTGACGGTGTCGAACACCAGCGGTGTGACGGTCGCCTACACGCTGGAGGACCGTCCCGAGCCGCTCAGCGGCGGGATCGCCCTCGTGACGCCGTGGACGGTGACCGGACCGACCGTCGAGCCGGCCGGTGCAGGCACCGCAGCGCTCGCCCCCGATTGGGACGGCGCGCAGCAGCCGACGGCGGCGACGGGCCTGCTTCCCGATGGGGCGACCCACACCTACACCGTGACCGGTCAGGTGAGCGTCGTGAATGCCGATCCCGATGCGCTCACCTGCGCAGAGACGTCTGAGGAGGGCGGCGTCTGGAACACCGCGCGAGTGGACAACGGCGCGTTCGAGTCGTCGGATGAGGACTGCAGCGGACTGGTCGTGGTGCCGGTGCAGCTGGAGAAGTCCGACGGCACGGTGAGCGAGCTCGGAGAGGGACGGTGGCGCATCGACTACGTCGTGACCGTCACGAACCCGGGGCTGCAGCCGACGACCTACACCCTGACCGACGCGCCGCAGTTCGACCCCGCATTCACGATCCTCGCGCAGGGCTGGGTCGGGTCGCCCAACGTCGCCGACGTGGAGATCGAGGCGGGAGGCGTGGACACCTACACCTACCGGGTGGATGCCGCGTCGACGCAGAACTCGCTGCCGGCCACCGCTCTGGTGTGCACCGAGGATGGCGGCGGCGGGTTCTTCAACACCGCTGCAGCCACCCACCCCGGTGGCGTGGTCGTCGACACCGGCTGCGCCGTCGCGGGCGTCGTGCCTCCGGCTCCGGCGCCCGGACCCGGGCTCGCCGGTACCGGCGGCACCCTGCCGATCGCCCTGGCAGGATTCGGGATGGCGACCCTGATCGGTGGCATCCTGCTGCTGGTGATGCGGCGCCGGCGGCGCCAGCAGAACTGAGGTGACCGAAACCCCCCGGAGCGATCCGGGGGGTTTCGTGCCCGACCCGGTGCGTGACAAGGACAAGCCGTTCCTCATGCCCGGCGACACCACGGACATGACGGTCGAGCTCATCCAGCCGATCGCCATGGAAGAGGGCCTCGGCTACGCGATCCGTGAGGGTGGCCGCACCGTCGGCGCCGGCACGGTCACGAAGATCCTCAAGTAATCCACTTGCTGGAACGAAGGGGCCGGACCCGAGAGGGTCCGGCCCCTTCGTCGTTTCCGCTGTCGCTTGCGCGGGGCGGCTGCCGTCTCGGGTCATGGCGTTTCACGTTCTCGGTCCGAAGCGGAGGAGGGGCGGGGTTAGCATCGATGAAGAGGAACGCTGGGGGGCGCGCACTGTGGATACGGACTTCGTGGCGGATGCGGACATGCCGCGGGAGGCGTCACCGCCGCCCCCGCCCCGCGCACGACTATGGATAGCGCTCGGGGGTCTTCTGGCATATGCCGGAGTCGTGCTGACGGCCACGATGTGGCCCACCCCACTCAACCGAGGCTACGAGTCCTCGGTCGGCAAGATCGTCGAGGTACTGCACCGCGTGGGCTTTCCGGAATGGTTCGGTTACTCCGCGCTCGAGTTCACCGCGAACATGGCCATGTTCCTGCCGCTGGGATTCCTGGTGGCCCTGGCACTCCCGCGCCGAGGCATGTGGTCAGCAGCTCTCCTCATCGCGGGGTTCTCCGTCGTCATCGAGATCCTGCAGGCGCTCGTGCTCGCTGAGCGCCACGCATCGACGCTCGACGTGGTCGCCAACACGATCGGCGGGTGTGTCGGCATCGCTGCTGCGGCGGCGGTGCGTGCCGCGGTTTCCGCGCGTGATCGGCAGATCATCGATCGTGCGCTCTGGTTCGACCGGGCGGCAGCCCGCTGATGTCCTCGAAGGGAAGTGCACAGTGCCCGGTGTCCTAGTCCACGAGTGGCTCTCTCGGCATGGCGGTTCCGAGAACGTCTTCGAGGTGCTGAGCCGCGTGTTCCCCGACGCAGAGCGGTTCTGCCTGTGGAACGACAGCGACGGAAGGTTCCAGGACGTACGTCAGACACTGCTGGCGAAGACACCGCTGCGTAGGAGCAAGGCCGCGGCCGTGCCTTTCATGCCTCTGGCGTGGCGTCATCTGCCGAGGACCGACGCGGACTGGGTGCTCTGCAGTTCGCATCTCTTCGCCCATCATGCGCGATTCGGCGGTCTCGCTCGGGACGCGCCGAAGCTCGTATATGCGCATACTCCGGCACGGTACGTCTGGATCCCCGAACTGGACGGCCGGGGGGATCGTCTGGGCGCGCGTGCCGTGTCAGCGCTCCTGAAGTCCGTGGACCGCAAGCGCGCTCAGGAACCCGTCGCCATCGCCGCCAACAGTGCGTTCATCGCGCAGCGCATCGCGCGCACCTGGGAACGGGAGTCGGTCGTCATCCATCCGCCGGTCGACGTGGCTGCGTATGCGGCTGCCCCGACCGAACTCACCACAACGCGCGACCGTAGGACGCTGGCGGCGTTGCCGCCGGAGTTCCTGCTGGGCGTTTCACGGTTCGTTCCATACAAGCGTCTCGATCGGGTCATCGAAGCAGGTCGAGCCTCCGGCCTACCCGTCGTCCTGGCGGGGAGCGGCCCCGACGAACCGCGTCTGCGCGCGATCGCCGAGCGCCACAGCGAGCAGATCGTCTTCGTCACCGATCCGTCGGCGAGCGTGCTCGCGGAGCTCTACCGACGGTCTCTCGCCCTGGTGTTCCCCGCTATCGAGGACTTCGGCATCATGCCCGTGGAAGCCATGGCGACCGGCACCCCCGTCGTGGCCAGTGCCGCCGGCGGGACGGCGGAGACAGTCATCGACGGAGTGACCGGTGCCCTCGTGCACGAATGGACGCGCGCAGAGCTGAAGGTCGCCGTGGAGAAAGCGATCAGCGCGGACCCGGAGGCATGCGTTACGCGCGCGTTCGAGTTCGACACTCCGGTCTTCATCGACCGCGTGGCGGACTGGGTGGCGGGTGTGACAGGGGCCGCGCGCGCGACCGCTCCGGCAGCATCGGAAGGTCCTCGTCGGTGACCACGCTGTACGCCGATGACCGCTACCGGGGGGCGCATGGCATCGGTCGCTACGCCAGGGAAGTGCTCTCGCGTCTGGGTCCGCGCTGGCGGTCGCTGGGACTCGACGGCAGCCCGCATTCGCCGCTCGACTCCTTCCGCAGGCTGCCGCCCCTCGACCCGAACGCGCTCGTGTACTCGCCTGGCTATGGCCCGCTCCTGCGGGCTCCACGCATGGTGCTGACGATCCACGATCTGATCCAGTTGCGCTCACCGTGGTCGACGCGCATGAAGTTCGCGGCGTACTACGAAGGCCCCGTGCGGCACACGGTGCGCAACGCCGGAGTCGTGATCACGGTTTCCGAGACCTCGGCTCGTGACATCCGGGAGTGGGTGCGCGACGATGCGGTGCGGGTGGTCAATGCCGGCAACGGCTGTTCCGGGGCGTTCCACACCGACGGCCCGGCGGACTCTGCGCTGGATCCCTATGTCGTGTTCGTCGGGAACATCCGGCGGCATAAGAACCTCGACGTCGTGCTGCGCGCGCTGGCGATGGCGCCCGGTGTGCGGCTGCGGGCCGTGCTTCCCGGACGAGAAGTGGAGGCCGCGAGCGCCCGCGCTGCGGCGCTCGGTGTCGGCGGTCAGGTCGAGTGGCTTCACGGTATCGGCGACGCGAGGCTGGCGGAGGTGTACCGAGGCGCATCCGCGACAGTCATGCCGTCGCTCGACGAGGGGTTCGGTCTGCCCGCGCTGGAGTCGATCGCGTGCGGGGTACCGGTGATCCACTGGCGTGGCTGCGAGGCCGTCGCGGAGGTGGTCGGAGATCGCGGGTGGGGGGTGAGCTCCCCTCGGGACGCCACGGAGTGGGCTGCCGCGGTCACGGCCGCCGTCGATGCCGGCCGCCGAGTGGAACCGCCGTCGGGTGCGCACGACTGGAGCCGCACTGCAGCGGTCGTCTCCGATGTGCTGGAGGAGGCGCTCGGCTGACCCCAGGCGCCCGGATGGGGTGCGGGATCAGGCGGGTGGCAGGGACCCGAGGAACGCCGTGAGGTCGTCCGTCTTCGCCTGCCACGACTCGGATGCGGCGCGTTGCACGCCCGCGACGTTCGGCGAGGCATGGGCGAGCGCGCGGCGCAGGACCGCGTCCGCGCCTTCGCGATCACGATAGGTGTACAGGCCCGCACCGTCGTCGGGGCGGATGACGGGCGTCTCGCGTGCCACCGTGGCCAGACCTGCGCCGAGGTATTCGTAGAGCTTCATGGGACTGCGTCCGGCGTTCAGCGGGTCGTCCGAGAGGGGCAGCAGCCCGACGCGCGCGCCCTGCAGCAGAGCGGGGAGCGCGGGGTAGGGGACGGGTCCCAGCAGATCGACGTTGCTGGGCAGCGAAATCGGCGGCGGCGCAGACGGGCCCGCGACGGCGAAACGGACGTCCGGGTGAGCGCGTGCCCAGGCATCCACCTGTTGCCAGTCGAAGCGTGCGTCGAGCGCGCCGACGTAGACGCAGACCGGGGGCCGGTCGGCGTTGACGTCCGCCGGGGGCGCGAACCGCGCCGCATCCACCCCGTTGCCCAGCACGAGCGCAGGAACGTCGAGCGGTCCGAGCCCACGCAGCACCTCCGAGGAGGTGGCGACGACGCCGTCGGCGGCTGTCAGGATACGCTGCTGCAACCGCGTCTTCACCCCGGCCGGGTACAGATCGGTCGGGCGGTACACGAGCCGGCGCGAGAGGGTGCGTACCGATTCGTCCCACAGCAGGGGCTGGTCGATCAGCACCGCGTCGAACTCGAGACCGATGCCCTGGCGGGTCAGTTCGCGCACGACGCGGAACCGGCCGTACGGGCGGGGTAGCGCGGTGCGCGGCACGAGGTGCGTGACGCCGTCCGCGTCGCGGTGAGCACCGCGGGGCACCGAGGACGCGGCATCGGCACTCACACGCCCGGCCACTCGGTGCGCGAGCGAGATCGGCGTCGAGAGATGCACGACGTCGGCCCCGGCTCGGGCGAGGGTGCGTGCGTAGTGATGGCTGCCGACGCGGAACGCCCCGAACGCATGGGAGTGGGCGAGGAAGAGGATGCGGCGCATCAGGCTCGTGCTGCCTTTATCGTCGCGCGGACCTCGGCTTCGGTAGCGGCCAGCCTCTGCTCCGCTTGCCGCACGCGGAGACGGACTTCCGCCGCCCGCCCGAGCTGGGTACGGAGCAGTCCGACCATGCTGTTCGCATCATGCGATGCCGCGTCGACGGAGATGTCTCGCAGCCCGACCGTCGCGAACGCCTCTGCGATCTTCCGGGTGGGATGCGGAACCAGCTCCACCGGCACCGCGCCGCTCAATGCGGCCAGGATCAGCACATGCATCCGGTCGCTAATGACGAGTCGCGCACCGGCGTACCGCTCGCGCAACTGCTCCTCCTGAACGACGGCATCAGTGTCGCCCCACGCCTCGAACACGCCGCCCAGTTGCTCGGCGAGCTTCCGGGCGCGCTCCTCGTCTTCACGAACCTGCACGACGGTGCGGATACGAAGTCCTTCGGCCTCGGCCGTTGTCCGGATGGCATCGATCCAAACCGTCCCTGGATGCGGGCGCGTGCCGCGCAGACTCACGATCAGTTCGTCCCGGTCTTCCCATGGGTTCCCCGGCCGCACGCCCGCGGCAAAGCCGATGTCCGGCACGATGCGGTTGCCGCCGACCGTCCGGGCACTGGCGGCATCTCGCCACAGCGCGAACTGCGATAGCTGTGCGGCGCGGGCGTGAAGCCACACGGCGGGGTTGGTGGGCGCGCGGATCCCGCGCGGCGGGCGAACAACGACTCCGCGCTTGAGGCGGACCATCAGGGTCTCGGCCAGGAACACCAGTTCGCGCAACGTGTTGCCGCGGTCGAGAGGTACCTCCCCCGCCTCGAACACGAGCACCGGTCGCCGCGGCGAGGTGGCCAGCATCCACAACCATCGCCGCACGCTCTGTTTCGACCGGAGTACAGTCGCGTCCTCGGGAGCGCCCACCTGTGCCAGCCAGGCGTCCGGTGCGTCACCCACATAGACGACGAGCTCGTCGGAGGTGCCCCGCGCCCACTCGAGCTGCGCACGTCGGATCAGCGCATCCCCGATGTTGCTGGGCGGACCCGTCAAGGAGACGAAGGTGCGGGTGGGGCGGGGGGAGCGGTGTGGTGGGTCGGTCCACAATCGCATATTTTCAATCTAGCCTGGTAGGTGACCACACTGTTCGAGTTGGAAGCGGGTGGCTGACGGGGCGCTCGAGGCGGCCTGGCCAGGGCGCGCACGCTCGTGGTCCCAGCCTCGAGCTCGATGGGCCTCAAACGCCGCGGGTAGCGTTTGCATGTCATGCGTGTGGTGCGAGAGTCCTCGTGAGAGATCATGTATCAGCCGCGGTATACGTCGATGGCTGAGGATCACTCGCTCGGATCACCACGGCGAGCGATGGTGTTTTCCGCCCTTCCCTCAGCTTCCCGCCCCGTGGCGCCGCGCCTCAAACGGTGAGTAGGACCTCTTGCATCAGGATGTGCAGCTTGTTTCGGATATTGTGACGTTTCGAGAACGCCCGCGGATTCGTTCTTTTCATGACTCGATCGATGTAAACGAAGAGTGGCATGCCCATATCCTCAAATTCGGGCGCATGCAGCAGGATGAAGGCAAGCGGATTCAGGAAGCTGGTCTCGCTCTCTTCATACTCTCGAATACTCGACTTCGTCGATTCGATTTCCTCTCGGCTGGGCAGCCAAGTTGCTTCTCGGGCAGCAGTCTGTCTTGCAGCTGCGAGGCTGTCGACACTGTCGTCGAAGTCGATAGCCGAGTTAAGACTGAAGGGCGGCCGATAAGCGAATGTCTGAGCCTTGCGCGCAACTTCGACATCCTTGAGATATGGAACCTCGCTGACCAGGGGATTCAATCCGCGGATCAGATCGAACTGAAGTCGGAAGTCCTGCTCGTGCTGAAACCATCGGGACTTCAGGCGGAAGAGCGCCTTGCTCTGCAACGGGCGCCACTGGGGCGCGGACATCGCGCCCCGGAATACAGAGCCGCCGACGAATGGATTCCGCTGGCTCACGTACAGGTCCGAGAATTGCTTTGCGAGGTGTGCCGAAGGCGACTCCCCCAGCATCTCACGTAGCGTGCCTGGGAAGTGTTCCTCACCCGCCGCGAGCCACACCTGGTGGTTACCTATGTATCGGATCACGTTGTCGAGCACTTCGCCGACATCTTCAGGCGCTCGCTGGATCTCGCCGGAGTAATTGCGGGCGTAGTAGCCCTCTATGCTCATCACCCGGGAGAACGCTTCACCTCCATGGCCCGTCAGAATGAGGGTCGGACGATCGTAATTCGTGCGGAGCTTGAACATCGCCTCGATGTAGTAGCCATCCATGAACACTGAGTGCGACGTCGCCGGAAGGCCGCCAAGTGTCTGTGACTCGGGGAATGACGAAGTCTTCGGCAGGTCATCCCAGGGGAAGGCATAGAGATTGTTGATCGCCGCGGCGGTTCGCTCCTCTGACCCTCGGCGGGTCGCGATCCGAACCTTGTCGGACGTAGGCAAGTTTGTGAGCGCGCTGTAAATTATCCGGGTGTCCAGGCCCGCCGAGAGCTCGACTATCACGTTCTCGAAGCGCGGATGGGCGAGGGCGATCCGCACATTGTCGATGACGTCCTTTTTCGCCTGCTCCAGTTCTCGCTCGTAGAACTCCTCCGAAAAATCTCCGTCCGAATTATCGTGCCAGAGCTCTGTCTTCTGTTCCTGTCTCCCGGTGCTCGCGATGCGTAGCTCCTCGTAAACCGAGACGCGCTGGACACCCACGAAATCAGTACTCGTTCCCTGCTCCGTCTCGAAAGGATAAGAGGTGGAGAAGAATTTGACCTTGGCTGCGTCGGAATCGATTCGGAGCTTGATTCCGAGTGCCCGCACAGTGAGGGCGAGCAGGTGTAGGCCGTTGGCCGCCACCAGAATGCCGTTGCCTTCGAAATAGAACAAGTGGGCCTGACCGATATAGTCATGGCCGAACGAGATCTCTTCTGAGTTCCAAGTGAGCAGATGGAACTCACCGATCTGATCGCGAAGATTGCGGACGTCGGTAACGTGCGCATGGACGTCATCAGCCCCGAACAGAAGCCGGTCCGCGTCGCGAGTGATGCCGCTGAAGAGGTAGCGCGTTCCTGTCCCGTCAACCCTGGAACCATTCCTGCTGATCACGCTGAGACGTGGCCAGTGGACACCGGCATGCTCCTCCAGGAGGAGCCCATTGTCTTCAACGAACTGAGCGAGGCCGGAGAGTGACTCCTCGCCGCTGTGACAGACGAACGCGATGCTCTCGAATGGGGCTTCGTAGCCGTACAGCGGTATGCGAGGAGGATGGGGGACCGCGCGAGCCGTCAAGTTCTTGCGCCACTCCCTGTACTGCTTGATGGAAGCCGCGCTGTAGTGCTGGATCCAGCGACTCTCGTATGTCACACCGTTGATGCTGGCGCGGACGGAGAACCCACTCGTGGCGTCGGGAAGTCGTACACGCCACTTCCTACCGCCGGCAACGGGCTTCGAGGCGCGGCGCGGGTCGAAGTCCCCGCGGTGCAAGGTCCACACGACGTCCTTGCCCTCGGTCACATGGTCGGAGAGCGCGCAATGAAGAACGCCTCCATCGAGATCCAGAATGATGTCGCCCCGGGAGTCGCCGAGATCGTGCTTGGTCCCCATGCCTGCAGCTTACCCAGCGGGAGATGCTCCCTTCGGACGGTCGCGAATCGAGTAGATCTTCGACGGGAATGAAAGAGGGCTGCTCCATTCCGTAAGAGCCGGCCTCAACGGACTTCGATGCCCACGTCGGAGTAGTGGATAGACTCTCGGGGTGCCAGCCGCGACAGTGATTATACCGGCCTTCAACGACGAGGCATGGGTGGAGCGCGCGATCATGAGCTGCCTCGCCCAGTCACGATCTGACATCGAGGTCATTTGCATTGACGACGCCTCCACGGACACGACCTGCGCGATCGTCGAGGCGATCGCCGCATCGGACTCCCGTGTTCGACTCATCAAACAGCAGGTCAATCAGTCGGCGTTCCAGGCTCGCAAACTCGGCGTTGAAGCAGCGTCGTCGCAATTCGTGATGTTCCTGGATGGCGATGACGAGCTCCACCCGCGCGCGGTCGAGATTGCGCTGGACCGGGCAGAGACGACAGCGGCAGACGTCGTGGGATTCGGCGTTGAGGTGAGGAGCGATGACGGGATCGCCGCGCCCCGGTTCGAGCGCTCTCTGCAGCCTCTTCGTGCGACGCTCGAGGGGGATGGGATCATCCCGTCGCTCTTTCCGCCCGACCTCACGGCGCAGGGGCACTTATGGCGATACCTTTGGCGCACCGATCTCCTCGCACAGGCCTATGCGGGCGTTTCGTCCGAAGCCCGCTTCTACCGGGCGAATGACATCCCGATCACGTTCTTGGCTCTCATGGCCGCCAAGAAGTATGTCTCGACCTCCGAGCGTCTGTATCTCTACTATTTCCGTCGCGGCACTAGTGGCCACGGGGTGTCCGACCTTGAGCAATTCGCTTTCTACCTGAGTGCAGTCGACTCCATCAATTTCGTTGCTGATCGAGTGTACGAGCAGGCAGCGGAACGGCCGATGCTGGCGGTGAGCTACGAGTCAGCGCGGCGCTCAATCGTGGGAAACATACTCGGGTACGTGGTCTCCAACACGAGTGGCGACCTGCAGGACCGCTGCATCGAGATGCTTCGTGATCGTGTTCAAAACGATATCGAGCTTCTCCGTGCCGCCGCGGTTTTCCGTCCGGACGCCGTCGATCTACTGGCCACGCACGTGCTCGAGACTCCTGTTCTCGAGCGACCGGCGAAGAATGTCCTGCTCACGACAGGCAAGCTGGGCACGGGCGGAGTTCAGGGCGTGCTCGTCGCTCAGGCGCATCTCCTCGTGAAAGCCGGCTTCAACGTGACGGTGGCTACATTCGGACCGCCACGGTCCGTGTACGAGGTGCCGGCGGACGTTGAAATCGTGCAGGTCTCAGGGCGCACCGACTCCGACAGAATCGCTTCCTGGAGCGACCTGATCCGTGCACGCGACATCGACGTCATCATCGATCACCATGTCCTGTACAACACGCGCTGGCCGCTACTGGTCCTGGTGGCGCGCTCTATGGGAGTGCGTACGATCGGGTGGCTGCATAACTTCGCCCTCCGAGCGATGGTCGACGCTACCGACCGCATTTCGTTCCTTCGACGTCACCTCCCCTATCTCGAGACCGCCGTGGTGCTTTCCTACCCCGACGTCACGTTCTGGAAGACCCAGGGAGTGAACAACGTCGTCTACCTACCCAATCCGCTGTTGCAATCGATCTCAACCCAGGGTGCTGTGCCGAAGGCTCTTGAGGAGGGTTCGAGATTGGAACTGGCGTGGTGGGGTCGCCTGCAGCAGACGACGAAGCAAGTGCGTGATTTGATCGAGATCGCTCGTCGGCTCGATGGTCTCGGCGTTGACTTCCACCTCACCGTCATCGGGCCTGACAGCGCGGACTTGACAGCGCGTCAGCTTCGCAGAGAGGCGCAGCGCCTCGGTGTCGCGCATCGACTGACGTTGACGGGGTCGCTCCAAGGTGAAGCATTGGTGCAGAGGATCCGGGCTGCTCACGTCTTCGTGTCGACCAGTGTGATCGAGGGTTATCCGCTCACGTTGGTCGAGGCGCAGGCCCACGGACTCCCGGTGGTCATGTACGAGCTTCCCTGGCTTGCGATGGCTGATGCCAACGACGGACTTGTCGCGGTGCCTCAAGGTGATAAACAAGCCGTCGCAGAGGCACTCAAGACGATCGCTTATAGTCCAGCCGGGTATTCTGTCCTTTCCCGCGGCTCGATCGAAGCCGCGAGCCGGGCTCTCCACTACGATTTCGCATCGCTGTACCAGCAGTTGATCGACGGCGAATTACCTGTGACGTTCTCTCCTGAGCCGTCGATCGTTGACGCTGCACTTTTGTTGAGATGGTCGGTCTTCTATGCGGAGCGGACCGCGCGCATTGCGCGCCGTGATTCCGAACGAGCAGAACGACGTCTTGCGCGCGTCCGTCGGGAGCTGAAGCAGATCGAGACGGGGTGGTCTTTCCGGGTGGGCCGCGTACTGACCCGCATCCCGCGGATGGTGCGGGGTATGCGTCGCGGAGGATCGATCAGCGGCCGCATCGAGGAATCGCCTCGTGCCTCCTCTTAGTTACGCACTGCCGAGCCGTTTCTTGAGCCGGTGGACCCTCAGATGTAGTTGAGGGAATCGCTTGAGGACTGCCCGGCCGATTGGTCGCACAGCAATCAACGCGACCCGACCGGCACGTCCAAGCTTCCTCGAAGGAGTCGCGTGCACGGGTGCGCCTTTAACCTGCGCGGTGCTCGCTCGTTCCGCGAACGAGACCATGTGGCCGAGCAATCTTCGGGCGTCATCCAGGGTCGGCTCAGGAGAGAACATCCGAGGAAGAGAATCGGACAGGACTTGCCGATACAACATGGCGAAGTCGTGCGCTCGTGCCTCGTTTGCAGCGTCCACTGAACCGAGCGAGAGCACTCGGTAGTACTCCGGTTCCTTGAAGATGCGCCGGAGCGCCGCCGCGGCCGCCGCTGGATCACCCTGCGGTACCGCGACGATCCCTGCGTTGTTCTGCGTGATGGCCAGCCAGGGGAGTTCGTACATGATCACGGGGAGGCCACGGGATTGTGCCTCGAGGAGCGTGAGCGGATATCCCTCGATGACGCTGGTGTTGATGAGGACATGTGCGGCATCGATCGCGGCAACGAGAGCGTGGCCGTGGAGCGGCCCGACTGCTCGTACGTGATCCCGCAATGACCGGCGTCTTGCTTCGGAGTTCAGCCGACGCGCGCTCATGCCGGTCCAGTCCGGGCCGATAATCGTGAGCCGGAAGGGCACGCTCGCGCGTTTGAGTGATTCGGCGACGTCGAGGAGACCGAGCACGTTCTTGGTTCGCTGCTCCAAGCGGCCCCACCACACAAGCTCGATGTGTGTAACAGGCGGCGACTTATCGATGAGCGTGCGACGGGCGTCCAGAAGGAGCGGTGAGGGCGGGTTGGGAATGTAGGCAACGTTACGGATGCCTCGAAGCTTCCAGTAGGCGACGTCCAACGGGGACAGCACGATCACGGATTGCAGCACCGAAAGGTGCCGTTCGAGGCGGCTCAGCTGGTTATTACCGTCGTATAGGGGGCGTGCAGCGAAGTTGTGGATCCACCCGACGGTCGGAACCCCCGCGGCGCGCGAGAGGAGGGCGAAATCGGCCCAGTCTCGCCCGTACAAGACGTGGTGGTCGATCACCGCATCAGGGTTGTGCTCGTCGATGATGAGCGCCCACTCCGCCAGGCGAAGGGAGGGGCCGTGCGATGTCATCTCGACGAACAGAACTCCGTCCGGCAGCTCCACCGAGGCTGCACCTGCCACTTTGGCGACGATGGTCACGAGGAAGCCAGCGTCGTGCAGAATCCGCGCCTGGGAGGCGACGACTGCGGAGATGCCCCCCGTGGCCATCGTCCCAGTCACGAGAAGGATCTTTCGAACCCGATCAGCACTTGGCTTGACCGATGCCCCGTGGTCCTTCAACGCCTCGATGATGTGGGAAGAGCTGAAGCGAGCCGCGGCCCGGATCACGTCGCGAGGCGCTACCCGCATGTAAATCGCGTCCAGCGCTTGATCGAGAAATGGTGCCGCGGTGTGCTCGATGAGGTGCTGGCACACCTGCGCGATGATCGACAAACGGGCTGAGTCATACAGTTCGGGTAAGCAGGGCGGACTGGACGCTACCTGCGTGAGCGATTCGACTGCGCCGACGATGGAGTCGATCGCGTCGATCGCTTGTAGATGGGAATCGATCTGCGCTGGGGCGTCGACATAGCGCCTGCTCCAGTCTCGATCGAGATGATGTCGGTACAGCTTGTCGTCGATCGATACGAATCGCGTTGCGAGGGCGGCGACGAGAAAGACGACGGGGAGGCCGGTTGAGCGGGAAAGCCGGAGATCGCGCGGGAGCATCGCGTATGCCTCGCGGAGGATGCAAGTCCGGAACAGGTATCGCCATGGCTCAGCAGGCGCGGGCCGGGCGTCAGGCAAGAGCCCTTCGATTACCGTGTACGACTCAAGATCTGGATGGTTCGGCTGTGGCCGTCGTTCCCCGGCATGCCGGGGAAGATTGTCGCCGATGACCGTGACGCCGAAGCCCACGAGGTCGGCCGCACCGGCTTCTGCGGCAGCGAGTGTCTTCTCTGCGGCGTCGGGCTCGAGCGTGTCGTCGCTGTCGAGGAAGAGGATG
This sequence comes from Microbacterium caowuchunii, assembly GCF_008727755.1. Taxonomy (NCBI): domain Bacteria; kingdom Bacillati; phylum Actinomycetota; class Actinomycetes; order Micrococcales; family Microbacteriaceae; genus Microbacterium; species Microbacterium caowuchunii. The sequence goes on from NZ_CP044231.1 coordinate 475,667, forward strand.
TAACTGCCAGCCGCTGCATCGACCCCCGACCGCCTCGCCTGCACCGCAGACTGCGTGCTGTCGTGTCGCACCAGGCGGAGGCGCGGCTCGCCCACCTGCATGGCCTCGACGATCGTGACACTGGAGTCGGTCGACGCGTCGTCAACGCAGACGACTTCAACTTCGCGGAGTGTTTGCGCGAGTGCGCTGGCGAGTGCCAGCGCAACGGTGGCCTCACCGTTCAAGACCGGCACGACGATCGACACAAGCGGTTCGACTGGCATCGTGAACGATTGTATTACGCCGAGCCTCCCGCGGCCCCGAGGTGCCAACAGTACCCGGCTCATCCAATCAGAGCGTGGCGTCCAGTGCGAAGGCGGCTGCAGGGGCCGCTTCCCGTTCGAGCCGGCGCCTGACGGTAGCATCGTCGTGCTGTGTGCTCGCAGGAGGGACCCGCGAGGCAGCTAGTCGAGAGGTGGCGGTCTTTGGTGCATGCACACCTGGAGGCGTCGGCCGACGGGCTCTTCCTCGTGGGCCAGCGACCGGCTTTCGGCGCTTACCTGGCGGAGAGCTGGCGGCGACGGGGCTTTGCATATCGTCTCGCTGCCTATCGCTTGGTGGGCGGGCTCCTGCAGAACCGGTTGGGCGTGCTGTGGCTTGTGTTGAAGCCGCTGTCGATGGCCATCATCTACGGCACGATCTTCAATTTCGTTATCGCGGGACCTGCTCGCCCCGCCAGTTTCGTGCAGTTTGTCATCGTGGGTGTCTTCGTCTTCGAGTTTTTCACTAGCTCACTCGGGAGCGGCTCGAAAGCTGTGACAAGCAACGCGAAGTTCGTGCAGAGCCTTGGATTTCCCCGTATCCTGCTGCCCATTTCGGTCGTCGTCGAGCAGGCCATGCGGATGGTCCCGATTGTCGTCCTGCTCGGTATCCTGCTGGTGGTATTCGGGGAGCCCATCACTTGGTCGTGGTTGCTCTTCGTGCCGATTGTGCTGATGATGGCAGTCTTTAACCTCGGCGCGGTGCTGATCGTGGCCCGCCTGTCGGTGCATGCCCGCGATGTGCAGCAGGCGATTCCGATCCTGAATCGGGTGTTGTTCTATGCGAGCGGAATATTCTTCAGCGTTGACGGGGCGCTGGCGGATCACCCGGCGCTGCTGGCAGTCGCACACGTCATTCCGACTTACGATTTCATCGCGATCTCACGGGACGTGCTGCTCGTCTCCCAAACGGCGCCCGTTATCGCGTGGATCATGGCTCCCGCGTGGGCCATTGTGACACTCGTCCTGGGGGTCATCTTCTTCTGGCGGGCTGAAGCGAGGTACGGCCTCAGTGAGTGAACAAACGTTGACTGATGCTCCGTCGCGGAAAAACGTCCGTGCCCCGCGCTCGATGATCGTTGCCGACAATGCCCACGTCGAGTACCGGGTATACGCGTCGGGCAAGAAGCTGGAGGCGAACGACAGCATCCTCAGCCTGCGTGCGATTCGCGGCGGGCGCGGTTTACAGACTGTCCCGGCTCTGAGGGGCGTGACCTTCACTGCCACAGAGGGGGAGACGATCGGTGTCGTCGGTCACAACGGCTCGGGAAAGTCGACGCTTTTCCGCGCCATGAGCGGTCTCGTCCCCACTTCAGAGGGGACTATCTGGGCCCGTGACCGCCCGGTGCTGCTGGGTGTCAATGCGGCGCTGGTACCGGAGCTTTCCGGGGAGAACAACATCAAGCTCGGATTGCTTGCGATGGGGTTCACCGCCGACGAGGCCGCCGCGCATGTCGACGAGATCGCTGACTTCGCCGAGCTGAACGAATTCATCCACCATCCGATGCGTACTTACTCGTCCGGTATGGGAGCGCGCCTGCGGTTTGCGATCGCCTCTGCCAAAGCGCACTCGATCCTGTTGATCGACGAGGCGCTGTCCGTGGGCGACCGGCGGTTCAAGCAGAAGAGCGAGAGCCGGATCCGTGAGCTGCGCGAGAGTGCCGGTCTCGTGATGATCGTGAGCCACTCGGTCAACTCGTTGAAGGACACCTGCGATCGGGTGTTATGGGTACATAAGGGAGAGTTGCGGGCGGACGGGCCCGCCGTCGAGGTGATTGATGACTATGTGAAGTGGACGAAGCAGCCCGGCAGCAAAGCTGTCGGCGCGGCATCCGCTGTCCCGTCAAAGACGCCCACAGCTCGGCCTGCCACGAAGAAGGCAAAGACAGCGGCGAAGGACGCCCGGGCAGCGGTCGGGGAAGGCGACGATGAAGTTGCTGCGCTCCTCGGCGGCCTGGTACAGGGAGACGCTGTCGGGGCCTATCCCGCCGGGGCTGCTACCTCTGCCGCCACCGGTCCGGTCCGCCACGAGAGTTCGCGCGACATCGCTCGGCGCGAACGACACAATCGCGCCGTACGCCAGGTCAGGAAGAGGCGTATCGCGGCGATCATCTCCACCGCGGCGGCCATCGTCATCGCGGTCGCAGCGGGTGCGACGATCGCGATCATCGCGAATCAGCCCGATCCCGCCCAGCGGCCCCTGGTGATCAGAACGCCGACCCCGCGTCCCGCGGATCAGGCGTCGCCGCCGCTCGTACGCACCTTCGGCGCGAACACGGGGACCGTGGTGTGCGAATCCCCCGAAGCCGTCGGAGAGGTGCAGCTCACCTGGGAGGTCGAGGACGCAGCGACCATCGTCCTCGCGGGCGGTGTGCCCGGATCCGGGGTGATGGAGCCGATCGCGGTGGAGCTACCGCCCGCCGCCTCCGTTCAGCCGGTGGGCTTTCCGTGCGCCAACGAGTCCTTCGAGTACACACTGAGCGCCGAGAACGTCGCCGGCGCGCGGGTGAGCTCCGTCGTGACGGTCGTCCGTGAACTGGCCCCCGCTCCGGAGGAGGAGCCGCAGCCGCGACAGAGCCAGGCTCCGGCGCCCGCCCCGGCACGGCCGGCGCCGCCGGCGCAGCAGCCCGCGACACCTGTCAATCCGGAGCCGCAGCCGCAGCCGCAGCCGGAGCCGCCGCCGACCACGGAACCGGTTCCCGAGCCGTCCGTAGAGCCGGAACCTGAGCCACCGGGCGATTCGGGCCAGACGCCGCCGGCGCCGTCCGAAGGCGAATGATCCTCAGCCGGATGGCGATGCAGCGGCACGGCCGCCGACTGCTAGCGCGCTCCGAGCCATCCCTTCGCTCGGTGCGCGAGCGGGCGCAAGCCCGGGATCTTCTTCAGCGTCGCGCGACCGACGGGAGCGGCGGCCTGCCAGAGCCGGGTGCCGATCGGCGAGTCGGTCGCGCGCGTGGTGCGGCCGCTCCGCTGCGCGCGTTCCGCGTAGAAGACCATCAGGCCGAGCAACTGCTGGGCGTCGGCCAGCGTCGGTGACGGCGAGAACTCCAAGGGGATGTTCCCCGTGACGATATCCCGGTACAGCTGCGCGAAGCCGTAACCGCGGGCACGCTCGGCAGCTTCCGTCGACGCGCGAGACAGCCGCCGATAGCGCTCGGGGTCGCCGAGCACAGCTTCGATCTCGGTGGCGAGCCCGCGGGCGTCGCCCTGGCGCACGGAAACGATGCCGTCGTTATCCTGGACCAGCAACAGCCACGGGAGCTCGTACATGAACACCGGCAGCCCGCGCGACTGGGCCTCGGCGATGGTGAGCTGATAGCCCTCGATGATGCTCGTCGAGACGAAGGCGTCTGCCGAATCGATGGCGCTGATCAGCTGATCGCCCCTCCGCGGACCGATCGCGACCACTCGGTCGCCGAGGGCACGACGCCGCGCTTCGGCGTTGAACTTCTTCGCGGTCACATCGTCCCAATCGGGGCCGATGACCGTCAGTCGAAAATCGACCGCCGCCTTGCGGAGCTGCGCGCCGACCTCGATCAGCTCGTACACCTGCTTCGTACGCTGTTCCAACCGCCCCCACCAGACCAACTCGATGCGGTCGGCGGGGGGAGCCTTGTCGACGGCATCCGTCGATGCATCGAGCAAGAGGGGTGAGGGCGGATTGGGCGCGTAAGCCACATGGTCGATCCCGCGCAGCTTGAAATAGGCCACATCCAGGGGTGACAGCACGACGAGCTGCGCGAGCGTATCGCTGCAGTTCTCGATCAGAGACAGACGGTCCGTCCCGTCGAACACCGGACGGGCGACGAAGTTATGGATCCAGCCGATCGTCGCTGCGCCCTCCGCACGCGCCATCAGCGCGAACTCCGGCCAGTACCGTGTGTAGAGCACCTGATGGTCGATGACGAGGTCTACCTCGTGCGTGCGACAGATGCCGGCCCACTCCTGAAGCCTGTTCACGAGCCCCCGAGCTGTCATCTCGACGAACTCGACGCCCTGCGGCACCGCGTCCGGTTCGCTCCCTGCGGTTCGCGCCACCACCGTCACCCGGTAGCCGGCTTGCAGGAGGTACCTCGCCTGTGCCGCGAGCACGGCTGACACCCCACCGGTCCGTACCGATGACGTCGCCAGCAGGATGCTTCGCGCCGGACTCTCCGGATAGCCCTGCCAGGGCGAGTGGAACTTGAGGGTGGCGAGCGTCGACGGATAGAACCGAGCCGCTGCGTGCACGATGTCATGCGCCGACGCGACGGTGTGCAGGTGGGCGAGCGCGGCGCCCAACACAGCGCTGTCGCTGCGAGCGATCAGCTGGGAGCAGACGTATCCGACGATGGAGAGCCGGACCGACTCGTAGCTCTCCGTGAGCAGCTGAGGTTCGGCATGGGTGCGGGCGAGTTCGGCCACGGCGGGGCGGATGCTGTCTATCGACCGGATCGCCGAGACGTAGAACTCCGCCCGCTCGATGCTGTCCACGTCGTGACCGCTGCCACCGCGTCCGAAGTGGTAGCGGTACAGTCGCTGCGTGATCGACGCGTAGCTCGTGGCGAGGGCGGCGGCGAGGAACATCACCGGCAGGTCGTTCACTCGCGGAAGTGACAGAGCTTCGGGGAGCAGCCCGTACGCGTCGCGCAGCACGGTCGTCCGGAAGAGGTGCCGCCACAGCTGGCCCTGCGCCGGCTTGCCGACGGGGAACAGCCCGCGCAGCACATCGTCACCCTGCAGAGCGTCATACGCCGGCTGGAGTCGCTGCTCGTACGCGCCTCCCGTGCGGCCGTCCTTCTCGATCACCGTGACGCCGAAGCCGACGATGTCGGCACCGGTGGACTGTGCGTGCGCAAGCGCGTTCTGCGCAGCGTCCGGCACGAGTTCGTCGTCTCCGTCGAGAAACAGGACGTACTCGGATTCGGCGGCGAGGATTCCGGTGCGACGGGCCTGGAACGCCGATCGGTTGTGCTCGTGGCGGACCAGGCGCACACGCGCATCGCGGGCGCGGAACCGCTCGATGACATCGACTGAGCCATCCGTCGACGCGTCGTCGACGCAGATCACCTCGATCTCCGCGAGCGACTGTCCGAGCGCGCTTCTCAGCGAAGCGGAGAGGGATGCCTCGTCGTTGAACACCGGCATGACGATCGAAAGAAAGGGAGCCGTGCTCATCGGCACCGAGTCTAGTGGCGCGGTGCGCGTGACCGCCCGATCTGGACCTCCCGTCCACCGGGATACTCTTTCGCTATGAAGATAGCCATCGTCGGCACGGGCTATGTGGGCCTGTCGAATGCCGTCGTCCTTGCTCAGCATCATGAGGTGTGCGCCGTCGACGTCGACGCGCACAAGGTCGAGATGCTGAGTCAGCGCCGCTCGCCCATCGTCGATGCCGAGCTCGAGGAATACCTCGCCACGCGCGAGCTCGACCTGACGGCCACAACCGACGCGGCAGCCGCCTACCGCGGCGCGGAGTTCGTGGTCGTGGCGACGCCGACCAACTACGACGAAGAGACCAACTACTTCGACACCTCGTCGGTCGAGTCGGTGATCGAAGCAGTGCTCATCGTCAATCCGCAGGCCGCCATCGTGATCAAGTCCACCGTCCCGGTGGGTTTCACCGTGCGCATGGTCGCCGCGTATCCGGCCGCGACGATCATCTTCTCCCCGGAGTTCCTGCGCGAAGGCCGGGCGCTGTACGACAACCTGCACCCCTCGCGCATCGTCGTCGGTGATCGAGGACCTGCCGGTCAGCGGTTCGCCGAACTGCTGCTCGAGGGGGCGATCGACACCGACGTGCCGGTGCTGTTGACGGACCCCACCGAGGCCGAGGCGATCAAGCTCTTCGCGAACACCTACCTCGCCTTGAGGGTCGCGTACTTCAACGAGCTGGACACGTATGCGGCTGTGCACGGCCTCGATGCGAGGCACATCATCGAGGGCGTAGGACTCGACCCGCGGATCGGCACGCACTACAACAACCCGTCGTTCGGCTACGGCGGGTACTGCCTTCCCAAGGACACCAAGCAGCTGCTCGCGAACTACTCCGAAGTGCCGCAGAACCTCATCGCGGCGATCGTGGATGCCAATCGCACCCGCAAAGACTTCGTGGCCGCCGACATCCTGGCACGCAACCCGGAAACGGTCGGTGTGTACCGTCTCGTCATGAAGTCGGGATCAGACAACTTCCGGGCCTCGTCTATTCAGGGGATCATGAAGCGCCTGAAAGGCAAGGGCGTGAACGTCATCGTCTACGAACCCACCCTCGAGGAAGATGGGTTCTTCCACTCCGAAGTCGTGCCCGATCTCGACGACTTCAAGGCGCGTGCCGACGTGATCATCGCGAACCGATCGGCCGATGCGCTCGCCGACGTCGCGCACAAGGTGTACACGCGCGATATCTACGGCCGCGACTGACCGTGCCGGCAGATCTGTGAGGATGGTCGGAAGCGTGTCCCCGAGTGCAAGAGGTGATGAGTTGCCGCTCCGTTCGTGCCCGTGCTCTATCGGGATGCAGCCGTCATGACCGACAAGAGGCGCGTCACGCTGGCTGCCAGCCTGACCGCCGCCGCTGTGCTCATCGGCGGCGGTGTCGCGCTGGCGGTGTGGGCGCCATGGCAGCAAACCGAGCCGGTGGTCGCGGACGCGCCCACACCGACCCCCACCCCCACCCCGGAACCGGTCGCCGTTCCGGTGACGACTGTCGCGCGGGGGGCTTTACCTGGGTGGGAGCTTGCTGGTCCCGCCGCGCTGGCCGCCGTTCTGCCGGAGCTGGGTGCCCCCGCCTCAGGAACGGCCGCGCTTCGCATCGACGCCCCGGTGGTCGATGCCGAGACGGTCGCCGCGCGCACGACCATCGCCGTCGAAGGCGAGCGTCAGTACACCGTCTCTATCGCATACCGCCAACTCGCGGGATTCCCCGTACCGGTGCCGGCGGTGCTGCGGGTGGGAGACGAGACGGTTCCGCTCGCCGATGCCGACGCGCTCTGGGCCACGGCGACCCAGACGATCACCGCTCCCCCGGGGGTGACCGAGTTGGACGTCAGTATCGCCATCATGGGGCCGGTGAGCGGCCTCAGCTTCGACGATGTGTCCGTCACCTCCGACGAGGGCGTCGAGCTCATCCCGAACGGTTCGTTCGAACAGGTGGAGGCGTCCTACGGCGTGATCAACGACTCGCTCGTGATGACATCGCGCTCGGCCATGCTCGCCGTCGCGATGCCGGACGGGCCGGCGACCTGGACGGCCCAGCCCACCGCCGGTGGAGATCCGATCGACGGCGCCACGGAGATCGCGGGCGGACTGGGGGGCATCCCGCTGACGGGGCTTTCGCAGGGCCACTACGAGATCCATGTGGCGGATGCAGCCGGCGGGTCGGTGTCCACGGCTCTCGCGTTCATCGACGTCGATGCGTCCGCGATCACCCAGGACCCTCGTTTCGGCGTCGGGCTGCACGTGGAAAACGAGTGGTATCGAGACGCCGGTGCCTACGCCGCCGCTCTCGGGTACGGCGAAGCGCGCAACGACATCCTGTGGAGACGTAACGAGACCCAGCCCGGCGTCTACTCCTGGTATGAGCCGTACACCCGGGAGTTCGACATCCTGCACGCCAACGGCGTGAAGCTCCTGGGCATCGTGAACTACAACAACAAGCTGTACGGCAAGGAGAAGTCCCCCGCGAACGAGGAGGCGATCGCGGCATACGCGCGCTACGCGCTCGCGATCGCAGACCGGTTCGATCTGGTCGGTCTCGAGGTCTTCAACGAGTTCAACCACGACCGATTCAACGACACCCCGTGCGGGACGAGCGGCGCGTGCTATCTGCCCATGCTCCAGGCCGTGCACGACACCGTCTCGCCCACTCATCCGGATCTACCGATCGTCGCCGGAGCGGCGGCGCTCTACGACCGGGACTTCTTCTTCGAGATGTGGCAGGCCGGCGCGATGCAGTTCAGCGACGTCATGAGCTATCACCCTTACGAGGTCAGCCTGAGTTCACCTGATGACCTGCGCGGGGTCGTCCAGCAGTCGCGGGTGGACATGGACGAGTTCGCCGGCGGCCAGGTTCCGGTGTGGATCACGGAGCTGGGGTGGTCGACGAAGTCCGGCGGCACGGATCTGGCCGGCCAGGGGGAGATGCTCGCCCGTGCGGAGATCTCCGCTCTCGCCGCGGGGGCCGAGAAGTTCTTCTGGTACGACCTCGTGAACGACTCGGCGGACGTAGCCGTCCACGAGGGCAACTTCGGGTTGTACGAGTTCCAGCCGCGTCCGGGCACCGCGGCGCTGGCGCCGAAACCCGCCGCGTTCGTTCAGGCGCTCCTCATCGCCGAATTGGGCGGTCGTGATCATGCCGAGTCGGCCGGTGATCCGGACGCGTACGTCGAGGTGTTCGGCACCGCTCAGGATGCCGTCCGGGTAGCGTGGGCCGTGCAGGGAGAGGCAGAAATCACCCTCGAGGCCGACGAGTCGCTGCTCGTCACGGACATTTTCGGACGGCAGAGCGAGGTCGCGCCGATCCGCGGGAAAGCGACGATCGACCTGACCTCGACGCCCGTATTCATCCGAAGCGCCTCGGTGAAGTAGACGCGGCAGGGACGGCGCGGCCGGGCACTCAGGAACCGGTCCATAGAATCGACGGGTGCCTCACTCATCCCGAAGAGAAGCTCGCCTCGCCGCTGTCTCGCCGCAGTCCGTGGAAACCGGTGATCCGCGACGCAGACGCCGCCGGATCATCGGGTTCAGCGTCGTCGGCGTCGTCGTGCTCCTCCTCATCGCCGGCCTGTGGATCCTGCAGCGGGCGATGGTGGTGAAGGGGGAACTCGAATCGGCTGCCCAGGTGGTCTCCGAGGTCCAGGCGGGCGCCGATCTCGCGGAGTCCATCACCAGCCTGTCGGACCACGCCGCGATCGCGGCGGAGACAGCCGGCGATCCGGTGTGGCGCGTGGCGGAGTTGATCCCTGCCGCGGGGGACAACCTCCGGGCCGTGCGCCTGGCTGCGCAGTCGCTCGATGCACTCGTGAATCGGATCGGGTTGCCGATCCTGGACGACGACGGCTCCGGCGAGTCAGTCATGCAGAAGGCGCTCCGCGTGTCCGTCGCCGAGGGAAGCCACGTGGCGCAGCTGTCGCGCGAACTGGATGAGGTGAGTGACTCGCCGTTCCTGATCGGCGCCGTGCAGAGCGGCGTGGATCAGATCACCGAGGTGACCAGCGCTGCAGGACCGGCACTCGAGCTGCTGCCGACGGTGCTCGGCGCCGAGGGCCCGAAGACGTACCTGATGGTCTTCCAGAACAACGCCGAGGCACTCGCGCTCGGCGGAAGCCCCGCATCCCAGACGCTGGTCCATGTGGATGCAGGCACGATCGCGATGGGAGCGCAGGCCGACAGCGGGCGGTACCGCAACGGCACCGCTGTGGACGTCGACGTGGACGAGAGCGCGCTGGATCTCTACAGCACCTACCTCACGGCGCACATGAACACCAGCATGCTGCGGCCGGACTTTCCGACCGGGGCGCAGTTGCTCAAGGCCTGGTGGCAGCGGGACATCAACGCCGACCACATCGACGGTGTCATCTCCGTCGATCCGATCGCCCTCTCTCGGATTCTCGTGGCCACCGGGCCCATCCCGTTGCCGAGCGGTGACGAGCTGAACTCTGACAACGCCGTACGTCTGTTGCTCAGCGAGGTCTACTCCCGCTGGGACAGCTACAAATACCCGGAACTGGTCGACGGATTCTTCGCCGCCGCTGCGAGCGCCGTGTTCGACAAGGTCGCCGCAGGCGAGTTCGACCTCAAGGACATGCTCTGGGCCATCGGGGAGAGCGCGGCTCGGGGCGACATCCTGCTCTGGAGCGAAGACGAGAAGATCGCCGATGCGATCCGCGGCCAGCGGGTGAGCGGCGCGTTGCCCGCGGACAACGAGGAGACGACCACCGTCGGCGTCTTCTACAACAACGGGTCGGCGTCCAAGATCGATTTCTACACCCGCTCCGAGATCAGTGCGACCTCGGCGTGCACGGACGGGGTGCGCTCCACGACGGTCACATCCTCGCTCCTCATGGACATCGACCAGGATGCGGCGGACGAGCTGCCCAGATACGTGATGAGCAACTACACCGGCAGCTCGGCCTTCCTCACCCGCGTGTTCATCTACGGGCCCGTCGGCGGTGAGATCGCGTCGGTGTCCGTCGATGGACGCGAGGTCAGCATCGTCCGTGACGACGCGGAGGACCTCGGCCGGCCGGTGGCATCGTTCGAGGTGTCTCTCGCGCCCACCGAGCAGGCGACCGTGTCCGCTGTGTTCACCAGCCCCGAGGTCGGCGGCCCACTGACGCTCCAGTCGACGCCGATGATCCATCCCGGATCGCCCACCGTCGAGGACGCCTGTACCAGCTGACCCGGGACCGGTGTCGCTTCCCCGGTGCGGGGTGACCATGCGTTACCCTGTACGCGGTGCGCCGGATCGGCGCCCCGGGGGGAAAGGCCACTGGTGCAGGAGACCGCATCCAGTCGATCGATCGGCGTTGCGGCGCGGCGCAACGGCGACAAGCGTGCCCGGCGAGCGTCGAACGTCGTCTCCGCTCGCCGCACCTCCCGTGACTGGCCGCAACGCTACGGCGGCCGACTCGTCTACAGCGACGTCCTCGTCATCGCCGCCACGATGGTGGTCTTCCTCACGATGGGCCTGCCGCCGGAAGCGTTCGTCGACTGGCCGAACGGGTACCGCCTGCCGTACTGGGGTGCAGTCCTGTTCGTCGCCCTGGTGTGGCTGTTGGCGCTGAGCATCTTCGACACACGCGATCGGCATGTGGCGGGTAACGGCGTCCACGAATACCGCCGCGTCGCCAACGCGACGGTCGCGGTCATCGCGCTCTGCGTGGCTCTCGCCTTCTTCCTGCGCATGGATGTCTCGCGCGCGCTCTTCTTGATAGCGATGCCGGTGGGTCTCTTCGCGCTGATGCTGTCGCGGTGGATGTGGCGGCAGTGGTTGCGTCGCCAGCAGCGTCACGGCGAGTACGTCTACCGCGCGCTCGTCCTCGGTGAGTCGGCCAAGGCGGGCCACGTGATCGATTCGATCCGCCGCGAACCCGGATCGGGTTTCGACATCGTCGGGGTGGTCACCAGCGGACGCGTGCCGACGAGCATCAAGAAGGTTCCCGTCGTGGGCGGGTTCTCCCACGCCATCCAGGCCATGGATGCGACGGACGCCGACACGATCATCGTCGCCGGCGCGGACGACCTCGACCCCGAGATGATGCGCCGACTCGGCTGGGACGTCGCCGACCGTGACGGAAACCTCGTCGTCGCGCCGGCCTTGACCGATATCGCCGGTCCTCGCATCCACACCCGGCAGGCGGCCGGCCTGCCGCTCGTGCACGTGGAGTTTCCGCGTCTCGATGGTGCAAAGCGATTCGGCAAACGTGCGTTCGATCTTGTCGGCTCGATCCTGATGATCGTCCTGGTCTCGCCCATCATGTTGGCCAGCGCGGTCGCCATCAAGCTGGAGTCGCGCGGTCCTGTGCTCTTCCGGCAGATCCGCGTCGGTCGTCGGGGTCGCGAGTTCGGCATGATCAAATTCCGTTCGATGGACGCGGACGCCGACGACCAGCTGGCCAGTCTCCTGGACCTTCAGGGGACGACGGAACGCCCGCTGTTCAAGGTGGTCAACGATCCTCGAATCACGCCTGTCGGGCGGTATCTGCGTAAGTACTCGATAGACGAGCTTCCGCAATTGTTCAACGTCCTGCGGGGGGACATGAGCCTGGTCGGTCCGCGTCCGCAGCGCGCTGCCGAAGTGGCCCTGTATGACGATGCGGCTCACCGACGTCTCCTCGTCAAGCCCGGCATGAGTGGTCTCTGGCAGGTGAGCGGACGATCGACCTTGGAGTGGGAGGACGCGCTGCGGCTGGACCTCTACTACGTCGAGAACTGGTCGTTCACACAGGACGTCGTCATTCTTTTCCGCACGGTGCGCGCCGTGGTCGCACCGGGGAAGAGCGCCCACTGAGGGCCACCGGCGGCGGAGCCGATCCAGGACCTCGCGGCATTACGGGCAGGTAAAGAAATCGTCACCTCATACGTCGGCGTCTTGTGAACCCGCTGAGCGAGCCGTTAGTGTTTGCCGCGGGGGCCGTATCGACGATCGACCAACCGTCGCGCTCCCACGGCCTAGTTCTGTCACAGAGGCATCGCCTCAGACCCCCCTACGGAGTTCACACATGAAGAGCCTTCGCACGAAGATTGCCGCGGTCGTCATCGCCGCGGCCGCCATGATCGCCGCTCCTGCGGCGGCCAGCGCCAACTCATACGCCCCGAGCGCCCCCGGTGGTGCTCAGATCGTCGCCCCCGGTGGCAGCGTCACGGTCCCGTTCACCGGCTTCGCGCCGAACGAGGAGGTCACCTTCACCCTGACCGGTGAGAACGGCGCCGCCGCCACGCTGGCCGTCGTCAAGGCCGCCGTCAGCAGCACGTCCGCCACCAAGACGGCGTCGGGCTCCGGTGACGTCTCGATCACCGTCACCCTGCCCGCGAACGCGTCCGGCACCTACACGCTGACCGCTGTCGGCCAGACGTCCAACGCCTCCGACAGCGTGACCATCACGGTCTCCTCCACGGCCGGCGGCGGAAGCGGCCTGCCCGCGACCGGTGTCGACAGCGCCTCCCTCATGGGCGTCTGGATCGGCGGCGGAGTGCTTCTCCTCGGCGGTCTCGCCGTCACCGTCTTCGCCGTGCGTCGCCAGCGTCAGGACGCCTGACCCGCATCACCTCGCGAAACCCCCGGGCCCTCGGCCCGGGGGTTTCGTCATGCCCGGAAAGGGTGCGTTCAAGCCCTTCGATCAGGCCCGTCAAGGTCTTTGGGCCCGGGTCGTGAGACCGGGCCAAAAGGCCTTGCCCCCGCTCGTGGGTCGGCAAGGGCGACCCGGACGCCTTCCCGAGCCGGGTACGGCGGTACCCTCCGCTGCGAGCTGTTCGGTCCGCTGCAGCCGGCCGGTGCGGGGCTCGGGCCCTCGAGCGCGCCCACCATCACCCTCCGGGCGACGGTCTCGCCCGCGACGGGGGAGCGCCCCGTCCGGAACGTCGCCGTGGTGACCTATCAGACCTTCGGCGATCCGGACGACCCCGGCACCTCTCAGGATGACGCCGTCATCCGTGTCTCGGTGCTCGCGGTGACCGGCGGGATGCCCCTCCTGGCGCTGCTCGTGCTCGGCGGGATGGCGCTGGCCGGAGGTGCGATCGCGCTGAGCATCCGACGCGGGCGGCGTGAGGAGACCGTGCCCACGACGTGACGCCCGGGACACGGTCCGCGGGACTGCCGCGGGCCGTGTCCCGACACGCCCGGGTTTGCGACACGCCCGGGCGGCACGTAGACTGTACAGGTTCCACATTCCGGCGGCTCACGCCCCCGGATCACTGCCAGGGCAGTGCATAGGCAGCGCGTCAGCGCGGGCGCCTAGGCCGCGGGTAGCAGAACAACATCCCACCACCTCGCAGACCCGGAAACGGGCGCTTCACGCGTGCGAGGCGGGGGGACCGGGGCCGTGAGGCCTCGGCTGACATGAGAACAGTGGTGCGATCTCACCGTGAAAGCGGGGGTAGTGCCCGGCGCGCAAGCGTCACCGTGCGTCCGATGCCCCAGAGGTATGACGCGAGACAGAGAGTGAGCAGACAATGGCGGGACAGAAGATCCGCATTCGCCTGAAGTCGTACGACCACGCAGGGCTGGACAGCTCGGCGCGGAAGATCGTCGACACAGTGACCCGTGCAGGCGCCACGGTCGTGGGCCCCGTGCCCCTTCCGACCGAGAAGAACGTCACCGTGGTCATCCGGTCGCCCCACAAGTACAAGGACAGCCGCGAGCACTTCGAGATGCGCACCCACAAGCGCCTCATCGACATCATCGACCCGACGCCCAAGGCCGTCGACTCGCTGATGCGTCTCGACCTCCCGGCCGATGTCAACATCGAGATCAAGCTCTGAGGTTCGCCATGGCTGACATCAACTCCAAGATTTCCCACGGCCTGCTCGGTACCAAGCTCGGCATGACCCAGGTCTGGAACGACCAGGGCAAGCTCGTCCCGGTCACCGTGATCCAGGTCTCCCCGAACGTGGTCACCCAGGTCCGCACCCCCGAGAAGGACGGTTACAACGCCGTCCAGATCGCCGCGGGTCAGATCGACCCCCGCAAGGTCACCAAGCCCCTCGAGGGCCACTTCGAGGCTGCCGGGGTCACCCCGCGCCGTCACGTGACCGAGATCCGCACCGCCAACGCCTCCGACTATTCACTCGGTCAGGAGCTGACGGTCGAGGGTCTCTTCGAGGCCGGCCAGCTGGTCGACGTCGTCGGCACCAGCAAGGGCAAGGGCACCGCGGGTGTCATGAAGCGTCACAACTTCAAGGGCGTCTCCGCTTCGCACGGTGCGCACCGCAACCACCGCAAGCCCGGTTCGATCGGCGCCTCGTCGACCCCGAGCCGCGTCTTCAAGGGCATGCGCATGGCCGGCCGTATGGGTGGCGAGCGCGTGACCGTCCTCAACCTCACGGTGCACGCCGTCGACGCCGAGAAGGGTCTGCTGCTCGTCAAGGGCGCCGTCCCCGGTGCCCGCGGTCGCATCGTTTACGTCCGCAACGCAGTGAAGGGGGCCTGAGCACATGGCTGACTCGACTCTCGCGCTCGACGTCCAGGCCGCCGGCGGAAAGAAGACCGGTTCGGTCCAGCTCCCCGCTGAGCTGTTCGACGTCAAGACGAACATCCCGCTCATCCACCAGGTCGTCGTGGCGCAGCTCGCCGCAGCGCGCCAGGGTACGCACTCGACCAAGCGTCGTGGTGAGGTCTCCGGTGCCGGCCGCAAGCCGTTCAAGCAGAAGGGCACCGGTAACGCCCGTCAGGGTTCCATCCGCGCCCCGCACATGACCGGTGGTGGCATCGTGCACGGCCCGAAGCCGCGCAACTACTCGCAGCGCACGCCCAAGAAGATGGTCGCCGCAGCTCTCCTCGGAGCGCTCAGCGACCGTGCCCGCGGCCAGCGCCTGCACATCGTCGACAGCTTCGGCATCGAGGGCGCCCCCTCGACGAAGGCTGCAGCATCCGTGCTGTCCAACCTCGCGGCGACGAAGAACGTCCTCGTCGTCATCGAGCGCGGCGACGAGATCAGCACCAAGAGCGTCCGCAACCTCGCGTACGTGCACGTGCTGACCTTCGACCAGCTGAACGCCTACGACGTGCTCGTCTCCGACGACATCGTCTTCACCAAGGCCGCCTACGACGCGTTCGTCGCAGCGAAGTCGGCCACCGAGGAGGTCTCGGCATGAGCGCCGTGAACAAGGACCCGCGCGACATCATCCTGAAGCCGGTCGTCTCGGAGAAGAGCTACGGTCTGATCGACGAGGGAAAGTACACGTTCTACGTGGACACCCGCGCCAACAAGACCGAGATCAAGCTCGCCATCGAGAAGATCTTCGGCGTCAAGGTGGATTCGGTCAACACGATCAACCGTGTCGGCAAGCTCCGCCGTACCAAGTTCGGCATGGGCAAGCGCAAGGACACCAAGCGTGCGATCGTCACGCTGAAGTCCGGCACCATCGACATCTTCACGGCAGTCGGCTGACGGTCGGGATAGAGGACTAGAGACATGGCTATTCGCAAGTACAAGCCCACGACCCCGGGTCGCCGCGGCTCGTCGGTGGCCGACTTCGCCGAGATCACCCGATCGACGCCCGAGAAGTCGCTCCTCCGCCCGCTGAGCAAGACCGGTGGTCGCAACAACCAGGGTCGCATCACGACCCGTCACATCGGTGGTGGCCACAAGCGCCAGTACCGCGTGATCGATTTCCGTCGCAACGACAAGGACGGCGTCAACGCGAAGGTCGCTCACATCGAGTACGACCCCAACCGCACCGCACGCATCGCACTGCTGCACTACGTGGACGGCGAGAAGCGCTACATCATCGCGCCGAACAAGCTCCAGCAGGGCGACATCGTCGAGTCGGGCCCTTCGGCCGACATCAAGCCGGGCAACAACCTGCCGCTGCGCAACATCCCCACCGGTACCGTCATCCACGCGATCGAGCTCCGGCCCGGTGGCGGCGCGAAGATGGCCCGTTCGGCGGGCGTCTCCGTGCGTCTCGTCGCCAAGGACGGCCCCTACGCGCAGCTGCGTCTCCCCTCGGGTGAGATCCGCAACGTCGACGCACGGTGCCGCGCCACGATCGGCGAGGTCGGCAACGCCGAGCAGTCGAACATCAACTGGGGCAAGGCCGGCCGTAACCGCTGGAAGGGCATCCGCCCGACCGTCCGCGGTGTCGCGATGAACCCGGTCGACCACCCGCACGGTGGTGGCGAGGGCAAGACCAGCGGTGGACGCCACCCGGTCTCGCCGTGGGGTCAGGCTGAGGGTCGTACCCGTCACGCCAACAAGGAAAGCGACAAGTACATCGTCCGCCGTCGCACCGCCGGCAAGAAGCGCAAGTAGGGAAACAGAAGATGCCACGCAGTCTTAAGAAGGGCCCCTTCGTCGACGAGCACCTGCTTCGCAAGGTCGTCGTGCAGAACGAGGCGGGTTCGAAGAACGTCATCAAGACCTGGTCGCGTCGCTCGATGATCGTCCCGGCCATGCTGGGCCACACGATCGCCGTGCACGACGGTCGCAAGCACATCCCCGTGTTCGTGACCGAGACCATGGTCGGTCACAAGCTGGGCGAGTTCTCGCCCACCCGCACCTTCCGCGGCCACGTGAAGGACGACAAGAAGGGCCGCCGCCGCTGACGCGGGGCGCAGAGGAGAAGAAATGGTGGAGTCCATCGCACGCGTGCGACACATCCGCGTGACCCCTCAGAAGGCTCGTCGTGTCGTCGCGCTCATCAAGGGAAAGCAGGCCGAAGAGGCCCTCGCGATCCTGAAGTTCGCACCCCAGAGTGCCAGTGAGCCGATCTACAAGCTCGTCGCCTCCGCTATCGCGAACGCTCGCGTCAAGGCGGACAAGGAGAACGAGTTCCTCGCCGAGCAGGATCTGTTCATCAAGAACGCATTCGTCGACGAGGGCACGACGCTCAAGCGGTTCCGGCCGCGAGCCCAGGGTCGCGCTTTCCAGATCAAGAAGCGCACCAGCCACATCACGGTCGTCCTTTCGACCCCCGAGGTGGCTGAGGCTGCACCGGCTGAGAGCAAGAAGGCGAGCAAGTAATGGGACAGAAAGTCAACCCGTACGGCTTCCGCCTCGGTATCACCACCGACCACGTGTCGCGTTGGTTCTCCGACTCGACGAAGCCGGGACAGCGCTACGCCGACTACGTGGCCGAGGACATCAGGATCCGCAAGCTCCTGCTGTCGAGCCTCGACCGCGCAGGCGTGAGCAACATCGAGATCGAGCGCACGCGTGACCGCGTCCGCGTCGACATCCACACCGCGCGCCCGGGTATCGTCATCGGTCGCCGTGGCGCCGAGGCCGAGCGCATCCGTGGAGACCTCGAGAAGCTCACCGGCAAGCAGATCCAGCTGAACATCCTCGAGGTCAAGAACCCCGAGGCCGACGCTCAGCTCGTCGCGCAGGGCATCGCCGAGCAGCTCTCCGCACGTGTGGCCTTCCGCCGCGCGATGCGCAAGGGTCTGCAGGGCGCTCAGCGCGCCGGTGCCAAGGGCATCCGGATCCAGGTCTCGGGTCGTCTCGGCGGCGCCGAGATGAGCCGGTCGGAGTTCTACCGCGAAGGCCGTGTGCCGCTGCACACGCTCCGCGCGAACATCGACTACGGCTTCTACGAGGCCAAGACCACCTTCGGCCGCATCGGCGTGAAGGTCTGGATCTACAAGGGCGACCTGACCAACAAGGAACTCGCGCGCGAGCAGGCCAACGCACCGAAGTCCCGTGGTCGTGACGACCGCGGCGACCGTGGTGACCGCCGTCCGCCGCGTGGCCCCCGCAACGAGGCCCCCGTGGCAGAAGGAGCGTCGGCGTAATGCTCATCCCCCGTAAGGTCAAGTACCGCAAGCAGCACCACCCGGGTCGTTCCGGGCAGGCCACGGGCGGCACCAAGGTGTCGTTCGGCGAGTTCGGTATCCAGGCCCTCACTCCCGCATACGTGACCAACCGTCAGATCGAGTCCGCTCGTATCGCGATGACGCGTCACATCAAGCGTGGCGGAAAGGTGTGGATCAACATCTACCCCGACCGTCCGCTCACCAAGAAGCCGGCCGAAACCCGCATGGGTTCCGGTAAGGGTTCGCCGGAGTGGTGGGTCGCGAACGTCAAGCCGGGTCGCGTCCTCTTCGAGGTCGCCGGTGTCGATGAGACCCTCGCTCGCGAGGCTCTGACCCGTGCCATCCACAAGCTGCCGTTGAAGGCACGCATCATCAAGCGCGAGGAGGGCGACGCGTAATGGCGATCGGCACCAAGCAGCTCGCACCGAGCGAGCTCGACACGTTCGAAGACCAGCGCCTCGTCGAGGAGCTGCGCAAGGCCAAGGAAGAGCTGTTCAACCTGCGCTTCCAGTCGGCCACCGGCCAGCTCGAGAGCCACGGCCGCATCCGCGCCGTCAAGCGCGACATTGCCCGGCTGTACACGGTGATCCGCGAGCGCGAGCTCGGCATCCGTGCCACGCCCGCTGCGCCGGCTCCCGCGAAGGCGAAGAAGACGAAGGCGAAGAAGACCGAGGACACCTCGGCCGCCGCCGAAGGAGAGGCTGAGTGATGGCCACCACGAAGAAGGACGCTGCAGAGCAGGCCGTCGGGCACGAGAGCTCCGACCGGGACGTCCGCGACGCGAACGCCCGTGGCTACCGCAAGGCGCGCCGCGGCTACGTCGTCAGCGACAAGATGGACAAGACCATCGTCGTCGAGGTCGAGGACCGCGTGAAGCACCCGCTGTACGGCAAGGTCATCCGCCGCACCTCCAAGGTGAAGGCGCACGACGAGACGAACTCGGCCGGAATCGGCGACCTCGTCGTCATCAACGAGACCCGCCCGCTGAGCGCCACCAAGCGCTGGCGCCTGGTCGAGATCCTCGAGAAGGCCAAGTAAGCCCTCGGGCTTTCTTGGAATCCAAGGAGTAACAAGTGATTCAGAACGAATCCCGCATCAAGGTCGCGGACAACACCGGTGCGAAGGAGCTGCTCACCATCCGCGTGCTCGGCGGCTCCAACCGGCGTTACGCGGGCGTGGGCGACGTCATCGTCGCCACCGTCAAGGACGCGATCCCGGGCGGCAACGTCAAGAAGGGCGATGTGGTCAAGGCCGTCGTCGTCCGTACCGTCAAGTCGACCCGTCGTCCCGACGGGTCCTACATCAAGTTCGACGAGAACGCCGCCGTGATCCTGAAGAACGACGGGGAGCCCCGCGGCACCCGTATCTTCGGGCCGGTCGGCCGTGAGCTTCGTGACAAGAAGTTCATGAAGATCGTCTCCCTGGCCCCGGAGGTCATCTGATCATGGCGAAGATCAAGAAGGGTGACCTGGTTCAGGTCATCACGGGCGCCAAGCCCGAGCGTGGCGGCGACCGCGGCAAGCAGGGCAAGGTCCTCGAGGTCCTGGCCGAGCAGAACCGCGTCATCGTCGAGGGCGTGAACTACGTCACCAAGCACAACCGCGTCGGCCAGACCCAGCGCGGAACGAAGACGGGTGGCATCGAGACGTTCGAGGCCCCCATCCACATCTCCAACGTCGCCGTCGTCGACCCCTCGACCAAGAAGCCGACCCGCGTCGGCCGCCGGGTCGAGGAGCAGACGAAGGACGGCGTGAAGCGCACCGTCCGTGTGCGGTTCGCGAAGAAGTCAGGTAAGGACCTCTGATGAGCACCGACACTGCCGCGCCGGCTGGCAAGATCCAGCCGCGCCTGAAGCAGAAGTACCGCAACGAGATCCAGCAGAAGCTGCAGGAAGAGTTCGGCTACAAGAACGTCAACCAGATCCCCCGCCTCGTGAAGGTCGTGGTGAACACCGGTGTCGGCGAGGCAGCTCGCGACAGCAAGGTGATCGATGGTGCGGTCGACGACCTCACCAAGATCACCGGTCAGAAGCCGGTCGTCACCAAGGCCCGCAAGTCCATCGCGCAGTTCAAGCTGCGCGAGGGTCAGGCCATCGGCGCGCACGTCACCCTCCGTGGTGACCGCGCCTGGGAGTTCCTGGACCGCCTGGTCAACCTCGCCCTGCCCCGCATCCGCGACTTCCGCGGCCTCAGCGACAAGCAGTTCGACGGCCACGGCAACTACACGTTCGGTCTGCAGGAGCAGTCGGTCTTCCACGAGATCGACCAGGACAAGATCGATCGCGTCCGCGGTTTCGACATCACGGTCGTCACCGACGCGACCACGGATGCAGAGGGCCGCGCCCTCCTGCGTCACATCGGCTTCCCGTTCCAGCAGGCCGAAGAACAGAAGTAACACCCCACGTCGGCAACCGCCGACAACCACCACCACAGGTCGGCCGTCGCGTAACGGCGGCCGAAACCTGGTGAACGAAGGACACATCACATGACGATGACAGACCCGGTCGCAGATCTGCTGACCCGTCTGCGCAACGCGAATTCGGCACACCACGACTCCGTGTCGCTGCCGAGCTCGAAGCTCAAGACCAACATCGCCGACATCCTCAAGCAGGAGGGCTACATCGCGGGCTGGGAGGTCTCCGATGCACGTGTCGGCCAGACCCTGACGCTCACGCTGAAGTACGGCCCGAACCGCGAGCGGTCGATCGCCGGCATCAAGCGCGTGTCGAAGCCCGGTCTTCGCGTCTACGCGAAGTCGACCGAGATCCCCACCGTCCTCGGTGGCCTCGGCGTGGCCATCCTGTCCACCTCCTCCGGTCTGCTCACGGACCGTCAGGCCGAGTCGAAGGGCGTGGGTGGGGAAGTCCTCGCCTACGTGTGGTGACGAACAATGTCACGTATCGGACGTCTTCCCATCGACATCCCCTCGGGCGTCACCGTTTCGGTGGCCGGTAGGGACGTCAACGTCAAGGGCCCCAAGGGTGAGCTGTCGCTCACCGTGGCCTCGCCGATCGAGGTCAAGGTGGAGGAGAACCAGGTTCTCGTCACCCGCCCCGATGACGAGCGCGAGTCCCGGTCGCTCCACGGCCTGACCCGCACGCTCATCAGCAACAACATCGTCGGCGTCACCGAGGGCTACACCAAGGGCCTCGAGGTCGTTGGAACGGGTTACCGCGTCGCCCAGAAGGGCTCGTCCGTCGAGTTCGCCCTCGGCTTCTCGCACCCCGTTCTGGTCGACCCGCCCGCAGGCATCACGTTCACGGTCGAGGGCAACAACAAGCTCACCGTGAGCGGTATCGACAAGCAGGCCGTCGGTGAGGCTGCCGCCAACATCCGCAAGATCCGCAAGCCCGAGCCGTACAAGGGCAAGGGTGTGCGCTACGCCGGCGAGGTCGTTCGGCGCAAGGCCGGAAAGGCTGGTAAGTAACCATGGCTGTGACTTCCAAGTCCGTCGCACGCGCGCGTCGCCACTCGCGTCTGCGCAAGAAGGTCGTCGGTACGGAGGCGCGTCCGCGTCTCGTCGTCAACCGTTCGGCCCGCCACGTCTTCGTCCAGGTGGTCGACGACAGCAAGGGCCACACGGTCGCGTCCGCTTCGACGCTCGAGTCGGACCTGCGCGCCTTCGACGGTGACAAGACCGCGAAGGCCCGCAAGGTCGGCGAGCTCGTCGCCGAGCGTGCCAAGGCCGCCGGAATCGTCGATGTCGTCTTCGACCGTGGTGGCAACCGCTACGCGGGTCGTGTCGCCGCCATCGCCGATGGCGCCCGCGAGGGAGGCCTGAACCTGTGAGCGAGAACAAGGAGAACGAAGTGACCGAAACCGCTCCGGCTGCGGCCGTGGCCGCGCCCGAGACGGCGGCTGCGGAGCGCGAGCCCCGCCGCGGTGGTCGCGAGCGCAACCCGAACCGCGACCGCAACTCGCGCGACCGCAACGAGAGCCAGTTCCTCGAGCGCGTCGTCACGATCAACCGCGTGTCCAAGGTCGTCAAGGGCGGTCGCCGCTTCAGCTTCACCGCCCTCGTGGTGGTCGGCGACGGCAACGGCCTCGTGGGTGTCGGCTACGGCAAGGCCCGCGAAGTGCCCCTGGCCATCTCCAAGGGTGTCGAAGAGGCCAAGCGCAACTTCTTCCGCGTGCCCCGCGTCGGCTCCACCATCCCGCACCCGGTGCAGGGTGAGGCCGCGGCCGGTGTCGTGCTGCTGCGTCCGGCTGCCGCCGGTACCGGTGTCATCGCCGGTGGTCCCGTCCGTGCCGTGCTCGAGTGCGCCGGTATCCACGACGTGCTGTCGAAGTCGCTGGGTTCGTCGAACACGATCAACATCGTGCACGCGACGGTCGCGGCTCTGAAGAGCCTCGAGGAGCCCCGCGCGGTCGCCGCACGTCGCGGTCTGGACTACGACGCGGTCGTTCCGGCGATCATCATCCGCAACGAGGCCAAGGCCGCAGCGGCGAAGAAGGTAGGTGCCTGATGGCTGCCCGTCTGAAGGTGACGCAGATCAAGTCCAAGGTGAGCGAGAAGCAGAACCAGCGTGACACGCTGCGCAGCCTCGGTCTCAAGCGGATCGGCGACTCCGTCGTCCGTCCCGACGACGCGCAGACGCGCGGTTACGTCAAGACCGTCGCTCACCTCGTGAATGTTGAGGAGATCGACTAATGGCTGAGAACGACAAGGTCGAGGTCGACGGCGCCGCGAAGGCTCCCGCGAAGAAGACCGCCGCGCGCAAGCCGGCAGCGAAGAAGGACGCACCCAAGAAGGACGCGCCCGTGTCGCGCCCCGGCGTGCTGAAGGTCCACCACCTGCGTCCCGTCCCGGGCTCGAACACCGCCAAGACTCGCGTCGGCCGTGGTGAGGGCTCCAAGGGTAAGACCGCGGGTCGTGGCACCAAGGGCCAGAAGGCCCGTTACCAGGTCAAGGCCGGTTTCGAGGGTGGGCAGATGCCGCTGCACATGCGCACCCCGAAGCTGCGCGGGTTCAAGAACCCGTTCCGCGTCGAGTACCAGGTCGTGAACCTGGACAAGCTCGCGGAGCTGTACCCGAGCGGTGGCGACGTCACCGTGGGCGACCTGGTCGCCAAGGGTGCGGTGCGCAAGAACGAGAAGGTCAAGGTGCTCGGCACCGGGGACATCTCCGTGAAGCTGAACGTCGAGGTCGACAAGGTCTCGGGTTCCGCAGAGCAGAAGATCGTCGCCGCCGGCGGCACCATCAAGTAATCCGTGTGCAGGGGTCGGAAGCGTGCTTCCGGCCCCTGCTGCATTGGTCCGGATAAATGCGGCCTGCGGCGGCGCCCCCTCTGCGTGGGATAGCCTGATGGTCTGTGTGCGCCTTGCGCGCCGGAACCCTTTCTGGAGGAACCCTCGTGTTCAGCGCTATCGCGCGCGTGTTCCGCACGCCTGACCTGCGGCGGAAGATCGCATTCACCCTGGGCATCATCGTGCTCTATCGCCTCGGCGCGCACGTGCCCTCGCCGTTCGTGGACTTCCCGAACGTCCAGTCGTGTCTGGCGGACACGTCCAACACGCAGGGTGTGCTGTCCCTCGTCAACCTGTTCTCCGGCGGAGCGCTGCTGCAGCTGTCGATCTTCGCCCTCGGCGTCATGCCGTACATCACGGCGACGATCATCGTGCAGCTGCTGCGCGTGGTCATCCCGCACTTCGAGACCCTCTACAAGGAGGGCCAGTCGGGCCAGGCGCGGCTCACGCAGTACACGCGCTACCTGACGATCGCCCTGGCGCTGCTGCAGTCCACGACGCTCATCACGGTGGCGCGCAGCGGTCAGCTGTTCGGCTCCACCGGCATCCCCGCCTGTGAGCAGCTGCTGACGAACGACGCGTGGTGGGCGCAGCTCCTCATGATCATCACGATGACCGCCGGCACCGGCCTCATCATGTGGTTCGCGGAGCTCGTGACCGAGCGCGGTATCGGCAACGGCATGTCCCTGCTGATCTTCACCTCGATCGCGGCGACCTTCCCGGCCGCCATGTGGTCGATCTGGCAGTCCCGCGGGTTCGAGATCTTCCTGCTCGTCCTGGCGGTGGGCGTCGTGATCGTCGCCCTCGTGGTGTTCGTCGAACAGTCGCAGCGTCGCATCCCGGTGCAGTACGCGAAGCGCATGGTCGGCCGCCGGACCTACGGCGGCACCAACACGTACATCCCGATCAAGGTGAACATGGCAGGTGTCGTGCCCGTCATCTTCGCCTCGTCGTTGCTGTACATCCCGGCTCTGATCGCGCAGTTCAACCAGACGCCGAACGCGGACGGTGAGCTCCCGGGCTGGGTGGTCTGGATCAACAACTACCTCACGACCGGCGACAACGCGCTCTACATGGCGATCTACTTCCTGCTGATCGTCGGCTTCACCTACTTCTACGTGGCGATCACGTTCAACCCGGTGGACGTCGCGGACAACATGAAGAAGTACGGCGGGTTCATCCCCGGTATCCGTGCCGGTCGCCCGACGGCCGAGTACCTGGACTACGTCCTCACCCGCATCACCCTGCCCGGATCCATCTACCTGGGTCTGGTCGCCCTCATCCCGCTCATCGCGCTGGCCACTGTCGGCGCGAACCAGAACTTCCCGTTCGGCGGTACGTCGATCCTGATCATGGTCGGCGTCGGCCTCGAGACGGTGAAGCAGATCGACGCACAGCTGCAACAGCGACACTACGAAGGACTCCTGCGATGACCGTGACCCCCCGCCTGCTGATCGTCGGCCCGCAGGGATCCGGCAAGGGGACCCAGGGGGCCCGCATCGCGGAGACCTTCGAGATCCCCGCCGTGTCGACCGGTGACGTGTTCCGCGCCAACATCGCCGAGGGGACCGATCTCGGACGCCAGGTGCAGGCCGTCATCGAGGCGGGCAACCTCGTCTCGGACGAGCTGACCAGCGCCGTCGTGCGTGACCGGCTGGCGCAGCCTGACGCCGCGGCCGGCTTCCTGCTCGACGGCTACCCGCGCAACCTCGCGCAGGTGGCCGACCTCGACGCGTTCCTGGACGCACGGGGCGAGAACCTGGCCGGTGTGATCGAGCTCAGCGTGCCCCGCGAGGAGAGCATCGCCCGCCTCTCACTGCGTGCTCAGGAACAGGGTCGCACCGACGACACCGAAGAGGTCATCGCCCATCGGCTGTCGATCTACGAGCGCGAGACGGCGCCGATCCTCGGCGTGTACGGGGAGCGGGGACTCGTCGACTCCATCGACGGTGTCGGAACCCTCGACGAGATCACGGAGCGGATCCTGACGGCGCTCATCGCACGCGGCCTCAACCCCGTGTCCTGAGCCGTGTTCCGACGCTCTATCTACAAGACGCCCGCTCAGCTGCGGGGCATGATCGAGCCGGGGCTGATCACCGCAGAGGCGCTTCGCGCCGTCCGTGAGCTCGTCGCTCCGGGGGTCAGCACGGCCGAGCTGGACGCCGCCGCATCCCGGGTGATCACCGCACGCGGTGCGGAGTCCAACTTCATGCTCGTCCGCGGGTACCGGCACACGACCTGCATCTCGGTGAACGAGGAGGTCGTGCACGGGATCCCCGGGGAGCGTGTACTGCAGCCCGGTGACATCGTGTCGATCGACGCCGGCGCACAGTTGCGCGGGTGGAACGGCGACTCCGCCATCACCGTGGTCGTGCCCGATGCGGACCGACCTGAGCTTGTGGCGGAACGCGAGGAACTCTCGCGGGTGACGGAAGGTTCCATGTGGGCCGGCATCGCTGCGATGGCCCGCGGTACCCACATCGGGGAGATCGGCGCCGCCGTCGAGGACTTCGTGGTCGCTTCGGGGCACGGTTACGGCATCCTGCGGGACTACGTCGGCCACGGCATCGGCCGCAAGATGCACGAGGCGCCCTCGGTCTTCAACTACCGCACGCCCGATCCCGGTCCCCGCATCCAGCCCGGGCTCGTCCTCGCCATCGAGCCGATGATCGTCGCCGGTTCGGAGGAGACCTTCGTGGAGGACGACGACTGGACGGTGTCCACGGTGGACGGCTCGGCCGGCTCACACTGGGAACATAGCGTCGCGGTCCATGATGGAGGCATCTGGGTGCTCACGGCGCCCGACGGGGGAGCCGCAGGGCTCGCGCCCTTCGGCATTCGGCCGACAGCGATCGACTAAGGACGGACCATGGCACGCGCAGGGAAGAAGACGAACTGGTTCGCGGTGTGGGTGAGCATCGCCGCCGTAGTGGCCGTGGTGGTCGTCGGCGCGCTCGTCGTCTGGGCCAACAACGCCTCGTCCGGTCCCGGCACGGCGCCGCAGTCCGCGGTCATCGACGACGAGACGGGTGCCATCGCGGTCGGCGAGGGCGAGGGGACGATCGACACGTACGTCGACTTCATGTGCCCGGTCTGCGCCAGCTTCGAGGCGACCTACGGGCCGGCCATCGAGAGCATGGTCGAGGACGGCACGATCACCCTCAACATCCACCCGATCTCGATCCTCGACCGGGCCTCGGCGGGCAGCGAGTTCTCCACGCGCGCGGCGAACGCCATGTACGCCGTCGCGGCGAACCACCCGGACCTCGCGCTGCCATACCTGCAGGCGCTGTTCGCGAACCAGCCGGCCGAGGGCACGACGGGTCTCAGCAACGAGGAGCTCATCGCCATCGCGGAGCAGGTCGGCGCCACCGACGCCGCGGAGGACATCAACGCCGGCACGTACGCGCAGTTCGTCGAGTACATGACGAAGCAGACCCCGGTCCAGCCGGGTCAGAGCGGGATCTCCACGCCGACGATCGCGATCGACGGCGAGGTCATCTCCAACTCGCAGCTCACGGGCGACCCGCAGGCGGATCTGGTCGCGAAATTCACGCGGTGACAGGCCTCGCCGAGCCCGGATCGGGTGGCGGAGCGCTCATTTATCACCTATAGTTGTTCTTTGGTGCTTTGCGCCATTGTTGGCGTGTCGAAACGCCGATTCCCCACCCACCGCAGATCGACCGGTCTGCATGAGCGACAACGAGGCTATGGCTAAGAAAGACGGTGTCATCGAGATCGAGGGCACGATCTCCGAGGCTCTGCCCAACGCGATGTTCCGCGTCGAGCTGAGCAACGGACACAAGGTGCTCGCAACGATCTCCGGAAAGATGCGACAGAACTACATCCGCATCATCCCGGAAGACCGCGTCGTCGTGGAGCTCTCGCCCTACGACCTCACGCGTGGTCGCATCGTCTATCGCTACCGCTAGTCCGGTCGAGAAGTAACGGCCCGGGTCCCCGGGTACGAAGACAGCGAACAGGAACATCATGAAGGTCAACCCCAGCGTCAAGCCGATCTGCGATCACTGCAAGGTGATCCGCCGTCACGGCCGCGTCATGGTCATCTGCAAGTCCAACCCGCGCCACAAGCAGCGCCAGGGCTGACGGATGCGGTGCTGGTCACCGCGTCCACCCACAACTGAACACACATCGGCAGGATCGATGACCCCGCGTCCGCGCGGGGGACACCTCGGGTCGGAGGCCCGGGAACAGATCCTGCTCCACACCTCCACCGACTCCTAGGAGAGCCGCATGGCACGTCTTGCCGGCGTCGACATTCCGCGCGACAAGCGCGTGGTGATCGCACTCACGTACATCTACGGCATCGGCCGTACCCGTTCCGTCGAAATCCTCGCTTCCACCGGGATCGACCAGAGCATCCGCGTCAAGGACCTCACCGACGACCAGCTCGTCCTGCTCCGCGACCACATCGAAGCCAACTACAAGGTTGAGGGTGACCTCCGCCGCGAGGTCGCCGCCGACATCCGTCGCAAGGTCGAGATCGGCTCTTACGAAGGTCTGCGCCACCGCCGGGGTCTGCCCGTCCGCGGTCAGCGTACGAAGACCAACGCGCGTACGCGCAAGGGTCCCAAGCGCACCGTCGCCGGCAAGAAGAAGGCGCGCTAGGTCGCGCCCCCAGGTTTAGGAGAACACGCACATGGCACAGGCCAAGTCCGCGGCGCGCAAGCCCCGCCGCAAGGAAAAGAAGAACATCGCGCTGGGCCACGCCCACATCAAGTCGACGTTCAACAACACCATCGTCTCGATCACCGACCCCTCTGGCGCCGTCATCGCCTGGGCCTCGTCGGGTGGCGTCGGCTTCAAGGGATCGCGCAAGTCGACCCCGTACGCGGCCGGCATGGCTGCCGAGTCGGCCGCCCGTCAGGCTGCCGAGCACGGCGTCAAGAAGGTCGATGTCTTCGTGAAGGGCCCGGGCTCGGGCCGCGAGACCGCGATCCGATCGCTCACGGCTGCTGGCCTCGAGGTGGGTTCGATCCAGGACGTGACGCCGCAGGCGCACAACGGCTGCCGTCCGCCGAAGCGCCGCCGCGTCTGATGCGGAGAGCCGGGGCGTCCACGGACGCCCCGGCCGTCCGCACGTCCGGGGATGCGGTGTGACCGCATCCGCCGTGAAAACTCAACACCTCACCAACGCAAGTGTCATATAGCGGGCACTTAGCCGAAAGGAACACATCGTGCTCATCGCACAGCGTCCCACTCTGACCGAGGAGAAGGTCGGGGAGTTCCGCAGCCGTTTCGTCATCGAGCCGCTCGAGCCCGGCTTCGGATACACCATCGGCAACGCGCTTCGTCGCAGCCTCCTCTCGTCCATCCCGGGTGCCGCCGTCACCAGCATCCGCATCGACGGTGTGCTGCACGAGTTCAGCACCATCCCCGGGGTGAAGGAGGATGTCACCGAGATCATCCTCAACATCAAGCAGCTGGTCGTCTCCAGCGAGCGCGACGAGCCCATCACCGCGTACCTGCGCAAGACGGGTGCCGGCGAGGTCACCGCGGCCGACATCTCGGCTCCGGCAGGCGTCGAGGTGCACAACCCCGAGCTCGTCATCGCGACCCTCAACGACACCGCCCGCTTCGAGCTCGAGCTCACCATCGAGCGCGGTCGCGGTTACGTGTCGGCGACGCAGAACCGCAACGAGTACGCCGAGGCCGGTCAGATCCCGATCGACTCGATCTACTCGCCGGTGCTGAAGGTCAGCTACCGCGTCGAGGCCACCCGTGCCGGGGAGCGCACCGACTTCGACAAGCTCGTCCTGGACGTCGAGTCGAAGCCGTCGATCGCCCCGCGCGACGCCGTGGCGTCGGCTGGCCGCACCCTGACCGAGCTGTTCGGTCTGGCGCGCGAGCTCAACGTCGAGGCGGAGGGCATCGAGATCGGTCCCGCACCCGTGGAGACCGTGCTGTCCAACGAACTGTCGATGCCGATCGAGGACCTCGATCTGTCGGTCCGTTCGTACAACTGCCTCAAGCGCGAGGGCATCAACACCGTTTCGGAGCTGGTCGCCCTTTCCGAGACGCAGCTGATGAACATCCGCAACTTCGGTCAGAAGTCGGTCGACGAGGTGCGCGACAAGCTCGTGTCCCTCGGTCTGTCGCTGAAGGACTCGGTGCCCGGCTTCGACGGCGCCCACTTCTACGGCGGCTACGACGAAGAAACCGTCTGACCCGGCCCTTCCCTGAGAATTCTGGAGTAACGAGAAATGCCTAAGCCCACGAAGGGTCCCCGTCTCGGTGGCGGTCCCGCACACGAGCGTCTGATGCTGGCCAACCTGGCCGCGTCGCTGTACACCCACAAGTCGATCACGACCACCGAGACCAAGGCCAAGCGCCTGCGTCCGCTGGCCGAGCGGCTCATCACATTCGCCAAGCGCGGCGACCTGCACGCGCGTCGTCGCGTCATCACGGTCCTGCGCAACAACAAGGACGCCGTGCACACGCTGTTCGCCGAGATCGCACCGCTGGTCGCGGAGCGCGAGGGCGGCTACACGCGCATCACGAAGATCGGCAACCGCAAGGGCGACAACGCGCCCATGGCGGTCATCGAGCTCGTGCTCGAGCCGG
The DNA here is from genome assembly GCF_008727755.1 of Microbacterium caowuchunii. Lineage (NCBI taxonomy): Bacteria > Bacillati > Actinomycetota > Actinomycetes > Micrococcales > Microbacteriaceae > Microbacterium > Microbacterium caowuchunii. The sequence continues at coordinate 505,750 of NZ_CP044231.1, forward strand.
TCGTGAAGAAGTCCGCTCCGGCGAAGGCCGCCGCCCCGAAGACCGCTCCCGCGGCGGAGGCTGAGGCTGAGGCTGCTCCGGCGGCCGACGCGGGCGCCGAGTCGGCTGAGGAAGGCGCCGCTGCTGAGGCGGCCGCCGAGGACGCGCTCGAGACCCCCGCCGAGCAGGCTGAGGGCGACGAGGCCACGAAGTCCGAGTGACCCTCCCGCCGGGCTAGCCCCGCGCACCGCGAAGACCCGCGGGACTCTCCGAGTCCCGCGGGTCTTCGCGTATGTATGCCGTCACTGTCGGACGGCGTGGGGTGCCGGCGGGCGTCGCGTCAGGAGGCGAAGGGGGCGTGTGACGGCTGGAAGAACAGCTCCCGGCGCAGCTGCTCGGCGTAGGTGCGCTGCTCGGTGAACTCGGCGAGCCGGGCGCGGGCGTGCGCGGCGCGGTCGACCCCCTCGGCTACGGCCTCCGCGAACACCCGTCCGCCGGCGTCGCCGGGATGGATCTGGTCACCGGCGAGGAGTTCCGGCTTCCCCGAGATGGCGTCCGCCCAGTCGGCGACCTGGACGGCGGCATGCGCGCGCGCGAAGGCGGCCAGGTCCGCGTTGACGCCGGGGATCCACGATCTCGGGGCGTAGGCGTTGACGAGCACCAGCTGCCGCTCCGGCCCGAGGATGTCGATGATCTCCTGCAGGCTGCGTGCGGACACCGAGCCGTTCGTGCCGAGCGCGAGCACGACGTAGGGGCGCAGGGCGCCGGCGGCCTCCAGTTCGCGCAGGATGCCCGGGGCAGCGTACATGGACCGCGAGACGGCCGCATCGATCTGGATGCCGGGGAAGCGCTCCAGCAGGCTCGAGGCGGACGCCAGCATGACGGAGTCCCCGATGGCGGTGATCTGGTCGCCCGAGACGTCCTCGGCGGCGTCGTGCGTCGTCGCGTCTCCGGTGTCCGGGCCGGGATCGTGCTCCTCGAGAGCGGCGATGCCGGCCTCCACGACGGCCTGACCGCTGGAGACGCTGGGGGCGGAGACGACCGCGGACACTGTCCCGGCGGACAGGAGGGCGATGGCCGTCAGGCCGCCCAGGACCCCGGCCCGTCTGCGGGGGGAGAGCCGGAGCGCTCGTCCGAGGGCGGCTGCGTAGCCCCGGAAACCGAGACGGCGGACGGGGCTCTCCACGAAGCGGTGCGAGGTCTCCGCGGCGAGGAGGGTCAGCACCAGAGCGAGGATCCCGACCCATACCGGGAAGGGCTGATCGGTCCCCGTGCGCTGGACGGACGCGACGAGCAGGACGAGCACCGGCCAGTGCCAGAGGTAGATCACGTACGAACGGTCGCCCACCCAGCGCAGCGGGGCGATGTCGAGCAGGCGGCCCAGCCACGACCCCGGCCAGCAGCCCGCCATGACGGCCAGAGCGGACAGGGCGCTGGCGAGCAGCAGCGTGCCGGGGAAGGTCGCCACGGAGTCATGCTGCGCGGATGCGGCGAGCAGGATCAGCCCCGCGACGGCGGCCGCGCCGGTCATAGGCACGAGGGCGCGGGCCGTGCGGCCATGCATCCACGGGCGCTCACGACGCCCCGCGGCCCGCCAGAGGACCGCCACCGCGACGCCGAGGAGGAGACCGAAGGCGTGGGAGTCCGTCCCGAAGTACGCACGCGTGATGTCCGCGCCGAGGGCCTCGGGGGTCGCGGCGGAGGAGACGATCACGCCCATCCAGACCGCTGAGGCGGCCGCGAGCACGAACGCGACGGTGACGCGCAGCCACGGTCGGCGCACGAGCAGCAGCAGCGGCAGCAGAACGGGCCAGAGCAGGTAGAACTGCTCCTCGACGGCCAGCGACCAGAGGTTCCGGAAGAGTTCCGAACCGCTCCCGGTGAAGTAGTCGGCGCCCTCGACCACGGACAGCCAGTTGTAACTGAAGGTGGCCGCGCCGACGAGCTGGCGCCCGAGACCGACCAGGACGTCACCGCCGATCGCCCACGCGACGCTCGAGCAGGTGAGCAGGACGAGGCCGAGCGCCGGGAGCAGGCGCCGGGCCCGACGGCGCCAGAAGTCGCCGAGCCGGATACGCCCGTTCGAGGCGTGCTCGCGCAGGAGCAGCGAGGTGATCAGGAAGCCGCTGATGACGAAGAAGACATCGACCCCGATGAACCCGCTGCCCAGCCACCACAACGGGAAGAGGTGGTAGAGCACGACCAGGGTCACGGCGATCGCGCGGAGGCCGTCCAGTCCTGCGAAACGGGCGCGCGGGGAGGCTGGGGAATGTGGGGAAGGCATAAACCGAAGAGTCCGTGGCGAACCTCCAGTCTACGCAGCCGGCCTCGGCGGACCTGGGCGTCGGCCTAGGCTGGGGGGATGCGGATCCGCCTCGACATCGCCTACGACGGGACGCATTTCCGGGGATGGGCGCGCCAGCCCGGGCTGCGCACGGTACAGGGCACGCTCGAGACGGCGCTGGCCCGCATCCTGGCCGGGAACCCCAGCCTGGTGGTCGCCGGGCGGACGGACGCGGGGGTGCATTCCACCGGCCAGGTCGCGCATCTGGACCTCGATGAGGCGCAGCGCGCCCGCCTGGAGCAGGGCAGGCGCACGCCCGCGGATCCGGTCTCGGCCCTCGCCGGACGCGTCCGGGGCGTGCTGGGCGCCTACCCCGACGTCACCGTGACGCGCACGAGTCTCGCCCCAGAAGGGTTCGACGCGCGATTCTCGGCGGTATGGCGCCGCTACACCTACCGGATCGCGGATGAGGTCAGCGGGTACGACCCGCTCCAGCGGGAACGCACGACGAGCGTCCGCGCACGACTGGACGTCGACGCGATGGATGCCGCGGCCCGCTCCCTGATCGGTCTCCATGACTTCGCGGCGTACTGCAAGCCGCGGGAGGAGGCGACCACCATCCGGACGCTTCTGGAGTTCGACTGGCACCGCGCCGCCGACGGCGCGGTGGTCGCGAACGTCCGCGCCGACGCCTTCTGCCACAGCATGGTCCGCGCGCTGGTCGGGGCCTGTGTCGCCGTGGGGGAGGGGCGATTGGACCCGTCCGACGTGGTGGCGCTCCGGGACGAGGGTGTGCGCACCAGCGCGTTCAAGGTCCTGGCCGCGCGCGGACTCGTGCTCTCCGAGGTCGGATACCCCACGGATGAGCTGCTGGCCGCCCGGGCGGAGCAGACCAGAGCGCGCCGCACTCGGGAGTGACATACGACTCGACCAGCGGAGGCTCACTCTGCGGGCATATTGTGGAGACCTGATGAAGGTCATCTCCTACAACCTCCGCAAGCACCGCGCCGCCGGCGAGATCGCCGATCTCGCCGAGCGCCACGGCGCCGACGTGCTGTGCCTGCAGGAGGCCGACACCACGGACATCCCGGAGCGTACGGGCGGGCTCCGGCTCGCCGATGCCACCCACCGGAACCGGCTGGGCCTGGCCGTCTACTACCGAGAGAGCAGTTTCCGCCTCGAGGACGTCCGCGCGCTCTCCCTGAAGAAATCGCTGCACGACCGTGTGCTGAAGCCCGCCGAGGAGCGGATGCTGGGTGTCCGGTTGCACGACATCGATGCGGGACGCCCGATCATCGTCGCCTCCTTCCACGCGGCCCCGCTGACCGCGCTCAACTCGCTGCGCCGGCACCAGATCCGCACCGCCCTGGCGGAGCTGCAGGACCTGGGGCCCGGCGTTCCGTCGCTGATGGTGGGGGACTACAACTACCCGGTCTTCAAGGAGAAGCTCGGAGAGCGCGTGCGCGATCAGGGATACGAACTCACCCTGAGCGATGCGCGCACCTACACGCGTTACCGGTTCTTCCGCGGGCACTACGATTTCGCGACGTCCGTCGGCTTCGACATCGCGCACATCCGCACGCTCCCGCAGGGGCTCAGTGATCATCTGCCGATCCTTGTGACGGCCTCGCTGGATCCCGCTCAGGGCGTCGCGCTGGAGACGATCGAGGACATCGCGGAGACCGTCGAGGACGCGACGGCCTGACGCTCAGGCGAGGCCCGCGCAGGCGCCGTCGATCGTGGCGGAGGTCCCCGGGATGACGGGTGTGGCCCGCACGAGCAGCGAATCGGTCACGGGTGTGCGCACCCGGATCAGGGCCGTCGCCTCCTCACCCGGACGAAGGTCCGTCGCCCAGGTCAGCACGGTGTGGTCCCGATCGCTCGCCGTGCTGAAGCCGGGTGTCGGGCCGCCGCCCGTCGCCGTGGCCGAGACGAGCTCGGAGCCGCGCGGCAGGTAGAGGTAGGCGACCGTGTTGGTGACGCCGGCGGGCGTGCCGAAGCCGCCGCCGCCGGTGATGTACGAGGGGAGGGCGGCGGCATCGGCCGGAGCGTCGTCGCGCAGCCGCACGAGCAACGCGGCCTCCTGCGCGCCGGTCGTGCCCGTGCACCACTGCACGTCGGTCCCGACGTGCATGTAGTAGTCCATCTTCGAGCCGGTGCCGTCGTTGAGGTAGACGCCGAAGGAGGTCTGTTCGGCGTCGGTCACGGGGAGCCCGCCCTGCAGGGTCGTCCCGTCGAGGATCGCCTGCTCCGCCTCGTCCGCGTTCCAGATCAGCAGCCGGTGCTCCGCCCCGGCACGCGCGAGCCCCGACATCAGAACACGTGGGTCGGCGGACCCGTCCGAAAGTGCGCTGAATACGGAGGCGGCGGCGGCCTCGAAGAAGGCATCCTGCTCCGCGCCACCGTCGTAGCGCAGGTACACCTCGTTGAGGAGGAGCGGGATCGCGTTCTCCGCGGTGAGCATGTCGCCGCTGGGCAGGGCCACCGGGCCGGTGGCCGCGAGCAGATACGACAGCGCCACCGGGTCGAGGGAAAGCACCCCGTCGACCCGCATCCCCATCTCCCGTGCCCACATCTCCGAGGAGATCTCCGCGGCCTGTGAGAACTCGGGTACCTGCGTGGCATTCTGGAACCATTGTCCAGGCTTGCCCGCGGTGATCGTGGCCAGATCCGGACCGATGTCCAGTACCGGTTCCGTGTACCGGGGGAAGTCGAACGTCGCCGAGGCTTGAGCGCTGAGCGAGATCGCGCCATCCTCCGTGTGGATGACGGCCATCGCGCCCACGATCCCGCCCAGCGAGCGCCACTCCGCGTTGTTCTGGAACACGACGAGGTAGTTCCGGGGGCCCTCCTGGCCGAGCATGCGGGGCATGAGGGCCGTCGCGCGGGCGACCGCATCCGCGCCGTCGTGGACCGTGTGCAGCAGCGCGCTGATGTCGGCCACGCTCTCGGCGAGCGGGGGCAGGACGCCGCCCAGGTCGATGCCGTCGACGGCGTCGGCGGCCCGGCCGATCTCTGCTGCGCCGGCCTCCGCGGCGGGCTGGAGGTCGGTGAACCCGGTCAGGTCGAACCGGCCATCGACCGGTCGCAGGGCGTCCAGGGAGAAGTCCGAGGCGACGTCGATGAGGGGGACGAGCGCGGTCCCGGCAACCTCGTCGAGGGCCGCGGTCACCACACCGACCGCGGAGAGCTGATCCCCGATCCAGGGCAGGCCCTCGGCGGCAGCCCACACGGGATCGGAGGTGAGGCTGCGGGCAGCGGCCGTCTCGCGCGCGATCGCCGGGAGGCGTTCGCTCACCGTCGCCGGATCGTCGATGTCGGCGGCGACGCTGCGGGCCGTCGACTCGGCGGCCCGCAGATGCGAGGCGGCGAGGGAGGCACGCACGCCCAGCCAGACGACGGCGGCAGCGACCAGCACGAGGAGAATGAGCAGCATCCAGACCAGGATCCGACCGGCGGTGCGCGCCGGTCGTGGAAGCAGGGGATTGGTCACGCGACCACCTTACGGGGTGCGATTTCGCCGTCCCCCGCGCCTCTAGACTGGGCGAGGACGCTCACGCGGGAGGGGGATCGGATGAGGCGCACGCGCATGCCCGTGGTGGTCGCGGCGCTCCTCGCCGGCACGCTGGGGCTCGCTGCCTGCGGCCCCGCCCCGTGGAACGACGCCGCACAGGGCACCCCGGTGCCCTCCGCGACGCGGACCGCGCCCATTCCCGCGCCCGTCTCGAACGACCTGTCCAGCGGATCCACGGAGCGCGAACTGGTCGCCGGGGCCGTCTCGGCCACGATCAACTACTGGTCGACGCTCTCGATGGACAAGTGGACGGCGTCGGCGCTGAAGCCCGTCAGCCTCTCGATGGTGACTACCGTGACGCCGGACGACGGTCAGAAGGTGTTCCTGCAGAAGGCCACCATGGTGGCCGTCCCGGGCAATGCGGCCACGTCGTTCGAGCCACTCGCCCCGCAGATCGACCAGTCCTCGGTCACGCCCGGATATCTCGTCCTCGCGCCGTACAGCTATTCGCAGACGTTCAACGTCGGTGACGTCCCGGATGCAGCGACCTTCGTCACGATCCAGTTCACCTACGACTACCTCGTGCAGACGACGCCCACGTCGGCGGAGTACGCGAAGCAGACGGCCAGCGACACCCTCACCATCGCGATCGCCGCGGCCCCCGACGCGCAATAGCCGCGCCCGCGCGCGGCCGCGGGGAGTGTGCTCACCGGGACCACGGTTCGTCCCGTAGACTTTCGGCGCCGTCCCCGGAACTCCCGAACCGCAGGGCCGGCATCACCCGAACACATACGTCCGCGACGTCTGCGGACCCTCTGAGGAGTGGCCCCGTGAGCCTTCGCCGCCTGCCTGTCCGACGTGCCCGCCGGACTGCGATCGGGGCGACGCTCGCCCTGGTCGGGGTTCTGTCCCTGTCCGGCTGCTCGCAGCTCGTGGACGCGTTCAACAACATGCAGGGCGACACGGCCTCCGTGCCGGCCAACGCGGGCGCCACCGTGCGGCCGTCGGCCACGCCGACCGAGACCATGGCGTTCAACTCGCAGTTCACCTACGACGGCTCGGTCATGATGAGTTCGGAGATCGCCGACGACCTCGAGCTCCGGCTCGAGCTGTGGGCCGTGGACTCCAAGCGGACCCAGGAGTGGACGCCCGCGCGGGACAAGACGTTCGGTTTCGCGGTGAACGTCTATGACCGGCGCGTGGACGACAAGGCGGTGCTGGCGGAGAAGCGCCGCGTCTACATCTCCTCCATCCAGATCATGTCGCAGACCGCCCAGACCTCCGGTCAGGTGCAGTCGCCCTTCCAGTTCAGCGCGGACCCCCGCACGCTCGTGCCCACGGACACGCTCCGCTCCGAGCGCGGCCTGCTGCTGAACACCTACCAGGGGGGTCTGCTCGTGCCCGAGCAGACGATCCGCCAGCTGCCTGCGGACACCTTCGGGATGACGCTCGAGTTCGCCATGACCATCACCGTGGAGGGGACGGCCAACACGGACACGTCCTTCCAGCAGCAGACGGTCTACCAGTACGTCCCGATCGCGATCTTCCAGGACTGAGTCGCCTTTCCAGGACTGAGTCGCCTTTCCCGGACTGATTCGCCCATCCGGCACCGAGTCGCCGCCGGAACGGCCGTCCTCGCGCAATCTTGCGCAAACCTTGCGCTTCGTGCCGCCGATACCGGCGGAGCTCTTGCGGTGGCTGCGCGAGTCTGGATTCAGGCGCCACTGCGGCGCCGGGACGAGGGGCGGAACCCCTCCCGGATGGAAATGGGCGAAATGACCGACTCTCGGATGGCGTACCCCCGGAGCTCTTCGCGTGAGATCGAGGCCGCCGCCGACTTCGGCTACGACGACATGATGCCCGGAGCCGAGACGCACTTCGATCAGGACTTCATGTCGGTGCTGGAGAGCGCGACGGTCCACCGCTCCACGATCGGCTGCATCATCCCGGCGTACAACGAGGAGGAGTCCATCGCGGACGTCCTCGAAGGGCTGCTGCGCCAGACGCGTGTCCCGGACGTCATCCATGTGGTGGTCAACAACACCTCCGACAACACGGTGAAGATCGCCTCCGAGTACGCCGGTCCGCACGAGGTCATGACCGACCTCGGCGAGCAGTTCACCGAGGTGTTCGTGCACGACATCGGCAAGAACCCGGACAAGAAGGTGGGCGCCCTCAACTACGGCTATTCCCTCGTGGAGGGATGCGACTACCTGCTGGGCGTCGACGGAGACACCATCGCCGACCCGCGTGCGGTCGAGTACCTCGAGACCGAGGCGGTCAGCGACTCCCGTATCGGCGGGATCTCCGCCATCTACTCGATCGACGATCGCCCCATCCAGGGTCTCGTGGCGAAGTGGCTCATCGCCGGCCAACGCACCCAGTTCGCCGCCTTCAACCTGCAGAACCTGCTGCGCGGCCGCAACATGGCCGTGCTGGGCGGTCAGTTCTCGATCTTCTCGACCAACGCGCTGCGGGACGCGATGAAGGCGAACCACCAGAGCACGCCGTGGGTGAAGGACAGCGAGGTCGAGGACTCCCTGCTGTCACTGCAGATCAAGAGTGCCGGTTACCTGACCAAGATCAGCCCCTACGCCCGCGCCAACGTCGGCGGGATGACCACCATCAAGGGGTACGACGCCCAGCAGGTGAAGTGGACCTACGGGGCGATCGAGCTCATGTGGCCCGGACAGCGCGGTGACACCAAGGGGCAGCCGTTCCACCCGAACCTGCGGCTGCGCTGGTTCGAGAACTTCGGCATGCTGACCAACCTGTTCGTGCGGGTGGCCTTCCTGATCCTGCTGGCGGGATCGCTCTCGCTGGGGGCGTTCGTGTTCTCGCCGCTCTGGCTGATCCCGCCCGTCGTGGCGATCCTGCTGAACGTGCGCATCGCACGCACCATGGAGAACTGCACCCAGCGCGACGTGCTCTTCGCCGCGCTGGTCTTCCCCGCCGAGATCTTCATGTGGATCCGCCTCAGCCACTTCGTACGGTCGTGGACCCGTTTCCTGTCGCGGAAGAAGGTCGACAACTGGGCGATGCAGGCGAGGGCCGAGCGCGGCGGCGGATCCATCGGGCACTGGGCCCCGTTCATCATCCTGATCCTGGTGCTCATCGCCATGGCGGTCATCTGGACGATGCTCGGTCCGGTCGTGCAGTCCACCATCCTCTGGATCGGCTGGCCCATCGTGGGAGTCGTGACCGTGCTGCAGACGCTGTTCATGGCGACGAAGCTCTTCCGCCGGTACCAGGGCTACAAGGTCTGATCCCGTGAACGAGAAGGACCCCCGACGATCGTGTCGGGGGTCCTTCTCGTTCACGGCGCTCAGGGGGCGGCGAGCTCCGTCGTCAGCCGGTAGCCGACGCCGCGCACTGTCTCGATGTAGCGCGGGTTCGTCGGGTTGTCGCCGAGCTTCCGGCGGAGGTTCGTCATGTGCGCCTCGACCGCGCGCTTGTCCGCCTCGCCCACGTAATACGAGGTGACGTAGGACTCGCCGCGCAGCACCAGCGTCAGATCGGCCTTGCTGCGGACGCGGCGCTTGGACTCCAGCAGTGTCGCGAGCAGATCGAACTCCGTGCGGGTGAGCTCCACGTCCTGACCGCCGGTCAGGACGGTGCGCGTCTCCGGGTTCAGCTGGAGGTCGCGGTGGGTCATCCAGTAGCCGCCGCCGGGGGCCTGGGCGGCCGGGACCAGCCCGTTGCCCGCCGTGTGGGCGACCACGACCGGCGCCATGTGACGGGCCGCGGGGTCCGGCCTCGCGGCGACAGCCGGGTGATCGCGCATGTCCGGGTACCCGGGGGTCACCGCGGCGCGGGGGTCCTGCTGGACCGGGATGGACTGGGTCTGCGGTCGGGCCCCGGGGAACGAGGGTCCGACGCTCTCCTGGCGTGGGTTCACGTGGACGCCGGACTCCGGACGCGGTCGGCGGAGCAGTGCCTCCACGCGGGCGCGGAACTCGCGGGGCCGGAAGGGCTTCACGATGTACTCGTCCGCGCCGGCGCCGAGACCCAGGACGACGTCGGCCTCGTCGGCGAGACCGGTCAGCATGATGATGAACGTGTTCGACTTCTCGCGAATGCGGCGTGCCGCCTCGAAGCCGTCGATGCCGGGCATGTTCACATCGAGCGTGGTGATCAGGGGCTGATAGGCGAGGACCGCCCGCACGCCGTCGATGCCGTTGCCCACCGAGACGGTCGAGAATCCCGCCGCTTCGAGGACCTCGGCCAGGAGGTGGCGCACATCCGGATCGTCCTCGACGATGACGGCCGTCTTCTGCCCACCCGCAGCGTCGCTCATGTACCCGAGGTCCCCATCCCTGACTCGAGCGCGACACATCCCGGTGTGGGAGTGTCGCGCGCTGCCGATTCTTTCATACATCGCCCGCCGAGGCGCGTCCGTGTCGCGGACGTGGGATCAGCGCACGTCCCGGGTCAGCTCGACCGATGCCGCCGGCCACCAGGCGCCTGCGGGCGGGCCGCCGTTGCATTCGCCGTCACTCTCGCCGGGCGGTTTGATCCAGAGGTTGGTGTCGACCACGTCGTCGCCGTACGTCCCGCCGGCATCGCCCACCAGTCGCCCCGGAGGGTTGCACCAGTCCGACGTGGCGCCTGCGCCGTTGCGGGAGGTGTCGATGAGTGCGTGGCCGCCACCGAGGATCTGCGCGATCTCGTGCGCATAGGCGAACTCGGCGGACGTGGGGTTGTAGTTCGAGACGTTGAGGGCGAAGCCGCGCGCGTCGGATGCATCCACTCGGCGGATCAGATCGGCCATCTCGCCGGCACTCAACCAGCTCGAGTGCCCGCCGTCGAGGTAGATCCACGTGTCGACGCCGGCGAGGCGATCGACCGCGTCGTGCAACTGGGCCGTCCGCTCCGCGACGTTCCCGCACTCGGGTGCCAGGGCGAGGCTGTCGGGTTCGAGCACCACGATCTTCTGCACGTCTTTGATGCTGTCCAGTGCCTGACCGATCTGCGCGGTCCAGACGTCGTAGTCGTCGTCGTCGAGCCCGCCGGCGGAGTGGTTGCCGCAGTCCCGTTCAGGCAGGCCGTACACGACGAGCGCGAGGGCAGCCGACTGCTCGCGGGCTTCGGCGGCGAGCGCCAGTACCCGCGCACCCACTTCGCCGACGGGATCGACCTCCGGCGTCAGCCAGTAGGCGGTGGGCCGGCCGGCGAGGTACTCGGCGGCCGCCTGCTCCATCGTGCTGAGCGTGCCGGATGCGGCTGCCTTGGCAGCCTTCGACTCCTCCGGGGCGACGATGGTGGTCCCGACGCCCGGCGGTTCGGCCCCGAGGGCCTGCAGTCCTGTCGTCACGAGCCATCCCACCCATCCGATGAGCACCAGCACGATCACGACGGCCGATCCGAGAAGTGCCGCCGGCGCCCAGCGCGGGAATCCGCGACGTCGCCGGCGTGGAGCCGATGCCGGCGCGGGGGATGTTGCCACGGAAGGACTCTATCGTGGGGCGCTACTGTGAGCGGAGACGGGAAGGACACGACCATGTCGGGAACGATCATCGTCGGAGTGACGGATGCGGCTTCCTCGCGCAGCGCGCGGGAGTGGGCCGCGCGGCGGGCGCGCGAGACCGGGCGGAGCCTGTTGCTGCTGGCTGTGGTCGGCGGAGCCGTCGGCGCCGTCGGCGAGGATGAGGTCGTGGCGCGCGTCGTGGCAGCGGCCCGAGCGCGGCTCGAGCGCGACGCCGCGGAGCTGAGCGCCGCAGGAGTGGACGTCCAGGTCCGTGTCGACTCCGGGAATCCCGTGGAGCGGCTGGTGGAGGCCTCGGCCGAAGCGGAGCTGCTCGTCATCGGGGGAGAACCCCGGGGCCAGGGGCACCGCGGTCAGCACGGGCGGCGGATCGCCGCCGGGGCGCACTGCCCCGTCGTGGTGGTGCCGGAGGACGACGGTGTAGCCCGCGCCGGGATCGTCGTCGGTGTGGACGGCTCCGACGTCTCGGATGCCGCGATCGACTTCGCCGCGGCAGAGGCCGACCGCGCCGGCGAGCCGCTCACGCTCGTATCGGCGTGGATGCCGGTGGCGGTGCCGGGCGACTTCGGCATGTATCCCGACCTCTATCTCGCCGACCTGGAGAGCATCGCCCGCGCGGGCGTCGATCGGGTCGCCGAGCGGGTGCGGGCGGACCACCCGCAGCTGGAGGTCCGCGTGGTCGTCTCGGAGGGGGAGCCCGCCTTCGTCATCGGCGAGCAGGCGCGATCGGCGCGACTCACGGTCGTGGGATCGCACGGGCGCGGCGCGTTCGCCCGTTTCCTGCTCGGCTCGGTGAGCGAAGAGGTCGTCGGTCACCTCGTCAGCGCCACGGCGATCGTGCGGTGACACGCTGTGCGCCGTCGGCGCACAGCGTGCCGGACGAGGAAGAGCCCCCGTACCGGCGGGGGGACCGGAAGGGGGCTCTTCGCACACGGGGCTTCCGCCTCGCCGTGCCTTCGCTCACCGGGGTGACCCGAACACCCGCGGATGCGCGGTTCTGCTGAATCAAGTATCGGCCAACGCGATCGTCTCCTCGGGGGCTTGACAGCGCGACGACCCTGAGGCACAGTGCGCGCGGTGTGCGCATGACGACCGGCAACTATCACTACGATGCTGCGTATGGCGCGTCAGGGGCAACGCAACCCGGAAGAGAAGTCCACGAGATGGCTGGTCTATTTCGGGGTGATCCTTCTGGCCGGCGGCGTGGGCGCGCTCGTATACGCGTCGATCATCAGCTACCTGAACGCGATCCTCTGAGCCGAGGTTCCGGGGCTGGCGCCCACGAGGCCGTCATCCCTTCCGCTGGCGCCATCCACGCCGCCGTGGAGGAGCCTCCGCCTCGTCGCGTCGCGAGCGCTCGTCCCGCCGACGCCGCCATGCTTCGATCTCCGAATCCACGTCCCGAAGCGGGGTGACCACGGGCGGCCCGCCGAGCAGCTGCATTCGGGCGAGGCGCACGCGACGGTTGAAGTCCTCGAGCGCCTCCCGCACGTCGGTTTCCCGGGAGAGGGCGTCCAGGCGCTGCTCGAGCTCCCGGTCCTCGACCCGCAGAGTCAACGCCGGCGGACCCAGTCCGCGCAACTGTTCCCGCTCGATCTTGCGCTTGATCCACCAGTCCGGATCATGGCGGTCGCCGAGGCCTTCGAGGGGCTTCCCGGCTCCCGGCAGGTCGTCGAACTCCCCGCGTCGGATGGCCTGCTGGATGGCGGTCTCGACGTACGCGGCCCGGTCGGCAGCCGTCGGCGTGCGTTCCTGCTCCTCCTGCGTGCCGGCCTCGGACTCCGCTGCCGAGGGATCATCCCGTGCCACCCGGTAGTGAGCCGCGGCCAGGCGGGGATCGTCGTCCATCGCATGCCTCCTTCACGCGTGCGCCACGGTGCAAGTCCATCACGCCACCCGCCGACCACGGGAGCCCCGCCTGCGCATCCAGCGGTACGGGATTCATTGCAGGACATGAATGTGACCGGTAACATTGCGACGACCACCGGGAGCTCCGCGCCCCGACCACGAGACCCGATGGAGGACCGCGTGATGACTCCCGACCCTGCCGCGCCGCATCCGGAGGGGTCCTCCTTCGGCGCGGAGATCGATGCCGCGATCGGCGAGGTGCGCGCGGAGGTCGCGCGCCTGCACGCGGAGCTGGTGCGGTATGGTCTCGTCGTCTGGACCGGCGGGAACGTGTCCGGGCGCGTCCCCGGAGCGGATCTGTTCGTCATCAAACCGTCCGGTGTCTCCTACGCGGACCTGCGTGCGCAGGACATGATCCTCTGCGACCTCGACGGCATCGTCGTCCCGGGCACGCCCGGCAGCGAGCGCAGCCCTTCGAGTGACACCGCCGCGCATGCGTACGTGTACCGGCACATGCCCGAGGTCGGCGGAGTCGTGCACACCCACTCCACATATGCGGTGGCCTGGGCTGCGCGCGGCGAGGAGATCCCCTGCGTGATCACGGCGATGGCCGACGAGTTCGGCGGTCCCGTTCCGGTCGGTCCCTTCGCGACCATCGGCGACGACTCGATCGGGCGGGGCATCGTGGAGACGCTCAGGGGGCACCGATCCCGGGCCGTGCTCATGCAGAACCACGGACCCTTCACGATCGGGGTGTCGGCCACGGACGCGGTGAAGGCCGCTGTCATGGTGGAGGACGTCGCCCGCACGGTGCACATCGCCCGTGAGGCAGGACCTCTCATCCCGCTTCCGCAGGAGGCCATCGACCGGCTCTACGACCGGTACCAGAACGTCTACGGACAGAGCGGGGATGAGCGGCGATGATCGCAGACGCGCAGGCGGATATGCCGGACGAGGCGGTTCGTGCAGCCATCCGCGAGGGGCGCACCTCGCTCGGGATCGAGCTCGGCTCGACCCGGATCAAGGCCTGTCTCATCGCCGACGACGACCCCGCGACGGTCCTGGCCGTGGGTGCGCACGACTGGGAGAACCTGTTCGTCGACCGTGTCTGGACCTATGCCCTGGAGGACGTCTGGTCGGGTCTGCGGGCTGCCTACGCGGACCTCGTCCGGGACGTGCGCGAACGGTGGGACGTCGAACCCGTCGTCTTCGGCGCCATGGGCGTGTCCGCGATGATGCACGGATACCTGCCGTTCGATGCGGACGGCGAGCTGCTCGTCCCGTTCCGCACCTGGCGGAACACCAGCACGGGCCCGGCAGCCAGGGAGCTCACGGAGTTGTTCGGCACGAACATCCCGCTCCGCTGGTCGATCGCCCACCTGTACCAGGCCGTCCTCGACGACGAGGCGCATGTGCCCGACGTCCGCTTCCTCACGACGCTCGCCGGCTACGTGCACTGGCAGCTCACCGGGCGTCGGGTGCTCGGGATCGGGGACGCGGTCGGGATGTTCCCGGTCGACGCCGAGACGAAGGACTACGACACGGAGGCAGTCGCGAGGTTCGACGCCCTGGTGGCCGATCGCGCGCCCGGCATGCGCCTGGCCGAGCTGCTTCCCGAGATCCTGATCGCGGGAGCGCCGGCCGGAGAACTGTCCGCGGCGGGCGCGTCGCTGCTCGACCCGACCGGCGGCCTCCGCCCCGGCATCCCGTTCTGCCCGCCCGAGGGCGACGCCGGGACCGGGATGGTGGCGACCTGCGCCGTGGCGCCGCGCACCGGCAACGTCAGCGCGGGCACGAGCATCTTCGCGATGGTCGTGCTGGAGCGGCCGCTGGAACGCGTGCACGACGAACTGGACCTCGTGACCACCCCGGCAGGGGACCCGGTCGCGATGGTGCACTGCAACAACGGCGCGAGTGAGCTCGCGGCATGGGTGGAGATGTTCGTCCGGTTCGCCGAGGCGGCCGGAACGCCGCTCGCGGCGGACGTGGTGTTCGCGACCCTCTTCCGGGAGGCGCTCGCCGGTGAGTCCGATGCGGGTGGGCTCCTGGCCTACAACCACCTCTCCGGCGAGCCCATCGCCGGGTTGAGCGAGGGACGACCCCTGTTCGTCCGCACCCCAGACAGCCGGTTCACCCTGGGCAACGTCATGCGCGCGCAGCTCTACGGTGTCTTCGGTACGCTCGCGCTGGGCATGGGTGCGCTCGTGGACGAGGGCGTGGAGATCGATCGGATGTATGCGCACGGGGGCATGTTCCGTACCGCGGGTGTCGCGCAGCGGTTCCTCGCCGGTGCCCTGGACGCGCCGGTCGCCGTCGCGGCGACTGCCTCGGAAGGCGGGGCATGGGGAATCGCGGTTCTCGCCTCCTACCTCTCGGCCGCGCCCACCACGGAACTCGACGACTACCTGACCGAGCGTGTGTTCGCCGGTCAGGACATCCCGACCATCGCGCCCGATCCGGACGACGTCGCCGGTTTCGCCGCCTATCTCGACCGTTACCGGGCCGGTCTCGCGGTGGAAGCCGCCGCCGTCACCGCCCTGTGATCACCACGACCATGCTGTCGCGCGCGTGCGCGCACGCGCGAGGAAAGAAGGAACGCCCATGAGCAGTACGCCACTGTCCACATCCCTCGATCGCTACGAGGTGTGGTTCGTCACGGGAAGTCAGAACCTGTACGGGGAGGAGACGCTCCGCCAGGTCGCCGAGCAGTCCCAGGCCGTCGTCGCCGGCCTCGACGGGCTGCCCGTCGAGGTCGTCTGGAAGCCCGTGCTGAAGGACTCCGACGCCATCCGGCGACTCGCCCTGGAGGCGAACGCCCGCGACGACGTCATCGGGATCATCGCCTGGATGCACACCTTCAGCCCGGCCAAGATGTGGATCGCCGGGCTCGACGCCCTGCGCAAGCCCCTGCTGCACCTGCACACCCAGGCCAACGTCGAGCTGCCCTGGGGGGACATCGACTTCGACTTCATGAACCTCAACCAGGCCGCGCACGGCGACCGTGAGTTCGGGTACATCCAGACGCGCCTGGGCGTGGCGCGCAAGACGGTCGTCGGGCACGTCTCGAACCCCGCCGTCCGCGCCCAGATCGAGGACTGGCAGCGGGCCGCGGCGGGCTGGGCGGCCGCCCGCACGCTCAAGCTCGCGCGTTTCGGTGACAACATGCGGTACGTCGCGGTGACCGAGGGCGACAAGACCGAGGCGGAGCTCCGCTTCGGCGTGCAGGTGAACACCTGGGGTGTGAACGAGCTGGCGGAGGCCGTAGCGGCCGCATCCGCGTCCGACATCGATGCGCTCGTGGCGGAGTACGAAGAGCTCTACGACGTGGCGCCGGAGCTTCGCCGAGGCGCCGAGCGGCACGGCTCGCTGCGCGACGGCGCGGCCATCGAGCTGGGCCTGCGCTCCTTCCTCGAGGAGGGCGGCTTCGGCGCGTTCACCACGAGCTTCGAGGACCTCGGATCGCTGACACAGCTGCCCGGCCTGGCCGTGCAGCGGCTCATGGCGGAGGGCTACGGCTTCGGCGCAGAGGGCGACTGGAAGACGGCGATCCTCGTCCGGGTCGCGAACGTGATGGGTGCTGGGCTTCCCGGTGGCGCGAGCCTGATGGAGGACTACACCTACGACCTCGTCGCGGGCGACGAGAAGATCCTCGGCGCGCACATGCTCGAGGTCGCGCCGTCCCTCACGACCACGAAGCCGCGCCTGGAGATCCATCCGCTCGGTATCGGAGGCAAGGCCGACCCGGTGCGCCTGGTCTTCACCGCCGACCCCGGCCCCGCGGTCGTGGTGGCCATGAGCGATATGCGCGATCGGTTCCGGCTGGTCGCGAACGTCGTCGAGAACGTGGACGCGCCCGATCTGCCCAACCTGCCCGTCGGCCGGGCGGTATGGAAGCCGGCGCCGGACTTCGCCACGTCGGCGGCCTGCTGGCTCGCCGCCGGTGCCGCCCACCACACGGTCATGACGACATCCGTCGGCATCGAGGTCTTCCGCGACTTCGCCGAGATCGCGGGAACGGAGCTGCTCGTGATCGACGAGTCCACGAACGTCCGCGACTTCCAGCGCGAACTGCGCTGGAACCAGGCGTACTACCGGCTGGCGCAGGGCCTCTGATGGCCGGTGTCGCGCTGTCCGGCACGCAGCACCTGCTGCGTGCCGGCAGGTACGAGGCCTGTATCGCGAGCGTCGGGGCGTCGTTGCGATCCCTGACCTTCGACGGCCGGGACCTCGTCGTCCCCTTCGCCCCGGACGAGGTGCGCCCCGCCTTCCGCGGTGTGACCCTCGCGCCGTGGCCGAACCGGGTGGTCGATGGGCGATACGTGTTCGATGGGGTGGAGCAGCGTCTGGCGTTGACCGAACCCGAGCGCGGGCACGCGCTGCACGGGCTCGCCGCCTGGCTCGACTACGAGGCGATCGACAAGGGGCCCGACCACGTCACGGTCCGCGCCGACATCCAGGCGCAGACCGGCTATCCATGGCGGGTGCGGATCGAGACGCGGTACGAGCTGGACGCGCAGGGGCTCACCCAGACCGTGCGGGCGACGAATGAGGCGGACACCGCCGCACCATTCGGTACCGGCCCGCATCCCTACCTCGTGGCGGGGGAGAGCGCCCTGGACGAGTGGACGCTGGAGCTTCCCGCATCCCAGGTGCTGCACGTGACAGAGGACCGGCTCGCTCCGACCGCGTTGCGGGCGGTGGATGCGGACGACGCGGCGCGCTTCGACTTCCGTGCCGCGCGACGCATCGGTGCGGTGGAACTGGACCACGCGTTCACCGACCTCGCCCGCGGCGAGGACGGCCATGCGTCCGTGCGCCTGACGGATGCATCCGGCTCCGGTGTGGAGATGTGCTGGGACGTAGCGTGCGGCTGGGTGCAGGTGCACACCGCCGACCTGCCCGACGGGCGCCCCGGTACCCGTGCCGGGCTCGCGGTCGAACCCATGACGTGCGCGCCGGACGCCTTCAACGCGGCGCGCTATCCGTTCGACACCGGACTGCTCACGGTGGAACCCGGTGCCACCGTCGAGGCGAGCTGGCGGATCGCCGCGCTCTGAGGGGTGCCCGACCCCCGCCGTGTGACCGGCGTCATATGGCCGGGACGGGGGTGTCGGCCGCCCTACGATGACGACCATGACCTTCACCTCCATCACGGATCAAGCCGATCTGTCCGGCCTGAGCACCACCGGGACGATCTTCGGCATCATCGTCTACGTCCTGATCGCGATCGCACTGTGGCGCGTGTTCAGCAAGGCCGGATGGCCCGGCATCCTCGCGATCATCCCGATCGTCAACGTCTTCATCCTGGTGAAGATCGCCGGCTACTCCGCGTGGATGACCCTGCTGTACATCATCCCGATCGTCGGGTGGATCTTCTCGATCGTCGTCGCCGTGCGCGTGGGGCGCGGGTTCGGCAAGGGCGGGGCGTTCAGCTTCTTCCTGCTGTGGCTGATCCCGGTGATCGGCTATTTCATCATCGGCTATGGCCGCGCCACCTATTCCAAGCCGGTCTGACCCACGCATGACACGCCCCCTCCCCGGGTAGAGTCGAGGGAGGGGGTGTCGTGGCATCTGAACAGGACGGAACCGCCGGGCCGAGCCCGGACGGCGCCATGTCCGCGAAGCGACTGCTCCGGCCCAAGCTCGCGGATGTCGTCGCGGAGGGCGTGTACATCGCGGCGGCCGCCACGCGGTTGACGCTGAAGAACCACATCCTCGTCGACATCCTCTCGGCGGGGGAGGGGTTCGACGCCGATCGGTTCGTGCCCGACGCGCGTGCGACCCTGCTCGCGCTCGCCGATGAGGCGGAGGCGGACGCGCAGCGTGCGGAGCGGGAGCGGAAGCTCGCCCGGCGACGGTTCAGCGATTCCGGCGGGACGCACGACTACCGCAGCCGTGACGTGCGGAACCTGCGCCGCCGGCGCAAGCAGTCCGAGCGGATCGCGAAGGAACTGCGCCAGCGCGCCGAGGACGACGCGGAGCTGCGCACGCTGGTCGAAGCGGCCAGGGAAGCCGCGTGGGCCGAGGTGGCCCGCAACATCGACAGCAACCTGCGGATCGAGGCGGCCCGACCCGACCTCGAACCGGACTACGAGAAGATGCGACAGGCCCGGATGCAGAGCCTGCGCCTGGTGGACCTGCCGAGGCTCGCCGCGCACCGGCGGCGGTCCGGGGAACGCGAGAGCATGGAGCCCACGCAGGACGACGCCGTCGACGGCGCGTGACCGCCCGAAGGCGCGCCGCGGGCTGGCTCGATTTCGCACCGACGCCGGGTGTGGGGTACGCTTTTCTAGTGCCCGCGCGCCGGTTCGGACGCGGCACGAGCGCCCGTAGCTCAATGGATAGAGCATCTGACTACGGATCAGAAGGTTAGGGGTTCGAGTCCCTTCGG
Source organism: Microbacterium caowuchunii (assembly GCF_008727755.1). Taxonomy (NCBI): domain Bacteria; kingdom Bacillati; phylum Actinomycetota; class Actinomycetes; order Micrococcales; family Microbacteriaceae; genus Microbacterium; species Microbacterium caowuchunii. The sequence continues at coordinate 525,251 of NZ_CP044231.1, forward strand.
GCGCACACTGTGTTGAGACAGTAGTAGAGAAAGCCCCGGTCCCGCGACCGGGGCTTTCTCCTTTTCCGGATTGTGCCCTGCGTGGGTTGCCGTAGCGGACGATCAACCAGGCGTTGGTTCGGAGATTGCGGGTCAGGTGGCGGGTCACGTTCATCTGCAGGGGCGAACTGGCAGCGTTGATGTTGCGTTTTCGGCCCGCAGGCCGGGGGTGTCCGGGGCACGTTCCGGAGAGGCGTCAGCGAAAGGCGAACGCCCCTCCGTCCCGGAGGGGCGTTGTCGGCTCCGCGCAGGCTAGGCGTCGCTTTTGGGGACGCCCGAGCTGGTGATGACCTCGAGCGTCTTCTCGTAATGGAGGCGCAGCAACGCGGCGGCGCGCTCCGCGTCCCGGGCCACCGCCGCATCCAGAATGTCCTGGTGCTCCTTCTCGACGTTTCGGTTCGACGCAGCCGAGGTGGGTGCGGCCCACTGTCGGTAGAGCTCGGTGGCGTCCGCCAGCTGGCCCGAGAGATTGAGCATCAGGGGGAGTCCGCACGGCTCGAGGAGGACCGCGTGGAAGTGCCGATGCGCCTCCGCCCAGGCGGGGGATACATGCTGGGGATCGGCGGGGTCGCGTCGTTCTGTGTGCGCCAAGGTGTGGTGGCTGGCGATCAACTCCGACTCCCAGGTGAGATCGCCGCGCTCGATGGCGAGGCTGACGGCGAGCTCTTCGACGCGGCAGCGCAGTTCGGTGAGGTCGCGCAACTGGGTCCGGGTGAGGTCCTGCACGAAGAAACCACGGTTCGGTTCGACGAAGAGCAGGCCCTCACCGGTCAGACGGGTGAGAGCCTCGCGCACCACTGTCGTGCTGGTGCCGTAGTCGGCAGCGAGCGCTGCGGGCTGGATCTTGGTGCCGGGTTCCCACTGACCGTTCAGCAGGCCGATCCGGATCTGGTCTCGGACGCGTTCGCCGTTGTGACGCGGAGAGGTACGCATTCTTAAGAATATACTCTGCGATCCATAGTCGTGCATAGTGCCAAGATTGCCTTCATCCCCGGATCGCTCGCGTCCTGCGTGCTGCGTAACGTGCGCGAAATCGATGAGACACTATTGACGCGATAGTCGGCTATAGCGTAATAATCGATTTTGTCGTTCCGAGAGAGGACTCCCAATGAAGCGAAAGTTCTACACCGGCAGCATCACGCTTGCCGCCGTCGCCGCCCTGGCACTGACCGGATGTGCCGGTTCGTCGGAGCAAGCGTCGTCGTCGGACGCGGATGTCACGCACAAGGTCTCCGTCGGGGTGCTACCCACGGCGATGCTCGCGATCATGCAGGCGATCGAGGATGAGGGCATCTTCGCGGAGCACGGTCTCGAGATCGAGACGCAGACCGCACAGGGCGGCGCCGCCGCACTTCCCGCGCTGTCCAGCGGAAGCCTCGACATCGCGATCGGCAACCCGGTCTCGGTCATCCTGGCGCAGGAGCAGGGGCTGGACGTCGGATTCACCGGTGGCTTCGGCTACTCGCTGCCCGAGGGTGAGGATGTCGTCGCCGTTATCGCGCCGGCCGACTCGCCCATCACCTCCGTGAAGGACCTGACCGGTGCCACCGTGGCGGTCAACACCCTCAAGGGGCACGCCGAGGTGACGATCCGCGAGGCGACCGAGCTGGCTGGCGGGGACGGCTCCGCGATCAACATGGTCGAGGTCGGCTTCCCGGATGTCGGCGGTCAGCTGGCTGCCGGAAACGTGGAGGCTGCGTTCGTCGTGCAGCCCTTCCTCGCCTCGCTGACGGCGGAGGGGAACAAGGTCATCTCGTACCCGTTCCAGGACTCGCTGCCCGGACAGATGACGCTCGTCACCTTCACCGGCGGGAAGTTCGCCCAGGAGCGTCCCGAGGCGCTCGCTGCCTTCAAGGCGGCCATGGATGAGGGTCTCGCCTTCGTGCAGGAGGACCAGGACGCGGTGCGTGCACTGCTGCCGTCCCTGCTGAAGATGCCCGAAGAGGTCGCAGCCACCCTGCCCTTCGAGTACATGAGCGGCGAACTCGACGTTTCGATGCTCGACGGTATCGCCGAGATGATGGTCACGCAGGGGCTCATCAAGTCCGTGCCGGAGATCACGGTCTACTGATGAGCGAACTGCTGTGGGCGCTGTCCGCCCGAGAAATCGTAGACGGCTATCGTGCGCAGCAGTTCACGCCGACGGAGGTCGCGCGCGCCGTCTTCGACAGGATCGAAGAGCACGAGGCCTCCGTCGGTGCGTTCTTCACGGTGACCCGGGAGCTCGCACTCGAGCAGGCGCGTGACGCTGATCGGCGCTGGCGCCGGTCAGAGCCGCTGTCCTGCCTGGACGGTGTGCCCATCACGGTGAAGGACCTGGATGAAACAGCCGGGGTGCGTACGACCTTCGGGTACCGCGGACTCAGCGACAACATCCCCACCCGCGACTCCGTCGTCGCCGGTCGCGTCCGCGAGTCGGGGGCGGTGATGCTGGGCAAGACCACGACGCCGGCGTACGGGCACCTCGATTCGTCCGAGAATCTGGTCGGGCCCATCACGGCCAACCCCCACGACCTGTCCCGGACGCCCGGCGGATCGTCCGCCGGTTCCGCTGCCGCGGCGGCGGTGGGCTTCGGTCCGATTCACATCGGATCGGACGCCGCAGGCTCGGTGCGCATTCCCGGTGCGCTGAGCGGAGTGGTCGGCTTCAAGGCCTCGATCGGGGCCATCCCGGTGTGGCCCCAGCGCTTCTACCACGGCTCGACGATCCACAGCGGGATCCTCGCGCGTGAGGTGGGTGACGTCGCCATGGCGATGGATGTCCTGGCACGCCCGCACCACCGCGACCCCATGTCGAACATCCCGGTGCCCGCCGGCGGCTACGCGCTCGGCGCGCCGACGGCGCCAGGCCGAGATGTGACGTTCGCGGTCTCCCACGATCTCGGTTACGGCCGGATCTCCCCCGGCGTCCGTGCTGCCCTGGATGCCGCTCTGGACGTGCTCCGGAACGAGGGTTGGACGTTGGTGTCGGGTGGGCCCGGATGGTCGAACCCGGCCAGGATGCACGAGGCCCGGTGGGCCACCGCCATGGCTGCCTCGTTCAGCGGGCTGCTGGAGAAGGACCCGGAGTCGATCGACTCGACGCTCGCCGCCATGATCAGGGCGGGAGAACGCTTCTCGGGTGTGGACATGGCGCGATATCTCGCCGACCGCGGAGCGATGACCGACGCGTTGAACGATCTCTTCGACAGCGGGATCGACTTCCTGATCACGGCCACCATGCCGGTGACGGCGTGGCCGCTGCATTCGGAGCCCGCCGAGATCACCGACGTGGAGCTCAGTGACGACGCCTTCGCGCGCAGCTACCTGTGCTATCCGTTCAATCAAACGGGCAACCCGGCCATCACCGTGCCGTGCGGCACGGGTGAGCGCGGGCTTCCGGTGGGCTTGCAGATCGTGGGCCGGCTGCACGCCGATGCCGCCGTTCTGCGCGTCGCCGACGCGGCACACGACGCGATCGCGCGCGCCGGGCTCGTGTCGCGGCAGCCGATCGATCCGCGGCGGGCGTAGGTCGCCTGGCGCAGTCCGGCGCCAGGCGCACCGGAAGGACTCTTCGCCGCCCCTGCCCCGTTCGTGTGCTTATCCGGGCAGGGCAAGAAAACTATGAAATCCTCCGAAAATCGACTATTATAGAAACAGTAGATAATCTGGGTTATCCCAGCCGTGGAAAGGATGAAGGATGCCGAAGACGCGTCTTGTCAGTGACCAGCTAGTTGAGCCGATCGGGCACTTTTCGCATGCGATCATTACCGATTCGCCGCGACTGCTGTTCATTTCCGGAATGACGGCCAAGAACTCCGAGGGTGGAATCACCGGGGTCGGCGACGTCGCCGCCCAGACTCACCAGGTGTGCCAGAACCTGAAGGCCGTCGTCGAGGCTGCCGGTGGCACGCTCGACGACATCGCCCGCGTGGACGTGTTCGTCCGCAACATGGAGGACTTCAAGGCGATCCACGAGGTCCGTCGTGAGTACTTCAAGAGCGACCCGCCCGCCTCGACGATGATCGAGATCTCGAAGTTCGTCCACAAGGACTACCTCATCGAGATCAACGCTATCGCCGCGCTGCCGGCGGTCCAGGGCGAATCCGCCTGACGATGACCAGATCCCTTGGGTTGCGTCGCCGCAACTTGCTAGGGGTTGCGGGGGTCGCGAGCTTCGTTGCACTGTGGGCGCTCGCCTCAGTGACCGGGCTCGCCGACCCCCGTCATCTTCCGACGCCCTGGCAGGTGGTGGGCGCGTTCGGTGAACTCCTCATCGACGCAGGATTCTGGGCGTCGCTCGGCGAAACCGCCACCGCATGGCTGCTCGGTCTCGCGATCGCGGCAGTCAGTGCTGTGGTCCTCGGTTTCGTGATCGGTTCCAGCAGGTTGTTGCGGCGGCTGACCAATACGCTCGTCGAGCTCCTGCGCCCCGTTCCCGCCGTCGCGCTGATCCCGCTCGCGGTCCTGCTGTTCGGTCTCCAGATCGAAGCGACGATCATGCTCGTCGTCTACGGGTGCATCTGGCCCGTCTATGTCCAGGTTCTCTACGGTGTCGCGGATGTCGACGCGGTGGCCGAGCAGACGGCTCGGTCGTACCGCTTCGGTGTCCTGGCACGCTTCCGTTACCTCGTCTGGCCGACGACTCTTCCCTACCTGATGACGGGCCTGAGGCTCTCCAGCACGGTCGGACTGGTCCTCGCCATCACCGCCGAGCTGATCATCGGGTCACCCGGTCTCGGCTTCGAGATCGCGGTGTCGCAGTCCGGTGGAGCCATCGCCCGCATGTATGCCCTGGTCGTGGTCGCCGGTCTCCTCGGCACGGCGACGAACATCGTGATGCGACTCGTCGAGCGCAAGTCGCTCGCGTGGCACCCGTCGATTCGATCTGAGGTGAACGCATGAACTTTCTGAAGAGCGTCTTCTTCGCGCTTGCGCTTCCGGTCGTCGCGGTCGGCATCTGGTGGGTCGTCGCCGGCGACGGTGGGAACTTCTTCGTCCCGCCGCCGGGTGAGATCCTCGAGCGCTTCTTCGCGACCTGGTTCGGCGAGCGCTTCTTCGTCGACGTCGTGCCCAGCGTGGCGCGTCTCGTCGCGGGTCTGCTGCTCGCTGTCATCGGCGGCGTCGCACTCGGTGTACTGATCGGCACCACACCGGCCCTGCGCGATTTCCTGGAGCCCCTCCTGGAGTTCTTCCGGGCGATCCCGGCAGCGGTGCTCCTGCCGATCCTGATGCTGTTCCTCGGCCCGACGGACCTGCTGAAGGTCGTACTCATCTTCATCGGCTGCCTCTGGCCGATCCTGCTGAACACAGTGGAGGGCGTCCGGTCGGTGGATGAGGTGATGACCGCCACCGCGCGCACCTACCGGATCTCCGGATGGAGCCGGATGCGGTACCTCGTCCTGCCCTCGGCGTCGCCGCGGATCATCGCCGGCGTCCGGCAGAGCCTCTCGGTCGGCCTCATCCTGATGGTCATCTCGGAGATGTTCGCCTCGTCGTCGGGCATCGGCTACAGCATCATCCAGTTCCAGCGGATGTTCGCAATCGCAGACATGTGGGCAGGAATCCTCCTGCTCGGCCTCATCGGCGTTCTCCTCTTCGTCGTCTTCGGCTTCCTCGAGCGACGAATCCTCAATTGGTACTTCGGACTGCGAGAGGTCACTAATGGCAGTTGAAAATCCTGGCGCGATGGATTCGCGTCCGCCGCTCCTTCAGGTTTCGGGTCTGAACAAGACCTACGCATCGTCCTCGGGCGACTACGAAGCCATCCGCGACCTGAGCTTCGAATTGCGGGCCGGGGAACTGGTCTGCCTGGTCGGTCCCTCCGGCTCGGGCAAGACGACTCTCCTCAAGTGCATCTCCGGTCTGATGGCACCCACGCGGGGCGAGGTGCGCCTGTCCGGGACGGTGATCTCCGGCGCACCGCGGAAGATGGCGGTCGTGTTCCAGGAGTACGGCCGTTCGCTGTTTCCCTGGATGCGGGTGGAGGGCAATGTCGGCCTGCCGCTCAAGGTGGCCGGCGTGCGCACCGCGGAGCGGAACAAGGCCGTGTCCGAGGCGCTGCACGCCGTGGGCCTCGAGCACGCGGGTCGGAAGTATCCGTGGCAGCTTTCCGGCGGTATGCAACAGCGCGTCGCGATCGCTCGCGCCCTCGCATACAAGCCGGAGATCCTGCTGATGGACGAACCGTTCGCGGCCGTCGATGCGCAGACTCGTGCGGAGCTCGAGGACCTGATCCGACGCATCTGGAAGGACCTCGGCGTCACCGTCCTCTTCGTCACCCACGACATCGACGAATCCGTCTACCTGGGTGAGCGCGTGCTGGTCCTCTCCGGTGCCCCCACCGTGCTGGCCGACGACGTCGTCGTCGACCTGCCGGAGGACCGCAACCAGCTCGAAACGCGTGCCCTGCCACGCTTCGCCGAACTCCGGACGCGCGTTTACGCGTTGATCCAGGAAGCGAAGCACTACCAGCAGTCGGCCAGCGCGGCGTCGAAGCAATCCTGACCGATCATTTCGGTTGAAACGACCAATCAGAAAGGCGACCCTATGTCTTGGGGTTTGATCGCTGAGATGGGCTTCATCACCATCCAGACGACGAGGCTCGATGAACAGATCGCGGCCACGAAGACCCTGCTGGGTCTTCGCGAAGTCTCGCGGGTCGGTAACGCGGCGTACTTCGCCGCATCCGACATGCACCACGAGATCGTGTACATCGCGGGGGAGCGCGACGGCATCGACCATCTTTCCTTCCGGGCGCGCGATGTCGATGCACTGAATGTGATCCGGCAGCGTGTGAAGGACGCCGGGATGACGATCCTCTCGGACCAGCCGCTGGGGATCGGCATCGGGGAGGCATTCTCCTTCGTCGGTCCCGAGGGCTACATCTTCGAGATCTACGTGGACATGGTGCGCACCTGGAATCCGGCGCGGCCCGCTGGGCCGGAGCGCTATGGCCACATCAACATGCACCCGAGCGACGTCGTGCGGATGAAGGACTTCTTCGTCGACATCCTGGAGTTCCGGGTCTCGGACGTCATCGGCACGGAGTTCGGCTACTTCCTGCGCTGCAACTCCGACCACCACGGCGTCGCGCTGATCAAGGGTCGCGGGTCGTTCCACCACCACGCGTGGCAGACGCAGTCGATCGCGGACCTCGGCCGTATGGCCGACCGCGTGGACCAGATGGGGCAGAAGCTGCTGTGGGGTCCCGTGCGTCATGGCGCCGGCCACAACATCGCCGCGTACTACGAAGAGCCCAGCGGTGCCGTCGTGGAGCTGTATGCCGACATGGAGCAGATCTATGACGACGCCCGCGAACCCAATGTCTGGCCCGGTGGCGAGGACTTCGGCTGGGTGAACCGGTGGATGGATTACCGTCCGATGGACTTCCGCGACTTCGGGATCTTCCCCGTCGAGCGCCCCGCAGGACACTAGGCCGAGAGAGAGAGAAGCAATGAAGTACGTTTCGTTCCGTGCGCCCAACAACGGCGACACCTGGGGTGTGCTGGACAACGACCGCGTGTACGACCTGGGGCCTACCGGCCTCGCGCTCGCGGCTGACATCGTCGACGCGATCGAGAACGGGTCGTTCGGTCGGCGTGACCTGGATCTGACCGCAGCACCGTCCTACGACGTCGCGGACATCGAGTACCTTCCGGTGATCCCGGCTCCGGCAAAGATCATCTGCGTGGGCGTGAACTACCGGACGCATCAGGAGGAGACCGGGAAGCCGGCTCCGAAGGCGCCCACGATCTTCACCCGGTTCGCGGACTCCCAGATGGGGCACCTCGCCCCCGCGGTGTACCCCGCCGAGTCGTCGCAGTTCGACTACGAGGGTGAGATGGCTCTGGTCATCGGTAAGCCGGCCTATAAGGTGAGCGCGGATCGGGCGATGGAGTACGTCGCCGGATACGCCGCGTACAACGACTTCAGCGTGCGCGACTGGCAGCGGGCGAGCACGCAGTGGGTGCCCGGCAAGAACTTTCCCGCCACCGGCGCGTTCGGGCCCTGGCTGATCGAGGCCGGCGCGCTGGCGCCGCTGGACCAGGTGACCCTGCAGACCCGCGTGAACGGCGAAGTCCGCCAGAACGCGACTCTGGACGATCTGGTCTTCGACATCCCGAGCCTGATCGAGTTCGTGTCGACATTCACGCCGCTTGCGGCCGGTGACGTCATCGTCACCGGCACTCCCGGCGGCGTCGGCCTCTTCATGGAGCCCCAGGGGCTGCTCTCGGTCGGCGACGTCGTCGAGGTGGAGATCACCGGTCTCGGTGTCCTGCGCAACGAGGTCGTCAGCGGCTGACACTCGGCCATCGACGGAAGAACCCCGGTCCTCGTGGCCGGGGTTCTTCCGTATCCGGGCAGACCCCCGCGGGAGGCCGTGGCCGTCGCTCAGGCCACGGGTCGCTCCGTGGCGGCCCCCCGACACGGCAGGATGCAGGCTGCCCGCGTCGGCGTCAGGCGGCGTACGGTGTCGGTGTGAGCGCATATGTCTCCGCGTTCGAGCTCTTCTCCATCGGAGTAGGACCCTCGAGCTCCCATACCGTCGGCCCCATGCGGGCGGCCCTCGATTTCGCGATGCGTCTGCGGGAAGCGGTTTCGTTGACGGCCACCCATCGGGTCGCGTGCGTGCTCTACGGCTCGCTCGGCGCAACCGGTATCGGTCACGGCACGCCGGATGCGGTGGTGGCAGGGCTCCGCGGCGCGGCCCCGGAGACCGTCGACCCGGCCGAGGTGCGGTACGCCTGGACGGAGTGGCCAGACGGCGGCGAGCTGGCCCTGGCCGGCACGCACCGTATCCGCTTCAGCAAGGACGACATCACCTTCGCACCGCGCACCCGATTGCCCGGCCATCCCAACGCGATGACGTTGACGGCTACGGATGCGGCGGGCGCGATCCTCGCCGAGGAGACCTACTACTCCGTCGGGGGCGGGTTCATCAAGCGGGACGGGGCGCCCGCCGCGGTCGCGACGCACGCGTTCCCGCTCGAGTTCAGCGACGCCGCGGGGCTGCTGGCCCTGTGCGACGAGCTGGGCATCACGATCGCGGAGGCGGCACGGCGCAACGAGGAGGCGCTGCGCAGCGAGGTCGAGGTGGCGGAGGGACTCGATCGGGTCTGGGATGCCATGAGCGCCTGCGTCGAGGCGGGACTCGCCGCGGACGGGGAACTCCCCGGGATGTTGCGGGTCAAGCGCCGCGCCGCCGCCATCCGTGTGCAGCTGGAGCAGGCCGAGCGCGAGAACGGTCGGGAACTCCCGGGCGAGTGGCTGGGCGCGTTCGCGCTGGCCGTCAACGAGGAGAACGCGGCCGGCGGCCGCGTGGTCACGGCGCCCACCAACGGAGCAGCCGGGATCGTCCCGGCCGTGGCGATGTACTGGTGGCGCTTCCTCGCCGACTCCGGACTCGGCGTCGGCAACGCGGTCACGCCGCACGGAGAGCTCGTCGGAAGCGCCCTGCTCGGGTTCGGAGCGCACCGGCAGCTCGGCCCCGTGCTCCCCGACGAACTCGATCAGGCCGTCGTCGCCGAGGCGAACCGCCGCCGCGGGATCCGCCGCTACCTGCTGACCGCCACGGCGCTGGGATCCCTGTTCAAGGCCAACGCGTCCATCTCCGGTGCGGAGGGCGGATGCCAGGCCGAGGTCGGTTCCGCGTGCGCGATGGCGGCCGGAGGGCTCACCGCCGTGATGGGCGGGACCAACCGTCAGATCGAGAACGCCGCCGAGATCGCCATGGAACACCACCTGGGGCTGACCTGCGACCCGGTCGGTGGCCTGGTGCAGATCCCGTGCATCGAGCGCAACGCCATCGCGGCGGCGACGGCGGTCACTGCTGCACGCCTCGCCCTCCGCGGGGACGGCTCCCACTACGTGTCGCTCGACACGGTGGTCGAGACGATGCGGCAGACCGGGATCGACATGTCGCACAAGTACAAGGAGACCAGCGAGGGCGGACTCGCCGTCAACGTCATCGAGTGCTGAATCGGCACCGGGCCGGCCGTGTGGCAGCGGCGGTCGCGGGCCCCATAGGATCGACTGACCCCGACCCGAGGGACCGTCAGCGAGGATGCCGATGACCGCCCGTTCCGCCGCGCCCGCCCCGTGGCCAGGAGGATCCGTGACCGAACCCGAGCTGACAGTCCCCGTCGCGCTCACCGCGCCCACCGGCCGCCTGAACCGTGCCGCCGTCGGCTGGGCCCGGCAGCCGATCGTCGACACGACGGGCATCCCCGGGCGGCCGTGGGGGCGCAACAAGCGCTGGGAGTACTGGAACGTCGTCACGCCCACGCATATCCTCGCCCTGACCGTGTCGTCCATCGACTACGCGGCCGTGCACGAGGTGTGGGTGTTCGACCGGCGGACCGAGCGGGTGTGGCAGCAGGGCGCGACCGTGCTGCCGGCCCGCGGTGTCGAGCTGCCCGGCTCCCTCGGCGACGGGCCCGCACGGGCGCGCGCCAAGGGGCTGGCGATCGACATCGAGGAGGTCCCCGGGGGGACGCGCCTGCGCGCCCGCATCGCGGATGCCGAGTTCGACGTGATCGCGGCGCTCCCGCCGGGGCACGAGCGTCTCGCCGTCGTCGTCCCCTGGAGCGACACCCGCTTCCAGTACACCGTCAAGGACGTCGCCCGTCCCGCCCACGGCACGGTCACGACAGCGGGCCGGACCCACGAGGTCCCCGCCGGCGAGTCGTGGGCGGTGCTCGATCATGGGCGGGGGCGCTGGCCGTACGACATCGGATGGAACTGGGGAGCGGGCTCGGGGGTCTCCCACGGGCGGGTCATCGGCATCCAGGTCGGCGGGGAATGGACGGCCGGGACCGGGGTCTCGGAGAACGCGTTCTTCGTCGACGGGCGCCTGCACAAGATCCACGGCGAGGTGGTGTGGGAGTACGACATCGCGCGCTGGCGCGAACCCTGGCGGGTGCACGGCGGCGGGCTCGATGCGACGTTCGTCCCGTTCTTCAACAAGGTGACCCGGACGAACCTGGCCGTGCTCTCCAGTGCCACGGACCAGTGCTTCGGTCAGTGGAGCGGCACCTTCCGCAGCGCGGAGGGCGAGACCGTGCCGTTCGAGGGCGTCGTGGGCTGGGCGGAAGAGGTGCACAACCGCTGGTGAGCCCGAGAGGCCGAGCCGGTCAGTCCTCCTGCGTGGGCCGGAGCTTCGCGGTGAGCCGCAGGAGGGTGCGCAGTTCGGCGTCGTCGAGGGATTTCATGCGTTCGGCGATCGACCGACCGTGCACGGCGGCGACGGAGCGGAAGACCCGATTGCCCTCCTCCGTGGCCCGCACGAGGGTGCCGCGTCCGTCCTCGGGGTCGGCGCATTTGGACACCAGTCCGCGGGTGACCATCCGATCGACCAAGCGGGACACGCTCGGCTGGCTGATGAGCATGTTGCGCGTGATGTCGCGTAGGCGCGCAGTCATGTCGGGCGCGCGGGAGACCGTCAGCAGGACGTCGTACTCGGCCTGCAGGAGCCCGCTGTCGTCGAAGTCTCGGGAGATGTCCTCGAAGATCTCGTGCTGGGCACGGAAGAGGCTCTCCCAGGCGTCGATGGCAAGCCGCCGGTCGGTCATGTCGATAGCGTAGTGGCCCGCTCCCTCTAGGCTGTGGGCATGAGCTGGGGATGGATGCGGCGTTCTCCGACCGGGCCGATTCTGGGCGTCGCGTTCGCCGCGATCCTGATGCTGCTGCTGGCCCTGCCCGGTCCGTCCGTGGCCCGGGCGGCCGCGGACGAGTTCACGATCGAATCCCTCGACGTGGATTACACGCTCAGTCGTGCAGAGGACGGCACCAGCCGGTTGCGGGTCGTGGAGACGTTCACCGTGGACTTCCCGACGTCCGACGAGAACCACGGGATGCGCCGGACGATCCCCGACGTGTACAACGGTCAGCCCCTGCATCCGGAGCTCGTCTCCATCACCGATGGGGAGGGTCGGGCCCGTCCGGCCGAGACCGACTCGGAGGACGAGGCGTTCTCCATGACCTCGCGGGTGAGCGGGTTCGTGCACGGGCGGGAGGTGTACGTCTTCACGTACGAGCTCGAGAACGTCACGTGGACGTTCGAGGACACCGGCGACGAGTTCTACTGGGACGTGAACGGCGTCGATTGGCCGGAATCGTTCCCCGAGATCACGGCGACGGTGCACGTCGACGAGTCGCTGGCCGGCGCGCTGACCGGTGACGCGGCGTGCTACGTGGGCGCGTACGGCGAGAGCACCCCGTGCGACATCTCCGCGGAGGGGGACACCTTCACCGCGAACGCCCAGGACGTCCGTCCGCACGAGACCGTCTCGGTGGCGATCGGCTTCGCTCCCGGCACCTTCGTCCTGTACGACACGGGATACTTCGCGTCGGTCTGGGGGTGGCTGCAGGCGGTGTCCGTCCTCGTCGCCCTGGGCGCGCTGGCGTGGGCCGTCGTCCTGCGCGCGGGCGTTCTGCGCAATGCCCCCGGCCGGTCCGTGATCATCGCCGAGTACACGCCGCCGACCGGCATCGACGCTCTCACGAGTGCGGTGCTGCTCGGCAAGTCGGGCAAGGCGATCGCGGCGGAGGTGCTGGAGCAGGCCGTGGTCGGCAGCATCCGCATCGAAGAGGGGGAGCCGGGGTTCTTCGGCGGCACCAAGCTCCGAGCCGTCCTGGTGGATCGGTCCCGGGCGGACCTGGACGGGCGCAAGCTGCTCGACGCGCTGTTCGATGAAGACGCCCAGCCGGGCGCCGTCTATGTCTTCGAGTCATCGAACGACAAGCTGGCGTCCGCGTCGCAGAAGATCATCGCGTGGGCGGGCAAGGAGCTCCGTCGCCGCGGCGTCTACCGGGCGGTCCCGAAGGGGACGCGGACGTGGCCGCTGGTCGCGCTCGGGGCCGGGGTCGCGGGAACCGCGGTCTTCGGGTTCACCGCGATCTCGGAGTACGTGGGGGAGGCGGTCCCGATCCTGCTCATCCTGGTGGTCGGTGTCGCGGCCGTCGCTGCGGCGCTCCTCCTCGCGCACCGTCCGTTGAGCGCGGCGGGCGCGGAGATGCGCGATCATCTGGCCGGGCTGAAGGAGTTCATCGCCTGGGCGGAGGCGGACCGCATCCGGATGCTGCAGTCCCCCCGCGGAGCCGAGCGGGTGGCCGTCGACACGAACGACCCGACGCAGATGCTCGCGATCTACGAACCCCTGCTTCCCTATGCCGTGGTGTTCGGCCAGGAGAAGGCGTGGGCGGAGCGACTGGCGACGTTCTACGACGACGGGCGCACGCCCGGCTGGTACGTGGGGACGGCCATGTTCAACGCGGCGGCATTCTCCTCCAGCATCGGCAAGCTCTCCGCCGAGGCCAGTTCCTCGTCGAGCTCGTCGGGCGGGTCCAAGGGCGGCGGGTACGCGGGCGGCGGTGGCGGCGGTGGGGGCGGCGGAGCGGTCTGAGCCCATCGGAGCGCGGGTAGAGTCGGTGCGATGAACCTCGTGCCTGCGCTCCGCCTACGCGGGGACGCGGCCGGGAGCACAGGGTGACGGACTTCGGGGCGGCGACCGGAACGGTTTCGACGGTCGCGCCGCAGCGGGTGCGCGGGGCATTGCCCTGGATCGTCTGGGTGCTGGGCACGCTGACCTATCTCGTCGCGATCGTCGGGCGGAGTTCCCTCGCCGGGCTCGGCACCGACGTCGCCGTCCGCTTCGATGCGGGGTCGGCGACCCTCGCCCTGTTCGCGACGCTGCAGTTGGCGGTGTACGGGGCTCTCCAGGTTCCCGCGGGGCTTCTGCTCGACCGGTTCGGGGCGCGGATCGTGGTGACGGCGGGCATGCTGATCATGGCGGGCGGTTCGGTGTGGCTCGCGTTCGCGGGGGACGCCACCACCGCGATCGCCGCGCGGGTGCTGACCGGGGCCGGGGACGCGCTGATCTTCCCCAGCATCCTGCGGCTGCTCGCCCTCTGGTTCCCGGCCCGGCGGGTGCCCTTCCTGCAGCAGATCACGGCGCAGATCGGGCAGCTCGGTCAGGTGCTGAGCGTCGTGGTCCTGACGCTCCTGGTGCACGTCGCGTCGTGGGAGTTCGCCTTCGGCGTCCTGGCGGCGACGTTCGTCGTGTTCGCGCTGCTGGACGCCGCCCTCATCCGGGAGCGCGATCGCCGTCCCGCGCGTTCGGCGGGCAGCCCGTCGCAGTTCGCGCTGTTGCGGGACGCGGTGCGGGAGCCGGGGACCCGGCTGGCGTTCTGGATCCATTTCGTGACGCCGTTCGCGGGGACGGCGTTCTCGCTGTTGTGGGGGATCCCCTTCCTCACCGCGGGCGAGGGGCTCTCCCGCGAGACCGCGAGCGTGGTCTTCGTCGTGTTCGTCCTCGGTGGTGTGGTGTTCGCTCCGCTGATGGGCCTGATCTCCGGTGCGCATCCTGGTGGGCGGGCGACGATCGCGGTGGTGTCGGTCCTGCTGCAAGCCGCTGCCCTCGGGGCCGTTCTGCTCATCCCCGGACCGGCGCCGTTGTGGCTGCTCGTGGTGTGGGTGCTGATGATCTCCAGCGGGGCGGCCGCGTCCATGCTGGCGTTCGACGTGGCCCGCCGGGACAATCCGCTCTCGCGGCTGTCGACGGCGACAGGCGTGGTCAACATGGGCGGGTTCATCGCGGCGCTCGTGGCCGTGTACCTCATCGGGTTGGTGCTGGATCTCCAGGGCGCGGACCCCGCCGCCTACACCCGCGTGGAACTGCGCTGGGCCATGGCCTCGGTGTGCGTGCTGTGGCTCGTCGGCCTGGTCGGGATCGCCGTCGAATCCCGTCGCCGCCGTCGCGCGCACCCGTGATGGACGCAGGCGCACACCCATGGCGGACGCAGACGCACACCATGGTGGATGCGGAGAGGGCCGGTCGGAGAGGCTTCCGACCGGCCCTTTTCCCTTTGCACCAAGAGAGTCCTGCAATCACATGTCGGTAGCCGCCACAGCAAAACAACTACCGTGCCCACACTGTATAACGAACACATAACGCAAGGGAAGACTTCGGCGTTATCTTTCCGTTATCTCCCGTGGGGTGGAAGTTTCGGGCGTCGTGCTGTCCTCAGAACGTTCTGGTGCTGCCGACTGCCTTATGCGCTACCGCATGCCGATCAGGTGGTCGTCACCGTCCGCGAGTTCGGTGAAGTCGAGATCTTGTTCGCGGAGATACGCGGCTGCCGCGTGCGCCCCGTTGAGGAGGCGTGGGGATGATTCGTGTACCAATAAGGTTCAGGGCCTCAGCTCGCATCGCCGTGTGGTAGCCAGCGGGCTGAGCCGATGGGTCGTCGATCGGGTCGATTCCGTGGAGGTCGACTGAGGTGAGGCATGCGCCCGCTGAGTAGCCGCCGTAGACAAGGCCTGGAGAGTCAGCAAGCGCTGACGCCAGTTGTGCTTCGGTCGCCGCGCGGGCGAGCGCGGTCCAGGTCACTCCTGGGAATTCGCAGCAGGCACATCTGCCTCCCGGTCAAAGTCGCTGTCATCGGACGGCCATGGTCAGAACGGTGGCGGGTCGCCGTCGGGGGTGAAGGTGACCGGCGGTCTGCCGGTGCCGACGAGGGATGCCGCGGTGGTGCCGGGGAGGGCGGGTCCGGGTGGGTGGTCGGTGTAGGTGTGTCCGGCGGGGGAGGTCCATTCCAGGATCCCGGCGGGGAGTTGTCTGACCCGCCAGGGTGTGGCGTGTTTGAGGGTGTGGTGTCCGCGGCAGAGGTGGGCGAGGTTGCCGGCGTCGGTGGGTCCGCCGTGGGCGTGGTCGCGGGTGTGGTCGATGTCGGAGCGGATGGCGGGCATGCGGCAGCCGGGGAATCGGCAGCGGTGGTCTCTGCCGCGGAGGAATCGTTTCAGGTCGGCGGTGGGTTGGTATCGGTCGGTGGTGAGCACGGCTCCGGTGATCGGATGGGTGAGGATCCGGTCCAACCCCGCACTGTTCCCGGCGAGGGTGCGAGCGGTGGCCGGGTCGATGGGGGAGGTTCCGGTGAGGTCGGCGGGGAGGTCGCTTCGCCCGAGGAGGGTGAGGACGGGGACGGTGACCTGCACGACCGCGCGGATCGCGCCGAGTCCGCCGTTCCCGTCGCCGGGAAGGTATGGGTCCGCACCAGGGGTCGTGGTGAGGAGCATGTCGGCGAGCAGGTCCGCGCGGATCTGATCGGTGGTCCGCTCATCCGACGCGAGGACCTCCGCGGGTGAGAGCTCCTCCTCCACTCCGCCCAGACTCTCCTGCTCCGCGCCCGCACCCGCCGCACCGGCACCCGACCCTGCTGCCACCCGCGCGCGTTCCCGGACGTCCTTCACCGCGGTGGCCTGTCGGGTGAGCCGGTCCAGGATCGCGTGCGCCAGCGTGGCCGGGAGGGTGACGATCAGTTCCGCCATCCCGTCTTCGAGAGGGAGGATCCGGACGCGGCGGTGTTCCCTCGCGTCCCGGTGCCGGTCGGTGAGCGTGCGGGGCTGCAGCGATTCCGCGAGCATCTGCAGCAGGGGTCTCGCCCGGTTGGGGGAGTTCTGCTCGCACTGCACGACCGCGGCCGCATCCAACAACGCCCGCGCTTCCGTATCCAGGGGTGCGCCGCATTCCACGACCAGGTCGACGTGCTGGCGGAGGATCCGGCCCTCCTCGAATGCGGCCATCGTTTCCGGGTAGTGGTCGATGAGGGTCATCGCCCGGTTCATCCGGGCGAGCACGGACCGGTCCGAGTCGTGCCACGCCGCCGCGATCTCCGCTGCGACGGACCGCAGTGCCATTTCCTTCGCCTGCACGGAGTTCTTCCCGGCTTGGCGCAGCGCGAACGCTCCCGCGTCGGCGAGGAACCGGACCTCGCCCGCATCACCGGCGTTCTTCTGCGCCAGCACCTGCCGCGAGGTGGACACCAGCCCCGCCAGCACAGCGGCGTCCGCGTCGCTGGTGCCGAAGGGGAGTCTCGAGGTCGTCATACCCCCATTCTGGTGAGGGCCACCGACATTCCCCGCCCCGATGAAGCCCAGATCAGCGGCCGAATGAAAACCCGTGGACAAGTCGCGAAACTACCCCCTGGGGAGGATGAGACGACAGGCGTATCCGGTAGCTCGAGCGGCGCGCTCCGGCGGTGCAACGTCCCCTCAGGGCGCGGGAACCTGGAGCACCGTGCGGACAGCGGTCCCGCCAGGGCGATCGCTGAACCAGGCCACCACGTTGGCGGGGCCCGACATCGTGTACCGCGAGGTCAGCACGAACTCCGTCGACTGGCCCGCCTCCAGCGGCGTCGGTTCGGGTGGCACCTCACGCAAGCGGCGTTTGTCCAGATCGGTGAGGCCCTCCATCCGCACCAGGTGCACCGTGCTCGGCCCGCTGTTCACGAGAGCCCACGTCTCCCCGGACCGGTGCACGACCCTGAGCGTCGATCCGCCCGCTCTCGCGCCGGAGACGAGGCCCTGCCGGCTCTCTACGCCGTCGGATGCTGCGGCAAGGCTCGCGCGTTGCTGTGCATCCCGTGCCCGGCGGTTGTTCTGGAGGGTCAGGTACCCGAAGACCGCCGCCACCACGACGGCGAGGGCGCTCGAGACGGAGCCCACCCACTGCGCGGCCAGCGCAGCGGACTCGTAGTCGGTCATGGCGGTGACAGTACCCCGCCGGAAGGTCTGCGGACGTGGATGACCGCGCGTCCGTGGTGCAGGAATGGTGAAGGGCCGGTCGGAGAGGCTTCCGGCCGGCCCTTGTCCCTTTGCACCAAGAGTGTCCTGCAATCACATGTCGAAAGCTGCCACAGCAAACAACTTCCGTGCGAGCACTCTATAACGGCGAGGTAACGGAGGGAAGGGTTCATCGTTATCTTTTCGTGATTTTCTTCCGGTCTCGTTGCGCCTCGTCGTCGGCGGACGGCAGGGGTTGCACCGCTCGGCCGTCGAGCAACGCCCTTCTCGGGAAGAAGCTTCGGCATCGGTGTTGCAAATGGCCGGTACCTAGTGTTACCTACTACCAGTAGTCAATACCACTAGGTACATCAGAGGAGAGGGGATCCGATGGGCAACCAGATGACCGAAATGCTCAAGGGCACCCTCGAGGGAATCGTGCTGGCGATCCTGGCCACGCAGCCCGCGTACGGCTACGAGATCACGGCGCGGTTGCGAGAGGAAGGATTCTCTGAGATCGCGGAGGGAACGGTCTATGCGCTGCTGGTCCGAATCGAGCAACGCGGCTTCGCGGACGTGGAGAAAGTCCCGTCGGAGAAGGGGCCGCCGCGCAAGGTCTACTCCCTCAACGCCCAGGGGCGGGCACAGCTCCGCGAGTTCTGGCACACGTGGGGCTTCCTCGCGGGCCGGATCGAACAGCTCCACCGTCACACACACACGCACCACGAAGGAGAGGGAGAGTAGGCATGGCCGCCAAGTGGATCGAGGCCCTCACCGGGTCGCTCGAGCAGAAGAAGCAGTACAAGGAGGCGATCGCCCGGATCGAGGCGCTGCCCGAGCCGTACCGCAGCACCGCGAAGGCACTGAATCGATACTTCATGTACGCCGGCGGATACACCGACGGCGAATCCCTCACCGTGATGATCGGCGACCACGCCGACCTGTGGGAGCGCGCCGCACTGGATGGCACGCCCGTGCGGGACATCGTGGGCGATGAACCCGTGGAGTTCGCCGAGTCCTTCATCCGCGCTTACGCGCGCAAGGAATGGATCGACAAGGAGCGTGCCCGTCTCGCCAAGTCGATCGACGCCGCCGTCGGCGATCGGGAAGACGAGACGAAGGCATGACCGCCCGGACCCACGAGCCCGCGATCCGGGTGCGGGGCATCACGAAGTCCTTCACGGACCTCCACGTGCTGCAGGGCATAGACCTGGACGTAGAGGCGGGCACCATCTTCGCCCTCCTCGGCTCCAACGGTGCGGGCAAGACGACGCTGGTGCGGATCCTGGCGACGCTGCTGAAAGCCGATTCGGGCAGCGCCGTTGTGAATGGCTTCGATGTGGCCGCAGCGCCGAACTACGTGCGCGAGTCGATCAGCCTGACCGGCCAGTTCGCCGCGGTGGATGAGGTTCTCACCGGCAGGGAGAACCTCATCCTGATCGCCCAGCTCCGCCACCTGAAGAGTCCCGCTGCGATCGCCGACGAGCTGCTCGATCGGTTCTCGCTCACTGATGCGGGCAACCGCAGAGCCGGCACGTATTCGGGTGGTATGCGCCGACGGCTCGACATCGCGATGAGCCTGATCGGCAACCCGCCCATCATCTTCCTCGACGAGCCGACGACCGGGCTCGATCCGCAGGCCCGCCTCGAGGTATGGCAGACGGTTCAGACGCTCGCCCAGGGCGGTACGACCGTGCTGCTGACGACGCAGTACCTCGACGAGGCCGAGCAACTGGCCGACCGGATCGCCATCCTGCACAAGGGCGCGATCATCCAGACGGGCACCCTCGCCCAGCTCAAGGAGCTCCTGCCACCGGCCGAGGTCGAGTACGTCGAGAAGCAGCCCTCCCTCGAGGAGGTGTACCTCTCCCTCGTCGGAGACGTCGGAGACGCCGGAGACGCCGGAGACACCGGAGAATCCGGCACCGCGGGCGGCACCGCGGCGTCCACAGGAAGGGAACCGCGATGACCACCCACGTCGTCGGCGACACCGGTGTCCTGACCGGCCGTTCGCTGCGTCACATCCTCCGCAGCCCTGACACCATCCTCACCACCGCGGTCACGCCGGTCGCGCTGATGCTGCTCTTCGTCTACGTGCTCGGCGGCGCGATCGACACAGGATCCGACGAGTCCTACATCAACTACATGCTCCCGGGCATCCTGCTCATCACGATCGCGTCGGGCGTGGCGTACACGGCATACCGGCTGTTCCTGGACATGCAGGGCGGGATCTTCGATCGCTTCCAGTCGATGCCGATCGCGCGCTCGAGCGTCCTTTGGGCACACGTGCTCACCTCACTGGTCGCGAACCTGGCCTCGATCGTCCTCGTCGTCGGTGTCGCGCTGCTGATGGGGTTCCGTACGGGCGCCTCGGTCGGGGCATGGTGTGCCCTCGCAGGCATCCTCATCCTGTTCACGCTCGCGCTGACCTGGCTCGCTGTCATCGCCGGACTCTCGGCGAAGACGGTGGATGGGGCGAGCGCATTCAGCTACCCGCTGATCTTCCTGCCGTTCATCAGCTCGGCGTTCGTGCCCACGGAGACGATGCCTGCCCCGGTCGCCTGGTTCGCCGAGCACCAGCCGGTGACGTCGATCGTGAACACGATCCGCGCGCTGTTCGCGCAGGTGCCGGTCGGGTCCGGCATCTGGATCGCCCTGGCCTGGCTGGTCGGCATCCTCGTCGTCGCCTACACCTTCGCTATCGCCATCTACCGCAGGAAGATCAGCTGAGGGGAGACCTCCCCTCGGATGCCTCACCCGACGTCGATGATCTCGCCCTCGCCGGGCATTCCCTGCGTCACGAGCGTGCTCGACCCTGCGAGTCGATAATCACGGAATGAGATGGGTAGGCCCCGCGCGAGCGACCAGTCCGCCGAATCGGTGGCGTGAAGGTGCACGTGCGGCTCCGTGCTGTTGCCCGAGTTTCCGCACTCGCCGACCTGGTCGCCCACCGAGACGGCATCGCCCGCCCGCACCCGCACGCTGCCCCGGCGCAGATGCGCGATCGTCAGGAACGGCCCGCCCTCGCCGAGGGACATGACGACGTGATTTCCCGCGATCGCGGCAGGACCTGACCGTATGCGCATCTGCTGGGTCGTAGCGTAGGAGAGGAGCGCGATGACCGACCGCCGCGCGACATGATCGTCCTCGCCGTCGAGCGTCGAGAAGACGACGCCTGTGGCGGGCGCGAGGATCGGTTGGCCGAAGCCCGTGAAGTGCTCCGGCGATTCGACCGATAGTCGGCTGCGCCACGAGGGCTGAGCGGAGCGGCCGCGCGCATCCACGGCGACGAAGTCGACGGCATACGTGAGGCCGAACAGATGGGTGCCGTGGCTCGGGATGCGGTGGGCCGGGCTGTTCTGTGTCAGCCAGCGTCCGCGGAACGGCGGTTCGAGGACGAGGGGATCGGGCATCGCAACTTCCGTGCGAAGAATCTATGAGTGCGAAGAATCTATAAGCGGGAGGTTACGAGAGCAAGAGGCCCCATCGTCGTGTCCGTCCACCCCGTCCGGCGCGTTCGATAGCCGTGTCAGGGTAGGGGCATGAGCAGCCGCCGCGACCCCCGCACGTACGACATGGAGCGGTTGCGAGCCGCGGTGTTCGAGGAACGCGGGGGTGAGGTCGACGACAGCATCCCGCAGCTCGCCGCCGCCGACGACGAGTTCTGCGCGATCGCGCTGGCGCTGCCCGATGGCGAGGTGCGCGGAAGCACGCAGGCTCGGATGGCTTTCAGTGTGCAGTCCGCGGTGAAGCCCTTCCTGTTCGCGCTCGCGCTGCTCGACACGGACGGCGCGGCTCTGGACCGCATCGGGATCGAGCCCACCGGCGAGGCCTTCGACGCGATCAAGCTGGAAAGCAGCACGGGTCGGCCGCCGAACCCCATGGTCAACGCCGGTGCGCTCCTGACGGCAGCGCTCGTGCACGGCGACGACGTCCAGGCGCGTGACGAGCGCATCCTCGAGGGGCTCTCGGCCTTCGCCGGCCGCGCGCTCGACGTCGACGAGGGGGTGGCGCGTGACGAGCACCTCCTCGGGGACCGGAATCACGCCCTCGCCCACCTCATGCGCGCCGAAGGCACTCTGAACGTCAGCGCCGATGACGCCGTCGCCGTCTACGCCCGTGCGTGCGCCGTGCTGGTGGATGCCGAGTCCCTCGCGGTGATGGGCGCGACCCTCGCGCTGGGCGGGCGCAACCCCGTGACCGGCGAGCAGGTGATCCCCGGCCGGGTGGCCCGCGACGTCGTGTCGGTGATGGCGACGTGCGGCGTGTACGACGGCTCCGGGCGATGGATGCGGGCCGTGGGGATCCCTGCCAAGTCGAGCGTCTCGGGGGCCATCGTGCTGGCCGCCCCTGGTCGGCTCGGCGCGGCCGCGGTCAGCCCGCCGCTGGACGAGCAGGGCACGAGCGTCCGCGGCCGCGCGGCCAGTCAGCGACTGAGCGACGACCTCGGCCTGCACGTCTTCGGTTCCGCGACGGGCCACTGACCGAGCGCATCGATCGCAACTAGGTGGATGCGGGCGCACCGACGAGCCGCTCCGCGAGGGCGGAGTCCAGCCGTTCCCCGCTGTCCACGTCGAACAGGTGGATGCGTCCGGGTCGGGGGATCGCGGAGACCGTGTCACCCGCATCGGGGTGGATCCGTCCGTCCACGCGCGCGATGATGTCGACGCGCTCACCATCGACCTCCGCGTGTCCATAGAGATAGCCGTCGGCGCCGAGCTCCTCGACGAGGTCCACGGTCACGGTGAGACCCGCATCCCTCGCCTCCCCGATGATCACGTCCTCCGGCCGGACGCCCAGGGTGACGCGGCGGCCGGCGGGTGCGAGCGCGACGCGGTCGACGGGAACCGTTCCGGTGCCGAAGCGAACCCCCTGTTCGTTCACGTCCGCGGCGAACAGGTTCATGGCGGGGGAGCCGATGAAGCCGGCGACGAAGACGTTCTTGGGACGTTCGTAGAGGTCGCGGGGGGTGCCGACCTGCTGGAGGAGGCCGTCCTTGAGGACGGCGATGCGGTCGCCCATGGTGAGGGCTTCGGTCTGGTCGTGGGTGACGTAGACGGTGGTGACGCCGAGGCGCCGCTGCAGGGACGCGATCTGGGTGCGGGTCTGCACGCGCAGCTTCGCGTCGAGGTTCGACAGGGGTTCGTCCATGAGGAACACCTGGGGCTGGCGGACGATGGCGCGGCCCATCGCGACGCGCTGACGCTGACCACCGGAGAGGGCCTTGGGTTTGCGGGTGAGGTACTGCTCGAGGTCGAGGAGCTTGGCGGCTTCGAGGACGCGGGTGGCGCGTTCTTCTTTGCCGACGTCGGCGATCTTGAGCGCGAAGCCCATGTTCTCGGCGACGGTCATGTGCGGGTAGAGCGCGTAGTTCTGGAAGACCATCGCGATGTCGCGGTCCTTCGGGGGCACGTCGGTCACGTCGCGGTCACCGATCAGGATGCGCCCGGCGCCCACCTCCTCGAGACCCGCGAGCATGCGCAGGGAGGTGGACTTCCCTGAGCCCGAGGGGCCGACCAGGACGAGGAACTCGCCGTCGTCGACGTGCAGGTCGAGTTCGTCGACCGCAGGGCGTGCGACGCCGGGATAGACCCGCGTCGCACGGTCGAACGTCACACTTGCCATTTCTTCTTTCCTTTCGCCGGCGCCGGTTGGCGGCCGGGATGTCGTGGTGAGGGAGGGGCCCGGCGCTCAGGCCGGGGGCGCGGTCAGGTCGACGCGTTCCGACTCGGCGTCGGTCCGCGCCGCGGCTGAGATCGCGTCGATGAGCCGGCGCAGGTCTCCGGCGGGGAGATCCGCGCCGAAGGTGGGGTGACCGGGCTGCAGGACGACGCCCGCGGCGAGCGGTCCGACGACGACGGGGTCGAAGCCCAGCGCGTCGATGAAGTCTGCGATGCGGACGAGGTCGCGAGCGTGGTCGCCCGCGATCGCGATGGCCTTCCGGCCGGGTGTTCCGGCCGGACGTGCCTCCTCCTGGAGGTCGTGGTAGCCCATGTGGTTGAGTGCTTTCACGACCCGCGAGCGCGCGAGGAAGTCCTGCACGATCTCGCTCGTCGAGGTGCGAGGATCGTCGAGGTCGTCGCGGATGCCGTCGGTCTCCCACCAGTAGTTCATGGCGTCCACGATGAGCTTGCCCGCGAGCTCTCCGACCGGGACGAGCCGGTGCTTGCCCAGCGGGAGGGCGAGAACGACGATGTCGGCCTCCCGGGCGGCCTCCGCGGGGCGGACGGCCGTCGCGCCGGGCGCGAGCACGTCGATCGTCAGGGCGATCCGGTCAGGGTCGCCGGAGCCTGCGATGAGGACCCGGTACCCCGCGGACACCGCCAGGCGCGCCAGCACGGTGCCGACCTTGCCGGCTCCGAGGATGCCGACGGTCGTGCCGGCTCGCGGGTGCATGTCGTTCCTCTCGTTCATCGCCGGAACGCCGCTCCGGTCATGGCCGGCCGGGGCGTCTCGGCGAGCAGCTCGCGGACCATCGGGATCACCTTCGTGCCGTACAGCTCGACCGCACGCAGCCGGGTGCTCGCCGCCAGGGCGCCGCCTGCCGTGTAGATGAGATCGAACCGGCCGACATCGAGCGTCCGGATGGCGTCGGCCATCTTGCGGGCGACGGTCTCGGGTGAACCGACGTAGAGCGAGCCGTGCGCGACGTCGGCCTCGAACTCCGCGGGCTGCAGCGGCGCCCAGCCGCGCTCGGCCCCGATCCGGTCCCGGATCACCTTGTAGCCGGGGTAGAAGAGCTCCTTCGCCTCCGCATCCGTCTCGGCGATGAAGCCGGGGGAGTGCATCCCCACGGGATGTGCGGTGGTGCCCAGTTGATCCGCGGCTCGGCGGTAGAGGTCCACGTACGGCGCGAATCGGGCGGGCGCCCCGCCGATGATGGCGAGCATCAACCGGAATCCGTAGTGCGCGGTGCGGATCACGGACTGCGGCGTCCCGCCGACGCCGACCCAGGTGCGCAAGTGTCCGGACTCGGTCTTGGGGAACACATCAGCCTCGTGCAGGGCCGCGCGCGTCGTCCCCTCCCAGGTGACCGGCTTCTCGTCGAGCAGGGCGTGGAACAGGTCGATCTTCTCGTCGAAGAGCACCTCGTAGTCGGAGAGGTCGTATCCGAACAGAGGGAACGACTCGGTGAAGGACCCGCGGCCGAGGATCACTTCGGCGCGCCCGCGCGAGAGGGCGTCGACCGTGGCGAAGCGCTCGAACACACGCACGGGGTCGTCGGAGGAGAGCACGGTCACCCCGGAACCGAGGCGGATGCGGTTCGTGACGGTGGCGATGCCGGCGAGCACCGTCTCCGGCGAGGAGATCGCGAACTCGGGGCGGTGGTGTTCGCCGATGGCGATCGCGTCGATGCCGATGTCGTCGCCGAGGACGGCCTCGGCGAGCGTGGCGCGGATGGCCTCGCCGTAGGACACGACGGCGCCGTGATCGTCGCGGGGCAGGTCTCCGAACGTGTCCATGCCGAACTCGAAGCGGGTGGGGTCGATCATGATGTCTTCCTTTCGTGGGTCTCAGGCGTGGACGGCGGTGCCGCCCTTGACGATCTCCGCCGGTGCGCGGCCAGTGAGCCGCCACTCACCGGGATCGTCGTGGAGCAGTTCGCGCACGAGCGGAACGACCCGCTCGCCGAAGAGACGGATGCTGGTCTCGCGGGCGTCGCGCGGCAGGTGCAGCACGTCGTACTTCAGGTCGAATCGGGACAGGTGGTTGGCGCGCACGACCGCCGCGATCCTTCGGGCCACCGTCTGCGGTGATCCGACGTACAGCGCACCCGAGTCGACCTCCTGCCGGTAGCGCTCCAGCGTCGGCGGGTAGAACCCGCGCTCCCTGCCGAGCGCCTCGACGACGGGCTCCCAATACCGCCAGTGCGTGTCCTTCGCCTCCTCATCCGTGTCGGCGATGAAGCCGAGGGAGTGCTGCCCGATGGGGAGCTCGGGGTGACCGAACCGCTCCAGTGCACGCAGGTACAGCTCGGCGTGCCCGGCGAAGCGCTCAGGGCGACCGCCGATGATCGCCATCATGAGGGGCAGACCGTGGCGGGCGGCGCGGATGACGGAGTCGGGGCTGCCGCCGATGCCGATCCAGGCGGGGATGCCGCCCTCCGGCATCCGCGGGTGCAGGCGGACGTCCAGCAGGGGAGCGCGGTATCCGCCTGTCCAGGTCACGCGATCCTCGCGCATCAGCCGGAGGAACAGGTCGAGCTTCTCCTCGAACAGCTGCTCGTACTCGGCGATGTCGTAGCCGAACAGCGGGAACGATTCCGTGGCCGAGGCGCGGCCCAGAACCAGATGCGCGCGCCCGCCGGAGAGTCCGTCGACGGTCGCGAACTGCTGGTACAGCCGTACCGGATCCTGCGTCGACAGGACGGTCACCGACGTGCCGAGACCGATCGTCGAGGTCGCCTGTCCGATCGCCGCCAGGATGACCGGAGTGGCCGAGTCGACCATTCCGTCCCGGTAATGCTCACCGACGCTGAAAGAATCGAGACCGACGTGCTCCGCGAGTCGCGCTTCGTCGACGAGCAGGCGGAGCGTCTCCGCATCCGACATCACCCGTCCGCCGTCCGTGGCGACGTCACCGAATGAGTCGAGGCCGAACTCGACATCCTCGATCCGAATGGCCATGGTCCGTGTCCCGTCCCGTCTCCGGTCCGTCCGGATTGACGTGTCAATGAGTAACATCGACGTTGACGTATCAATTCCCTCGGACGGAGACGAGCGAAATGGGCGAGACGCGCAGGACCATGCCCACCGGTGAGCAGCTGCGGATCTGGCGGGACTACGTCGAGACGGCGGAGGTCCTGCGCACGCGCCTCGGGAGTCGGATGCAGAGCGAGTCGTCCCTGTCGGCGGGCGACTACCAGGTGCTGCTCGCCCTCACGGAGGCGCCCCGGTACACGCTGCGGTCGTCGGAGCTGGCGACCCTCATCGGGTGGGAGCGCAGTCGGCTGTCGCATCATCTGGGTCGGATGGAGAAACGCCGGCTGATCTGTCGGGAGCCCTGCCCCGACGACGTGCACGGGATCGACGTGACCGCGACGGAGCACGGTCGCGAGACGTTCCGGGCGGGATCCGTCCCGCACCTGCGCGCCGTGCGGGAGTTGTTCCTCGACGCGCTGACCCCCGACCTCCTGGCGAGCCTCGATGAGATCGATTCCGCCCTGCGCCGGCATCTTCAGCTCGAACCGACCGGACCCCGGCGGGAACCGGCCGGGCCCCCGCGGGAACCGGCCGGGCTGGAAGCTCAGGCAGGAGCCGGCGCAGGCTGACCGTCAGAAGGGCGGCGGGTCGCCGTCGGGCGTGAAGGTGACGGGTGGTCTGCCGGCGACGGATGGCCTGTCGGCGTCGCGTGGTCCGCGGGCGTCTGGTGGCGTGCCGGTGCCGACGAGGGATGCCGCGGTGGCGCCGGGGAGGGCGGGTCCGGGTGGGTGGTCGGTGTAGGTGTGTCCGGCGGGGGAGGTCCATTCCAGGATCCCGTGGGGGAGTTGTCTGACTTTCCAGGGTGTGGCGTGTTTGAGGGTGTGGTGTCCGCGGCAGAGGTGGGCGAGGTTTCCGGCGTCGGTGGGTCCGCCGTGGGCGTGGTCGCGGGTGTGGTCGATGTCGGAGCGGATGGCGGGCATCCGGCAGCCGGGGAATCGGCAGCGGTGGTCTCTGCCGCGGAGGAATCGTTTCAGGTCGGCGGTGGGCTGGTATCGGTCGGTGGTGAGCACGGCCCCGGTGATCGGGTGGGTGAGGATCCGGTCCAGCCCCGTGCTGTTCCCGGCGAGGGTGCGAGCGGTGGCCGGGTCGATGGGGGACATCCCGGCGAGGTCGGCGGGGAGGTCGCTTTGCCCGAGGAGGGTGAGCACGGGGACGGTGACCTGCACGACGGCCCGGATCGCCCCCAACCCGTCGGCCCCGTCGCCGGGGAGGTGGGGGTCCGCACCAGGGGTGGTGGTGAGGAGCATGTCCGCGAGCAGGTCCGCGCGGATCTGATCGGTGGTCCGCTCATCCGATGCGAGGACTTCCGCCGGTGAGGGATCGTCATCCACCCCGCCCAGACCGTCCTGTGCCGCGACCGCAGCCGCATTCTCCCGCTGCTCTCCTGCTGTCACCCGCGCGCGTTCCCGGACGTCCTTCACCGCGGTGGCCTGTCGGGTGAGCCGGTCCAGGATCGCGTGTGCCAGCGTGGCCGGGAGGGTGACGATCAGTTCGGCCATGCCGTCGTCCAACGGGAGGATGCGGACGCGGCGGTGTTCCCTCGCGTCTTGGTGCCGGTCGGTGAGTGTGCGGGGCTGCAGCGATTCCGCGAGCATCTGCAGCAGGGGTCTCGCCCGGTTGGGGGAGTTCTGCTCGCACTGCACGACCGCGGCCGCATCCAACAACGCCCGCGCTTCCGTATCCAACGGGGCGCCGCATTCCACGACCAGGTCGACGTGCCGGCGGAGGATCCGGCCCTGCTCGAATGCGGCCATCGTTTCCGGGTAGTGGTCGACGAGGGTCATCGCCCGGTTCATCCGGGAGA
Organism: Microbacterium caowuchunii; assembly: GCF_008727755.1. Lineage (NCBI taxonomy): Bacteria > Bacillati > Actinomycetota > Actinomycetes > Micrococcales > Microbacteriaceae > Microbacterium > Microbacterium caowuchunii. The sequence goes on from NZ_CP044231.1 coordinate 553,338, forward strand.
GCACGGACCGGTCCGAGTCGTGCCACGCCGCCGCGATCTCCGCTGCGACGGACCGCAGTGCCATCTCCTTGGCCTGCACGGAGTTCTTCCCGGCCTGCCGGAGCGCGAACGTACCGGCGTCGGCGAGGAACCGGACCTCGCCCGCATCACCGGCGTTCTTCTGCGCCAGCACCTGCCGCGATGTCGACACCAACCCGGCCAGCACAGCGGCGTCCGCGTCGCTGGTGCCGAAGGGGAGTCTCGATGTCATACCCCCATTCTGGTGAGGGCCACCGACATTCCCCGCCCCGATGAAGCCCCAGATCAGGAGCTGATTCAAACCCGTGGATAACTCGCGAAATCGTCCCCTGTGGAGGAGGACAGAACGGGTCACCGAAACCGCAATCGACCAAGCGCGTCACCGACACCGCCATCGACCAAGCGCGACACCGACACCGCCACCGCCACCGCCACCGCCAGTGCTCAGGACCCGCGCCATCGATACTCAGCGCGTGCGGGCGGGGTGCGGGTTTCCCCCGAGCAGACGTGCTCCATTCCCGTCGGGGACGTCAATGCGCCTGCCCTCAGCGGCTGGGATGGATCGCGGCAGCCGCCCGCACAGGAGGAGGTGAGCGTGCACGGGATGACCGAGGACGTCGAGGTCTCCCTGGGCGCACTACCGGCCGGTGTGCGTGGTGGGCCGAGCCACCGGAGGCGAAGCGGTCGCCGCAGGAGATGCGGCATTGCCGCCCAGAGCCTCCGCAGCCACCGGTTCGAAAGGAGATCCCATGAGGAAGCTCGTTGCGAGTGCCGCTGCGGCACTCCTCATCGGCGCGAGCCCGCTCATGCTCGGCGCATCCGCCGCGAACGCTGCGGACGGCGCCGGGTTCACGCTCACTGCATCAGCCGCGAACGTCGCGGAGGGCGCCGAGATCACGCTCGATGCCCCCGCCGCGAACGTCGGGGTGAACGCCGTGTGCGTTCCGAGCGAGGCCTGGACCGAGACGGTCGTCATCACCCCGGAGGTGCCGGCCGTTCCCGCCATCCCGGCGGTTCCCGAAATCCCCGAGATCAGCCACATCGAAATCGTCGTCATCCAGGAGGCGTGGACCGAGACGGTCATCGACAAGGAGGCCTGGGACGAGGAGGTGTTCGATCACTGGCAGCACTACTCGTGGACCGGCGGTCCGCACACCTCCGACAGCGCTCCGACCTTCCCGAGCGGCGACTGGCAGGCGAACGTGCAGGGTGACCCGCACGGCATCGGTGTCGCGGGCGCGTACTTCCGTTCCCACGGCAACGCGGGCAACGGCGACTGGTTCTACCTCGAAGCGGTCACCAAGACCGTGCATCACGAGGCGGAGACGCACACCGTCGAGCACCCGGCCGTGACGGAAGAGGTCAAGGTCGTGGACCAGGAGTACGTCCCCGGTATCCCCGGAGTCCCCGGTAAGCCGGCGATTCCGGCCGTCACCGAGGAGATCCAGCACCCCGCAGTCGAGTGCACGGCAACTCCTGCGGTGATCACGAAGACGAAGACGACGGCGGCGGCTGAGAAGGCCGCGCCCGCCCAGCCGACGGCTCTGGCCGTGACGGGCACGAACGCCGGACTCCCCGTCCTGTTCGGCGGCGCAGGAGCGCTCGCCCTCGGTCTGCTGCTCATGGGAATCCGTCGATTCGCCCGAGAATGACCGGCTCCGCCCTCGCCGGGGTGCGAGGGCCACTCTGGACCCCGGCCCGCGCCCGAACGCGGGCCGGGGTCCTCGTCTTCTCCGCGTCCGTTCGTCCCGGCGCCGCGACCGAGATCGCGGATCCCGAAGACCGAGCGTCCCCGGGCGGTGAACTCAGAATGGATACGGCCGGATGCGGGACTGCACCGTCACCCACTGGGTGTCGGTGAACGCCTCGATGTTGGCCTCATGGCCGCCGAAGCGGGCGCCGTTGCCGGAGAAACCCGTGCCGCCGAAGGGGGCCTGCGCCTCGTCGTCCACCGTCTGATCGTTGATGTGCAGGATGCCGCAGCGCAGATGATCGCCGAACTCCAGTGCCGCGAAGGCGTCTCCGGCCAGGATCGAGACCGACAGCCCGTACTCGCTGCCGTTCACGATGTCGGCGGCCTCGTCTGCATCCTCGAAGCGCAGGATGGGTGCCACCGGGCCGAAGACCTCCTCGGTGAAAGCGGGATGGTCGGTGCGGACGTCTGCGAGCACGGTCGGCTGGTAGAAGAGGCCGGTGTAATTCCCTCCGGCCAGCAGATTCGCCCCGGCTTCCACGCTTGCGGTGACGAGATCATGGACGCGGTCGCGCTGATGCGCGTCGATGACGGGCCCGAGCGGCGCACCGGTGGAGGGGTCTGCGGCGACGAGGGCGCGGGCCTTCTGTGCCAGCAGTGTCGTGTACTCGTCGTAGACGTCCGCGTGCACGACGTGGCGCCCGGTCGTCATGCAGATCTGTCCCTGATGCAGGAAAGACCCCCACGCGCCGGCGGATGCGGCTGCCGCCACGTCCACATCGGGCATCACGATCATGGCGTTGTTGCCGCCGAGCTCCAGGTGCGCACGCTTGAGGTGTCGACCCGCTCGTTCGCCGATGGCGCGACCGGCGCTGGTCGACCCGGTGAACGAGATCACGGGCACCGCGGGGTGGTCGACGAGGACCCCGGCGGCCTCCACGCCGCCCGGGACGACGGCGAACACCCCTTCGGGAAGCCCGGCCTCCTCCAGGATGGCGGCGAGGAAGAGCCCGCCGGAGATCGCGGTGCGCGGATCGGGTTTGAGGACGACCGCGTTCCCGAGCGCGAGCGCGGGGAACACCGAGCGTGCGGCCAGGATCGCCGGGAAGTTGAAGGGCGAGATCACCCCGACCACGCCGACCGGACGGCGACGTGCCATGCTCAGCCGCGGCTGGGCGGACGTGAGCAGCTGCCCGTAGGGCATGAGCGCGGTCGCCGCGGCCTGGTGCAGCTCGGCGGCGACGAGTCCGACTTCGAACGCAGCCTTCCCCTGGGCCGATCCCGCCTCGGTGACGAGCCAGCCGATGAGCACGTCGGCATGCTCCTCGACGAGCGCGGCGGCGCGCCGCATCACGGTGGCGCGTTCCTCCGCCGATACCGCCGCCCAGGAAGGCTGGGCGGTGTCGGCGCGGTCCACCGCGTCGGCCATGTCCTCCGGACTGCCGATGCCGATCTCGGCCAGTGCGGCGCCGGTCGAGGGTGAGGTCACCCCCACGGTCTCGTGGAAGTGCACCCAGCCGCCCGAATAGCCCCGCCCATTCCAGAGGTCCTGCGCGAAGAACGTCATCGTCTCTCCCGTCGTCGTCGTGCCGACATCTTGCCACCACGGTGGCCCACCGTGGGCCGTGGCGGGGGAGGGCGGGGCGGTTTGCGCCGCGACACTGCCGCGGTCTACGGTGGTCAGGTAAGCCTCACCTAACCACGGATGCTCCCGCGTGGAATCCGGAACAGGTGAGACATCCCCACCGCACACACCTGGAGCCCACTCATGCGTTCACGTCGCTTCGCGGCCGTCGCCGCCACGGCCGTCGCCGCACTCCTGCTCAGCGCCTGCGCCGGATCGTCCGACACGGATGCCGCCGCCGCCGGAGCCGGCGACGAGTACCCGATCACGATCGAGCACGCGCTCGGCACCACCACGCTCACCGAGAAGCCGGAGCGCGTGGCGACCGTGCAGTGGGCGAACCACGAGGTCCCGCTCGCCCTGGGTATCGTGCCGGTCGGCATGGCCGCGGCCAACTTCGGCGACGACGACGGCGACGGCATGCTGCCCTGGGTGGAGGAGAAGCTCGAGGAGCTCGGCGGGGCGACCCCGGTGCTGTTCGACGAGACCGATGGAATCGATTTCGAGGCCGTCGCGGACACCGCGCCCGACGTGATCCTCGCCGCCTACTCGGGCCTGACCCAGGAGGACTACGACACCCTGAGCGAGATCGCCCCGGTGATCGCCTACCCGGAGCAGCCGTGGGCCACCTCCTGGCGGGACACGATCGAGCTGAACGCCGCCGGCATGGGCATGGCCGCCGAGGGTGCGGTGCTCGTGACCGACATCGAGTCGCAGATCTCGGATGCGGTCGCCGAGTACCCGCAGCTGGAGGGGACCTCCACGATGTTCCTCACCCACGTCGACCCGAGCGATCTCAGCGAGGTCAGCTTCTACACCGCGCATGACACCCGCGCCGCGTTCTTCACCGACCTCGGGCTCACGACGCCCCAGAGCGTCGCGGACGCATCGGCGGAGAACGAGAAGTTCTCCGGAACGATCAGCGCCGAACAGATCGATCAGTTCGCCGACGTGGATCTGATCGTGACCTACGGTGACGACACGCTCATCAGCACCCTCGAGTCGAGCCCGCTGCTGGCGCAGATGCCCGCTGTGGCCAATGGTGCGATCGTCTCGCTGGACGGCGCGGGCCCCCTCGGCACCGCTGCGAACCCGACTCCGCTGGCCATCTCGTGGGTGCTCGACGACTACCTCGCGCTTCTCGCGGCTGCCGCCGACAAGGTGAAGTGACCACGACCTCCCCCCGGTCCGGTTCGGGCGTCGCCATCGTGCGGCGCCCGAACCGCGTGCGCCTGCTGTGGCTCGGCGCGGTCGTCGTCCTCCTGGTGCTGCTCTGCGTCGCGTCCATCCTCGTGGGTTCCCGGGAGGTGTCCTGGACGGATGCGATCGCCGGGGTGCTGGGCGGTACCGAGAACCTGGGACAGGCGGCGGTGGTCACCCGCGTGCCCCGTACCGTCCTCGCCCTGATCGTCGGAGCGGCGCTCGGCGTATCGGGCGCCGTGATGCAGGGCGTGACCCGCAATCCGCTCGCGGACCCCGGCATCCTGGGGGTGAACCTCGGAGCGGCCCTGGCCGTCGTCATCGGGATCGCCTGGTTCGGTCTGGCCAGCGCCTCGGGTTTCGTCTGGGTAGCCATCCTGGGTGCCGCGCTCGCCGCGGTCTTCGTCTACACGGTCGGTTCCCTCGGCCGTGGCGGTGCCACTCCGTTGAAGCTGGCCCTCGCCGGCGCCGCCACCTCCGCCGCGCTGGCCTCGTTCGTCACGGCGGTCTGGCTGCCCCGCGGCGACATCGCCGGGTCCGTCCGTTCCTGGCTCATCGGCGGTGTGGGGGGTGCGACCTGGGACACCACGATGCTCGTCCTGCCGTTCGTCGTCGCGGGTTTCGTGATCAGCCTGCTCTCGGCGCGGAGCCTGAACTCCCTGGCCCTCGGCGACGACCTCGCCGCCGGGCTCGGCGAACGGGTCGCGGTCGTCCGGGCGGTCGCCGCGCTCGGTGCGGTTCTGCTGTGCGGTGCGGCGACGGCGGTGGCCGGACCGATCGCCTTCGTCGGCCTGCTCGTCCCGCATGCCTGCCGCCTGCTCGTGGGCATCGATCACCGCTGGCTGCTGCCCTTCTCGGCGCTGACCGGCGCGGGCCTGCTCGTCGCCTCCGACATCGTCGGCCGCATCGTCGCCCGGCCCAGCGAGATCGACGTGGGCATCATCACCTCGCTGATCGGCGCGCCCTTCTTCATCTGGATCGTGCGGTCGCGGAAGGTCAGGTCGCTGTGAGCGCGCCGGGGGTCGCTACGGCGCGCACCGACGACGTGGCCGCGGGCCGCATCCGGCGTGCCCGGCGCCGGCGTCGCGTCATGGCGACGTTGGTCGGGCTGATCGCGGTCCTCTTCGCGACGAGCCTGATGGTGGGCAACACGTTCTACCCCCCGAGCGACGTCGTCGGGGTGATCCTCGGTCAGGACATCGCCGGGGCGACCTTCACGGTGGGCAGGCTGCGACTGCCCCGGGCCGTTCTGGCGGTGCTCGTCGGACTGTGCTTCGGGCTGGCCGGCGTCACGTTCCAGACGATGCTGCGCAACCCGCTCGCCAGCCCCGACATCATCGGGATCAGCGCCGGCTCGAGCGCCGCCGCCGCGTTCGCGATCGTCATGCTGGGGCTCAGCGGAGCGGCCGTGTCCGCGCTCGCGATCGTCGCGGGCCTCAGCGTCGCCCTGCTCATCCACCTGCTCGCGTCGCACCGCGGGGGTGCCGGCACTCGCCTCATCCTCATCGGGATCGGCATGGCGGCCATGCTCGAGAGCGTGACGCAGTACGTCCTCTCGCAGGCGGGCCAGTGGGACCTCCAGGAGGCCGCGCGCTGGCTGACCGGGAGCCTCAACGGTGTCGGCTGGGAGCAGACCTGGCCCGTGCTCATCGCGCTGCTGGTGCTCGGACCGGTGCTGCTCGCGCGTACGCGCGACCTCTCCGTGCTGCAACTCGGCGACGACACGGCGGGTGCGCTGGGCGTGCGGGTGGAGCGCACCCGTCTCATCGTCATCGTCGCGGCCGTGGGCCTCATCGCCTTCGCGACCGCGGCGACCGGTCCGATCGCCTTCGTCGCGTTCCTCGCGGGGCCGATCGCCGCCCGCATCGTCGGCCCCCACGGCTCCCCGCTCATCCCCGCCGCTCTCGTCGGCGCGCTGCTCGTGCTCGCCGGGGATCTGGTCGGCCAGCACCTGCTGGGGCTGCGCTACCCGGTCGGGATCGTCACCGGCGTGCTGGGCGCCCCCTACCTCGTCTACCTCATCATCCGTACCAACCGCGCGGGAGGCTCGCTATGACCGCCGACCACACGCTCGTCGCCGAACGGCTCGCCCTCGGGTACGCCGATCGCACGGTGATCAGCGACCTCGACCTCGTCGTTCCGCCCGGACGCATCACCGCCGTCGTCGGTGCCAACGCCTGCGGCAAGTCCACGTTGCTGCGTTCCATGTCGCGTCTGCTCGCGCCGAAGGGCGGTCACGTGCTGCTCGACGGGGCGGACGTGCACCGGATGCCGGCGAAGGAACTCGCCCGGACGCTCGGCCTGCTGCCGCAGTCGCCGATCGCGCCCGAGGGGATCACCGTCGCCGACCTGGTCGGCCGCGGGAGACATCCCCATCAAGGGATCCTCTCGCGGTGGACCCGCGAGGACGACGTCGCGGTGGCCGACGCGCTGGCCGCCACGGACACCACCGGGCTCGCCGACCGCGCGGTGGACGAGCTCTCCGGGGGACAGCGCCAGCGCGTGTGGATCGCGATGGCGCTCGCACAGCGCACCGATGTGCTGCTGCTGGACGAGCCGACCACGTTCCTCGACGTGAGCCACCAGGTCGAGGTGCTCGATCTGCTGACCGATTTGAACCGCTCTCGGGGGACCACCATCGTGATGGTGCTCCACGATCTGAATCTCGCGGCCCGGTACGCCGATCACCTCGTGGCGATCCAGGACGGTGCGATCCACGCCGCGGGAGCGCCGGAGCGGGTGCTGACGGAGGACTGCGTGCGCGCGGTGTTCGGTCTGGACAGCAGGGTGATCGTCGATCCGGTGTCCGGTAAGCCGCTCATGCTCCCGATCGGCCGCCACCACCGGATCGCCTGAGCGCCGCGCCCGTCCGGGCGGCGGCGCAGAACGACCGACGTCCACGACGCGGGATGCGGCATCCCGCGTCGTGGACGCGTCCCGGTCCGGGTCAGCGGGCGGAGCCCAGCCGCACCTCGCCGGCGGAGAGGGTGACGTCGATCGTGCCCCGGGCCCCGGAACCGCGCTCGAGCCTGTTGTCGAGGTTCCCCGCGCTCACATCGGAGCGCACGTCGTAATCGCCCGACGGCAGCCCCAGGGACAGGGATCCCGCGCTCACGTCGATCTGCACGGACCGGGGGACGGTCCCCGCCAGCCGGGCGTCCACGCGGCCGGCCGACAGGGAGAAGTCCGCCTCCGTCACGCCGTCCAGACGCAGTTCCGCGCTGCCCGCGTTGAGGTCGGTCGAGAGGGAGCGCGCCTCGCCGGTCACGCTGAGGTCGCCGGCCGACACCTCGAGGTCGAGGTCGCCGAACGAGCCGCCCGCGGTGAGGGATCCGGCCGACAGGCGCATGGCCGCGTCCGCGCCGTCCAACTCGGTGGGGAGAGTCAGGGTCGCCCGTCCGTTCCCGCCGAACCAGAAGCCGCCGAACCAGGGTCCGCGCGGGCTCTCCACCCGCAGCTCGTCGTCCTCTCGTTCGAAGCGCCATCCGCCCCGGCCTTCGACGATGTCGAGCGTCGCCTCGTCGACGTCCGCGAAGACGACCGTGAGGTCGACCGCGCTCGCCACGATGTCGAGGTCGGAGACGCCGTCCACCGCCAGCGTGCGGGTCTCCGACGTGGTGGCGGAGGCGGCCACGGTGCGGACGATCCCCGCCGTGACGGCGCCGAGGATGAGCGCCGCGCCGAGGGCGATCGTGAGGATGGCGATGACGCGGGCGGAACCGTTGCGCGGGGGCCGCGGAGCCGGGACCTCGGCCACGGGGGACGTCTCGGGCGGGGGAGTGAGGGTGGTCATCGTGCTGCTCCTGTCTGGGGCGGGTGGGGCGCGTCCGCGGGAGACGAGCCGTGTTCGACGTGCGCGAGGGCGGCGAGGACGCGGCGGTTGCCGGATTCGTCGGGCTCGAGCTCGAGCTTCTGGAAGATGGCGGTGATGTGCTTCTCGACGGATGCCTCGGAGAGGAACAGCGTCCCGGCGATCGCCTGGTTCGACTTCCCCTCCGCGATGAGGGCGAGCACGGTCGCCTCCCGCTGGGTGAGCCGCTGCATCCGCTCGTCGCGGGTGCGTCGGTTGAGCAGTTGCGCCACCACCTCGGGATCGAGGACCGTCGCGCCGGAGCCGATCCGTTCGATCGTCTCCAGGAAGTCGCGCACGTCCGCGACGCGGTCCTTGAGGAGGTAGCCGAGGGCTCCGCCGCGTCCGATCACGATTTCGCTGGCGTAGCGCTCCTCGACGTACTGCGAGAGGACGAGCACGGGCAGGTCCGGGTGGGCAGAGCGCAGGCGCAGGGCGGCTCGGATGCCCTCGTCGGTGAACGTCGGCGGGAGGCGCACATCGAGGATGCAGAGCTCCGGTGCGACTTCGGCGACGGTCTCGTCGAGGGCGGTGGCATCCGGGAGGGCCGCGACCACCTGGTGGCCGGCGTCCTCCAGGAGACGGACGAGGCCTTCGCGCAGCAGGACCGAGTCCTCGCAGATCAGGATGCGCACGGGACGCTCACCTCCAGTGCCGTGGGACCGCCTTGCGGGCTGTCCAGCCGGAAGGTGCCGCCGGCGGCGAGCACCCGGTTGGAGATGCCGTCGAGCCCGCCACCGGGCAGGACCCGGGCCCCGCCGATGCCGTTGTCCTCGATCCGTGCCCACAGGACGTTCTCGTCCCGGAGGCGGACCACGACGCGGCATTCCGCGGCGCGTGAGTGCTTGGCGGCGTTGGTGAGGGACTCGGCGATCGCGAAGTACACGGCCGTCTCCGCCTCGCGCGAGCATCTGCCGTTCAGACGGACGTCGAGGTGCACGGGCACGTGGGAGCGGGCCGCCAGGGCGGACAACGCGGCGTCGAGCCCGCGGTCGTCGAGGACGGACGCGTGGATGCCGCGGGCGAGCTGGCGCAGCTCGGTGATGGCCGCCTTGGTGGAGGTGTGCGCCTCCTCGATCAGCGATTTCGCGGCCGCGGGGTCCTCGTCGATCTTCTGCTGAGCGAGCCCGAGCGTCATGCCGACCGAGACCAGGCGGGGCTGGACGCCGTCGTGCAGATCGCGTTCGATCCGGGTCCGTTCCAGGTCGGAGGCGCGCAGGGCCCCGGCGCGCTGGGCGTCGGAGGTGCGGGCGGCCTCGGCGTACTGCGCCTCGCGGGAGGGCACCATGATCGCGCGGGAGAGCACGCCGTGCAGCATCCCGAGTCCCACGATCGCCGCGAGCGATACGAGCGCACCGAGGATCCCGATCAGGGGAGCCCAGGCGACGACGACCTCGAAGCCGGTCAGCCACACCTCCACGGTCCCCTCGCCGCCGGCGTAGAGCGGGGCGAAGGCGAGCGCCACGGATGCGGCGAACACCGAGACCAGCGGCAGCACGATGAAGCCGAGCACCGTGGCGATCGAGAAGTTGGCGACGGCCCGCCACATCTGCGGGTCGATGAACTGCTGCCACAGCACGAGCAGGAACCCGCCGAACCCGGGACGGGGGCGCGCGCGGGGGCGGAGCGCGGGGAGCCCGAGGTCGTAGAGGCCGTCGACGCGGGCGACCTCGAGCCAGGCGACGCCGAAGAGCGCGTACACGACGCCGACGAGCAGGACGAGGCCGATCCCGAGCAGGGGGATGAGGCCGACCCCGGTCGCGAGGAGGGTGAACAGAACGGTGAAGACGACGGGCCCGACGAGCGCAAGGGCGGCGAGCTGGGCGATGGCCCCGGCCACGGGGCCGGGGGAGAACGTCCACGTGCGAGTCGGGGACGGGAGGGCGGCGGAAGTCATATCTCCACGGTAGGACCGCGGCCGGGGCCGCACACCCGAGCCATCCCGACATCCGGTTTCGGGAAAACCCGAATCCGCGGACCTCCTCGACGGATGGGGGAGGTCGGGGCGATGATTGTCGCACTCCCGGAGGACCGCGCCATGACCGACCACGCCATCCGTCCCGACCGCACCACTCTGCGCAACTTCTACCAGGTGCTGCTGAACACGCTCGTCGCGAACGTCACGACGAGCTATCTGTGGTTCGCTCTGACGTTCTGGGCGTACCTCGAGACCCGCTCCGTGCTGGCGACCTCGATCATCGGCGGGAGCTACATGCTGCTGGTCGCGGTCTTCGGTGTCGTGTTCGGCGCCATCGTCGACCACATGAAGAAGAAGGCGGTGATGGTCCTCTCGAGCGCCGTCACGCTCGCGACGTACCTGCTCGCCGGGGCGCTCTACCTGGCCTTCCCCGAGGCCACCCTCGTCGACTGGGGGCGGCCGTGGTTCTGGTTGTTCGCGGGGGTCATCCTGATCGGCGGCGTGGTCGAGAACCTGCGCAACATCGCGTTGTCCACCACGGTGACGCTGCTCGTGCCCGCGGACCGGCGGGACCGCGCCAACGGACTCGTGGGCACCGTGCAGGGGCTCGCCTTCCTGGTGACGAGCGTCTTCTCCGGGCTGTCGATCGGGCTGCTCGGGATGGGGCCGACCGTGCTCATCGCGATCGCCGCGACGGCCGTCGCGTTCGTCCACATCCTGTTCGTGTCCATCCCGGAGCCCGGTGTCGTGCGCGCCCCGGGGGCGGCCCGCGCGAAGATCAGTTTCCGGGGCGCGATCCCGGCCATCCGGTCCGTACCGGGTCTCATGCCGTTGATCGTCTTCACGACGTTCAACAACCTCATCGGCGGCGTCTTCATGGCGTTGATGGACCCCTACGGGCTCACCCTGTTCTCCGTGGAGCTGTGGGGTGTCGTCCTCGGTGTCACGAGCATCGGGTTCATCGTCGGCGGCGCTCTCGTGGCGAAGTTCGGGCTGGGCGAGAACCCGGTCCGCACCCTTTTGTGGGTCAATGTCGGGGTGTCCGTCCTGGGACTGACGTTCGGGCTCCGGGAGTGGTGGTGGCTCTACGCGGCGGGCCTGTTCGTCTTCATGTGCCTGATGCCGATCGCCGAGGCTGCCGAGCAGACGATCATCCAGCGGGTGGTGCCCTTCGAGACCCAGGGGCGCGTGTTCGGTTTCGCCGCGAGCATCGAGGCGGCGGCGTCGCCGGTGTCGGCCTTCCTGATCGGCCCGCTCGCGCAGTTCTGGCTCATTCCCTATATGAACACCGCCGACGGACAGCGCACCTGGGGGTGGCTGCTCGGGGAGGGCGAGGCGCGCGGGATCGCGCTCGTGTTCACCGCCGCGAGTCTCGTGATGCTCGTCGTCGTCGTGCTCGCGCTCCTGTCCGCCCCGTATCGGCGGCTGTCCGCGTCGTACGCGCAGACACCGGCTCCGCTGGCCGACGGTCCGCTCCCGGCGTGAGCGCGCCGGCCGGAGCCGCGGGCCGGGTGGCGGGGGGAATCGGGAGAGGATGGAGGGATGAGCGCTCCCGTCCTGACCTCCCTCGACATCCGACTGATCGCCGTCGACATGGACGGGACCCTGCTCGACGAGCACGGCCGGGTGCCGGAGGACCTGTGGCCTCTCCTGGACCGACTGCGCGAGCGCGGGATCGTCTTCGCGCCCTCCAGCGGGCGGCAGTACGCGACGCTTCGCCGTGAGTTCGGCGGGCACGGGGACGACATGGTGTTCATCGCCGAGAACGGGACCTACGTGGTGCGCGACGACGAGGAGCTCAGCTCCGACGTCATGGACCGATCCGTCGTACGGGAGGTGGTCGCCCTCGCCCGGACGCTCACCCACGACGTGGGCGTCGTGCTCTGCGGCAAGCGCTCCGCCTACATCGAGCGCACGGACGAGGCGTTCCGGGCCGAGGCAGATCGGTACTACGCCCGGCTGGACGAGGTGGCCGACCTCGACGAGGTGGAGGACGACATCCTGAAGATCGCGGTGTTCGACTTCGCGGATGCGGAGACGACGACGGCCCCCGCCCTCGCCCGATTCGCCGCGTCCCACCAGGTGGTCGTCTCGGGCGCCCACTGGGTGGACATCATGAATCCCGGTGTCAACAAGGGCCGCGCGCTGCGGCGCCTGCAGGAAGCGCTCGGTATCACGGCCGCCCAGACCATGGCCTTCGGCGACTACCTCAACGACCTGGAGATGATGGACGCGGCCGAGCACTCCTATGCGATGGCCAACGCCCACGCGGATGTCGTCGCCCGCGCTCGGCACCGTGCGCCCTCCAATCGGGAGCACGGCGTCATCCGGGTGATCGAGGGTCTCCTCGGCGGCTGAGCGCCGCTCGGCCCGCCGTGGCTCCCCGCCGCGCGGTTCAGGACGCCTTGAAGGTGCGGAGCCGGGCCAGCAGGGCCGGAGCGTTCCGATCGAAGATCCGCCCTCCGATCACCGTCCCGGCCGCGAGCACCGCCGAGCCGAGGAGCACGCCCACCACGAGCGCCAGCCATCCGTACAGGGCGTCGCCGGTCGCCGCGGCGAGGAAGGCGAGCACCAGCGCGGGGGACCCGAGCACGGCGACGATCACCCAGACCGCGAGCATCGCCAGAGTGGTGATCGCTCCGCTGCCGGGGACGCGGGCGAACGGACTGGAGCCGGGCGCGGCGACCGGCACGACCAGGAGCGCGGAGCTGATCGCACAGACCCCGTAGCCGGCGAGGAGGAGCCCGAGACCCGCGCCCGTCACGGCGGGCAGCAACCGCCATTCGCCGGCGATCGCCAGCGTGAGCACCGCGACCGCGAGGAACAGCGGCACCCCGATGGATCCGGCGGCGAGGATGCGGCCGGCGCGGTCGGCGCGGCCGCGGATGCCCGTGGCCAGGACTCCGGCGAACGCCGTGCCGTCGTAGGACACGTCGACGTAGGAGACGGCCGCCAGGATGTACGCCACCAGGACGCCGGAGAACCACAGCAGCGGGTTCGAGGTGCTGCCGCCCGAGTAGAAGATCATGAGCGCCGGGAAGATGGGCACGACCAGGAGCTGACGGAGGTACCGCCCGTCGTGCAGCCAGTACGTCTGGGCGCGTGCCCAGGTCGCGCCGGTCGGCCCGGTCGGCATTCGTCCGAACCAGCCCAGTTTGCCGGCCTTGGCCCGTGCGCTGCGCGCCCGCGCGGGAGAGGTGAGCGCCGCCTCGAGCGCCCGACGCCAGAGCCACCAGAGCACGAGGAGCGTCCCGACCGCGATCAGGAACTTCGCCGCCGCAGGCAGGATCGCCCCGACGGCCACGTCTCCGGGGACCGCCCAGGCCGCCGCCAGAGGGGTCCACGAGAGGGCTCCGACCACGCCCTGGATGCGCCCGAGCGGATCGGACGATGACGACACCCCGGCTTCGATGAGTTCCACGATGCCGATCGAGATCGGACCGGCGAGGAGGACGACGAGGAAGAGGACAGCCCCCACGAGCTCGCGTGTGCGGCGGTTGCCGCCCATTCCGCTCGTGAGCGCGGCGACCAGACGCGAGGCGACCACGCAGGTGAGCACCCCGACGGGGATGCACAGGAGCGCGACCGCCGAGGCGGCCGGCCAGCGGATGAACACGAGCAGGAGACCCAGGGTCCCCGCCACTGTCACGATGCCCGGCACCCCGGTGAGCCCGGCGGCCGTCAGCGCCCGCATCATCTGGCGGGTCGTGATCGGGAACGGCGCGAGCTTGACCGGGTCGAGCGTCGTGTCGACGCCGGCGACGAACACCGGTCCGAGCGTCCAGCCGAGCAGCAGCAGGGCGCCGGCGATCGTGACGACGGTGGCGGTCACCTCCGGCCCGGTGAACCCCAGGAAGAACAATCCGACCCAGGCGAACAAGAGCATGCCTGTCATTCCGAGGGTGCCCAGGATGAAGCCGACCAGCTGCCAGGGGCTGGATGCGAGCGTGTTGCCGAGGACGCGGAACCGGATCCTCAGGAGAGTCGCAACCACTGCGGGCCCTCCGAGTGGTGGCGTCCGCCGACGAGTTCGACGAAACGGTCCTGCAGGGTCTGCCCGCCGCGGACCTCGTCCACGGTGCCGGCGGCCAGGACCCGTCCGGCGGCGATGACCGCCACGTGGTCGCACATGCGCTGCACGAGGTCCATGGAATGGCTGGAGACGATGACGGTCCCGCCGCTGCCCGCGTACCCGCGCAGGACGTCCTCGATGTTCGCGGCGGACACCGGGTCCACCGACTCGAAGGGTTCGTCGAGGACGAGGATGCGGGGCGCGTGCACCAGGGCGCAGGCCAGCGAGACCTTCTTCGTCATACCGGCCGAGTAGTCGACCACGGGCGTGCCCGCCGCCTCGCGGAGATCCATCAGCGCGAGCAGGTCGGCGGTGCGGGCCGTGATCTCCTCGCGCGGCAGCCCGAACATCATGCCGGTGTAAGTGATCAGCTGCTCGCCGGTGAGCCGGTCGAACAGGCGCACCCCGTCGGCGAGGTTGCCGATCATCGCCTTCGCGGTCACCGGATCCGTCCACACGTCCACGCCGTGCAGCACGGCCGATCCGCCATCCGGCCGCAGCAGGCCGGTCGCCATCGACAGGGTCGTCGTCTTCCCCGCCCCGTTAGGGCCGACCAGGCCGTAGAACGATCCGGCCGGGACGGTCAGATCGATCCCGTCGACCGCGACCTTCTCCCCGAAGCGCTTGACCAGTCCGGTCAGACGCAGAGCGGGTTCGGTGGCGGCGGGACGGGAATGGGGAAGGGTGCTGTCCGGGGTCGTCACCGCACCATCCTAGGGAGCAGGATGGGGGCATGGTCAACATCCCCACCGTCACCCTGAACGACCAGACCGCCTTCCCCGAGCTGGGGCTCGGCACCTACCGGCTCACCGGGGAATCCGGGATCGCATCGGTCGTGTCCGCGATCGAGACCGGATACCGCCTGCTCGACTCCGCCGTGAACTACGAGAACGAGCACGAAGTCGGCGAGGCGGTGCGCCGCAGCGGACTCGACCGCGACGACCTGCTCGTGGCCACGAAGATCCCCGGCCGCGATCACGGCTACGACGAGACCATCGCGAGCGCGAGGGGATCCCTGCAGCGCCTGGGACTCGACCGCATCGACGTGTATCTGATCCACTGGCCCAACCCCCGGGTCGACCGCTTCGTCGACACGTGGCGCGCCATGATCGCCCTGCGTGACGAAGGGCTCGTGCGCACCATCGGCGTCTCCAACTTCACGATCCCGCTGCTGACCCGGCTCATCGACGAGACCGGGGTCGTGCCGGCGATCAACCAGGTCGAACTGCACCCCTACTTCCCTCAGCAGGAGTTGCGCGCCTTCCACGCCCGCAACGACATCCGTACCGAGAGCTGGAGCCCGCTCGCCCGCCGCAGCGAGCTGCTCACCGAGCCCGTCGTGCAGGAGATCGCCGGACGCCACCGGGTCTCGCCGACGCAGGTCGTGCTGCGGTGGCACGTGCAGCTGGGCAGCACGCCGATCCCGAAGTCGGCCGATGCGTCACGCCAGCGCGAGAACGCCGAGATCTTCGGTTTCGCGCTCGCCGACGAGGAGGTCGCGGCGCTGTCGGCGCTCGAACGCGGCCGGCTGTGGGGTGGGGACCCGGACACGCACGAGGAGTTCTAGTCGGGGCGGCTCAGAGCTGGGCGCCGTCGTCGTCGCGATCGTAGATCCCGACGTTCCGCCCCCGCCACGACTCGTAGGCGAGCAGCCAGCCCATGGAGACCGCGGCCGCGATCAGCAGTCCGATCCAGACGCTGCCGAGCAGGATGCCGATGAGGACCCCTGCGGCGAAGAGCAGGACCGTGCCGAGGATCCAGGTGGTGCGGCCGCGGGGCCAGCCGGTTCCGGGTGTCGTCATGCTCACAGCGTAGGGGGATGGAGCGGTCCCACGCCTCGGCGGCGATCATCCCGTGCCGAACCGGTCGGTGACCATGCCGGATCGGCGAGCCAAGGACACCGTCAGCGGCGGCGGTGGTCCTCGGGATGCAGGCGCGGCCCCCGTCGCGGTTCGCTCACGCCGCTGGCTGCGAGGAGCCGGATGACGCGTTGACGCTGACCCGACCACGGGGCGAGCAGCTCCAGCATCCCGGCATCGTCCGTGCGTGCGCCGGCAAGGGCATGGCCGACCTGATGCGCCAGGTGGTAATCGCCCACGCTGACCGCGTCCGGGTCCCCGTATGCCCGGATGCGGGTCTCCGCCGACGTCCACGGACCGATCCCGCGCAGGCTCGTCAGAACCGCCTCCCGCGCGAGGCCGTCCGCGGCCGCATCCAGGACGCGGACGAGCGATTCAGCGCGGGCCGCGACCTCCACGACCGTGCGGGACTGCGGCGGCTCCAGCCCCGCGCGGTGCCAGGACCAGGAAGGGATGCGGCGCCAGCCTTCGAGGGAGGGAGGGGCGAACATGGGACGGGGCGTCGGTCCGGGCGCACGTTCCCCGAACCAGGTCACGACGCGTCGCCAGGCGGAGAACGCCTGGAGGGCGGTGACCTTCTGCTCGAAGATCGCGCTCGCGAGGGCATCGAAGACCTCGTCGGTGCGGCCGAGCCGGAGCCCCGGGTTGCGGTGCGCGGCAGAGGCGATCAGCGGGTGACGCGTCGCGTCGAACCCGCTCGGGTCGTCCTCGGCGCCGCAGAGGGCGGGGACGTGCGCGACGGCCCACTCGGCCCCGGCGCCCCACGCAGCCACTCGCACCGTGCCACCGACTGAGCGGAGGGCGAGCGTGGCGACTCCCCGCGGGGTGCGGCTCGCGCGCCAGATGACGCTTCCCTCGACCACCAGGGTGGGGTCGTTCGCCCCGTGGCGCTGGAAGACCACCGTGCGGTGCAGATCCAGCGGGTGCCGCGGGGTGTAGGTCGTCTCGAGCGCCGGGCGCGGGGGAGTGACGTCGTGCCGCGTCCCGGATGCGCGCGCGGGGTCCCGCTGCGCGGTGGCGGGGCGGGGGGAGATCACCGCATCACCCTACGCGGCGTCCTCCGACATCGGCTGGGTGCGCTGCGTCAGAACCGGTCGGGCGAGGGCGTGCCGTGACCGTACCGGATGGCGACGTCCGCATGACGGTCGAAGCGGTAGCCGACCCCGCGCACCGTACGCACGATGTCCTCGAAGCGGCCGAGTTTCGCGCGCAGCCGGCGCACGTGCACATCGATCGTGCGCTCGCCGGGCGCGCCCTCTTCGCCGATCTGCCACAGCGAGCCGACGAGCTCGGCCCGCTCGATCGTGCGCCCCTCGCGGAGGACGAGGTACTGGAGCAGCTCGAACTCCTTGAAGGTGAAGGAGGCGGACTCGCCGTCGATGAGCACGCGCTTGCGGGAGATGTCCACGACGACGCCGGCCTCGGCGCGCTCGTCGACCTCGATCTCGGGCTTGGTGCGGGCGACGGCCGAGGGCTCGTGCAGCGCGAGGCGGACGACGTCGACGTCCCGCCCGCCCGCCCCGACGGGGGCGAGGGCGACCGTCGCGTAGGTCTCCGCCTCCGGGGCGACCTCGTGCAGGGTGCGCCGGAGCGCCTCCACGATGGTGGCCAGCGAGACGCCCGAGGCAGCGGCCTTGGCCTCGTCGAACCCTACGTAGAGCCCGAAGCCGCGCGGAGCGGTGCCGGCGGGGATGCTGCGGTCGGCGGGCGGGGTCGACGCGGCGGGGGCGTCGTCGACGATGCGCAGCGCCGGACGAGGGGATCGGGGGGTGCGGTCGAGGAGAGCGGTGGTCGACATGCGAGAAGTCCTTGCGAGAGGGAGCCGGCGCGCTGTGCCCGACTCTTCGTGTTGTTGGTCGCGGTCCATGGTGGGACCGGGTGCGCGGCGCATCCCCCCGGGAGAGGCGCCGGTGACTCGCAGCGATTCAGATCCAGCTGGCGAGTCTGACGGGATCACCGGTTCAGCGGCACATTCGACAACACAGAACAACGCGACCGGCCATCATGGTGCCGGCAGTCCCGCTCGCCTCCAAGGCGGACATAAGACGTGCGTTGTCAGTCATGGGCCCGATTATCGCGGAGCCGGGCGTGTCGCGTCAATTCGCCGGCGCGTGCCGGACGCTCTGTGACGAAGTGTGACGGCGGCCCCCGGCGTCTGTACACGGCCTACGCTGGGCGGGTGACCGATCTGCGATTCACCGATGACGAGGACGCGTCGCGCTACACGCTCCATCGCGGGGACGACCTCGTGAGCGTGCTGGACTACCGCGACGATGGCCGTACCGTGGCGATGACCCGCGCCTTCACGATCCCCACCTTCCGCGGGCACGGGTACGCCGCGATCGTCGTGGACCGCGCGGTGGCCCTGCTCGAGGAGCGTGGGGACCGCCGCGTGCTGCCGGTGTGCTGGTACGTGGCGGACTGGTTCGCGGAGCACCCGGAGCGGGCGGGGATCCTCGAGGAGCGGCGCCCGGCGCCCGGCGCCCCGCAGCCCCGCTGATATCTAGCCCCGCCGTCAGGCATCGTCAATCCCCTGCGCCCGGGGGCACCGCCCGCGCAAGCTGGAGGCGACGAAAGGACGTGCCCATGGACGACCGTGACCTTCCCGAGGGCGTCATCGACGCCGACCCGCCCGGTGGATGGGAGAGCTCCGATGCCGCGGACGGCGAGACCGCCGAGCAGAACGCCGCCGCGATCGATTCCCCGGATCTCATCGCCTCGGATGAGCCCGGCAAGGACCTGGACCCCGACCTCGCGGTGGGAGACGACCGGTGAGCGCGCGGGAGGAGGACGTGGCCGGTGACGGGACGGACTCCGGCGACCCGATCCCGGAGCCCACGTACTCGGATCCGAACCGTTCCGACCCGGATCCCGACCCGGAGGCGCGGGAGGCCCCGGTGCGGCCCGGCGAGACGCAGGACGCCCCGGCGATGGACATGGACCAGCCCAGCATCCAGGAGAAGATCGACGGCATCGTCGCGCAGACGAGGGTGGACGTCGGCGGGCAGTCGCACGAGCGCATCGTGGATGTCCTCCGGCAGCGCCTCCTCGACGCGGGGATCTCGGCCGACGAGCGGCTGATCGAGGACCTCGGCCGGCAGGTCACCCAGGACTGATCAGCACCCTTCGGCGAACCGGATGATCCGGGATGCGGCAGGTTCCGCATCCCGGATCATCGTCTCGTGCCCATGGGCGTCGATCTCGCTCAGG
The DNA here is from genome assembly GCF_008727755.1 of Microbacterium caowuchunii. Taxonomy (NCBI): domain Bacteria; kingdom Bacillati; phylum Actinomycetota; class Actinomycetes; order Micrococcales; family Microbacteriaceae; genus Microbacterium; species Microbacterium caowuchunii. Next base: position 572,782 of record NZ_CP044231.1, read on the forward strand.
CAGCCGTCGGGGAGGAGGGTCACGACCTCCCGGCACCACGCCGGCGGGCAGACCGTGTCCTGTCCGCCGCGCAGCACCAGGGTCGGCACCGTGATCCGCGGATAGGCCTCCTCGGGCCGGTGGGCGAGCATGGCCCGCATCTTCCCGCGCAGGTTCGGGCCGGCGCGCAGGTACTCGCGCGCACCGATTGCGATCACCCGGGGGCTCTCCACTGCCAGGTCCTGCAGCAGGCGCACCCACTGGCGGCCGGCGGACCGGGCCCGGGGGTCGACCGTGGGGGCGATCAGCACGACGCGGTCCGCGAGACCCGGGTGCCGCGCGGCGACCTCGGCGACCACCTGCGTGCCCATGGAGTGCCCGACCAGAACGAGGCCACCGGGCTCACCCGGGTAGCCGCGCTCACGGATGAATGCGGCGAGCAGGTCCGCGGTGCGCTCGATGGTGAGGGTGCGCACCGGTTCCGGCGCTTCGCCGTAGCCGGGAAGATCCACCCGCACGATCCGACCGTGCCCGCCGAGATGCTCGGCGAGCCCCTCGAAGACGGTCCGTCCCATCCCGATCCCGTGCACGAGCAGGAAGGTGCGCGGGGGAGCGCCCCGCTCGTCGGCGACGAGCGTCGCCCCGGCGAAGGAGAAGGAGAGGGGCGGGGCGTCCGCTGCCGGCTGGGGCGGTGTGTGTCGGGGCATCCCCGCGACGTTAGCGGATCCCGGTCGTCCCTCCGGGCAGTCCCGCCGTCTCGGAGGCGACGGTCGCGAGGTCGTCGCCGAACACATAGGTGGCCCCGGCCCGCTCGCCGCGGAGGACCTGTGGGAGCCATCTGCGGGTGTCGTCCCACATCCGGTCGAGCGGGATCTCCGACACCGGGAACCAGGCGGGCACGATCTCCTCGGTCTCGACGGGCCGGCCCCGGTACCGCCGGCACAGGAACACGTGCGAGCGCTGCGACCACGCCGGGCGGGAAGGGAAGAGGTAGTCGAACACTCCGGCCGGCTCCAGATCCCCCGGTGCGATGCTCAGCTCGGTCTCCTCGCGCACCTCGCGGACGGCGGCCGCCAGGATGCCCTCACCCGGTTCCACCTTGCCGCCGATGCCCACCACCCGGCCGAGGCCGAGGCCGGTGCGCTTGTATCCCAGCAGCACCTCCGTCCCCGCGGCGCCCTCGCGCAGGATGTAGACGACGCAGACGTCGGGAAGAGCCATGACGGGCACCCTACGCCCGCTATGTTTCGACTCTGTGGCGCGGCTGGACGCCGTGTCGGAGGTGCCGCCTAGCCTTGTCAGCATGCGGATCCTGCACACCTCCGACTGGCACATCGGGCGTACCTTCCACGGGTACTCGACGCTCGAGGCGCTGCGCGGAGTGCTCGCGGTCCTCGTCGAGCAGGTGCGCGAGCACGAGGTCGACGCGGTGATCGTCGCCGGCGACGTCTTCGATTCCGCGACCCCGGCCGCCGAGTGCTACACGCTGCTCAGCGACACCCTGCGCGGCCTCGCCGACACCGGCGCGCGGGTCGTCGTGACCAGCGGCAACCACGACTCCGCCGCCCGGCTCGGATTCCAGGCCGGGCTCCTGCGCGACGGCATCCACGTGATCACCGACCCGCTGTCGGTGGGCACGCCGCTGACCCTCACCGACGCCCACGGCCCCGTGCACGTGTACGGCATCCCGTATCTCGAGCCCGCCCGGGTGCGTCACCTGTGGAGCGAGGTCGAGTTGCGCACCCAGGCGCAGACGCTCGCACACGCCATGGACCTCGTGCGTGCGGACCAGGCCGTGCGCGGCGGTCGTTCCGTCGCCGTCGCGCACTGCTTCGCCGCCGGGATCGAGGCGACCCCGGGCGTGGAGCGCGAGATCCGGCAGGGCAACCTCGACGTGGTGCCGCTCTCGGTCTTCGACGGTCCCGACTACGTCGCGCTCGGCCACATCCACGGACGGCAGCGTCTCTCCGAGCGGGTGCGCTACGCGGGGGCGCCGCTGCACTACAGCTTCGGTGAGAAGGGGCGGCTGCGCGGCTCATGGCTCGTCGAGCTGGACGCCACGGGCCTCGCCGACGTCACCTGGCTCGATCTGCCCGTGCCGCGTCCGCTCCGGGTGCTGCGCGCGCCGCTGGAGGAGCTCCTGACCGACGAGCGCTTCTCCGACGCCGAGGCCGACTGGGTCTGCGCGGAGTACACCGACACGCTGCCGCAGCGCGACGTGATGCGCCGCCTGCAGGAGCGGTTCCCGCACTGCGCCACGGTCAGTCACGTCCCGGAGCGGGTCGGTGCGCCGGGAACCCTCAGCTACGTCGAGCGCGTCCGCGCGGCCCGCAGCGACCGCGAGCTGCTGGACGCCTTCCTCGTGCACGTGCGGGAGGGCGAGGGGGCGACGGAGCGGGAACGCGACCTCATCGCCGACCTCATCGCCGACGACCGCCCGATCCAGAAGGTGCTCGCCGAGGCGCGCTCGTGAGACTCCACCGCCTGGAGCTCACCGGCTTCGGCCCCTTCCGCGATACGCAGACGGTCGACTTCGACGCTTTCGAGGCCGACGGCATCTTCCTGATCTCCGGGCGGACCGGCGCCGGCAAATCCAGTGTCCTCGACGGCGTGTGCTTCGCCCTGTACGGCAACGTGCCGCGATACGACGGCCCGGACAAGCGCCTGCGCAGTGATCACTGTCGCCCGCAGGATCCGACCGAGGTACGGCTCGAGTTCACGGTGGGCGAGAAGCGATGGCGCGTGGTGCGCGCGCCGGAGTACGAGCGTCCCAAGCTGCGCGGCGACGGCATGACGGTGGAGGCCGCCCGTGCCGAGCTGTTCGAGCGGGTGGGTGACGAGTGGGTCGGACGGGCCGGCAAGCCGCGCGACGTCGCCGAGGTCCTGGACGGTGTGCTGGGCGTGAACCTGCAGCAGTTCCAGCAGGTCATCCTCCTCGCGCAGAACAAGTTCTCCCGTTTCCTGCTCGCGAAGAACGACGAGCGTCAGACTCTGCTGCGGACGCTGTTCGGGACCCGCAGGTACCAGGAGTACGCGGATGCGGTCGACGCCCGCCGCAAGGAGGCGACGCAGGTGCTCCGGGACCGGCGGGTCGGTGTCGATGCGCTGATGGCCGAGGCGGAGCGCCTGATCGGGGAGGCGGACCTGCAGGGCGATCACGCCCCGCCCCCGGAGGCGGATCTGGGTGCACGCCTGGAGGCGGCGGTGCTGGCCGTGCAGCGTGCCGAGTACCGGGTGGAGTCACTCGAGCAGGAGCGGCGGGCGGCGGAGAGCGCAGCAGAGGGGGCCGCGGCGGAGTTCACCCGGGTGAGCGCGATACGCGTGAAGCAGACCGCGCGCATGTCGGCGGAGGCGCGTCTGGCCGAACTGGAGGCGGCGGAGCCGGAGATCGCGATCGATCGTCTGCGGGCGGAGCGGGCGTCCGAGGCGGAGGCGCTGCGTGCTCCCCTGGACGCCGCCGCCCGCGCCCGGGAGGCGCTCGACGAGGCCGCACGCGCGGAGGGCGTCGCCCGGGACGCCTGGGTGGCGTCCGGTGAGGCCGTCGATGCGGACCTCGACCGCATCGACGAGGAGATCACCGGCGACCTCGCGCGCTGGCAGGTCGCCCGCGCCGCCGAAGCCGAACTCGCCGCCGCCGAGGCGGAGCACGCGGACCTCGCACGGCGCCTCGCGGAGGAGGAGACGGCGCTCGCCGGGCTCGCGGAACGCCGGGCCGCGCTCCCGGCGGAGCGGGAGCGCATCACCGAGGAATCCGACCGGGTGCGATCCGTCGCCGGCGGCGCGCCGGCCGCTCTCGTCGTCCGTGACACGATGCGGACCCGGCTCGAGGCCGCCCGTGCCGCCGACGCGCTCGCGCCACGTGTCACGGCCGCGGAGTCCGCGTACGCCGATGCGGTGGTGGCGGCGGGAGAGGCGGGGGCCGCGCTCACGGACCACCTGCGCCGCCGACTGGCCGATCACGCCGGGGAGCTCGCCTCCGCCCTCGTCGAGGGCGAGGCCTGCGCGGTGTGCGGTTCCCCCACGCATCCGGACCCGGCACGCCCGACCGGCGATCCGGTGACCGACGAGATGATCGCCGACGCCGAGGCGCGCCGGGAACGTGCGGTGGCTGCCGAGCGGACCTCCGCCGAGGAGGCACGCCGGCTGCGTGCGGAGCATGCCGCGCTGACGGCGCGAGCGGGGGGAGAGGCCGCCGCGGAGCTCGAGGCGCGTCTCGAGAACGCCGAGACCGTGCTCGCCGATGCGCTCGCCGCCGAGCGCCGGAGCGCCGAGCTGCGTGAGCGGCGGGAGGCGCTGGCACAGCTCGACGATCAGCTCGCGCGCGAGCACGACGCCCTCGCCGCGGAGGCCGCACGGATCGGGGCCGCCGCCGCCGGTGTCGCCGCGACCGCGCAGCGCCTGCGGGAGACGGTCGCCGCCGCCCGGGGCGCGCATGCCAGCGTCGCCGACCGGGTGAGCGAGGCCACGGCCCGGCGGGAGCGCACACGGAGCCTCCGCGACGCGCAGCGCCTCCGGCTCGCCGCGGCGACGGCAGCCGCGACGGCGGACGCCGCCCTCGCGGAAGCACTCGCGGCCTCGTCGTTCCGGACGGCCGAAGAGTGCCGGGCGGCACTCCTCGCACCGGGCGCAGCGAAGGAGCTGCGCGAACGCATCGCCGCGCACGAACAGGAGACGGCCGTCGAGAAGGCCCGGCTGCTCGACCTGCAGCTCGAACTCGTCGGAGCACCGGACGAACTCGTCGATCCGACCGACGCCGACACGGCACGCGCGGCTGCCGCCGCCGCGCGCTCGTCGGCGATCACGGCGGTGAGCGTCGCCCGCTCCACCGCCGAGAGGTTGCGAGACCTCGTCGAGCGCGCGGACGCCGCGTACGCCGATGTCGCGGCTCTGGACGCCGACGCCACCGCGGTCGTGCGCCTCGCCGACACGCTGCAGGGCAAGGCGCCCAACACCAAACGCATGACCCTGGAGACGTTCGTGCTGGCTGCGGAGCTCGAAGAGATCGTCGCCGCGGCGAACGTGCGGCTGGGGGAGATGTCGTCGGGCCGGTACACCCTGCAGCACACCGACTCCCTGGCCGCGCGGGGCGCGGCCTCGGGGCTCGGCATCGCGGTCATGGACGCCCACACCGGGCAGTCCCGCTCGCCCCAGTCCCTCTCCGGAGGTGAGACGTTCCTCGCCTCGCTGGCCCTCGCCCTGGGGCTCGCCGAGGTCGTCACCAGCCGCGCCGGCGGTATCCGGCTGGACACCCTGTTCGTCGACGAGGGGTTCGGCTCGCTGGACCCCGAGACGCTCGAACTCGCGATGCGTGCGCTCGACGAGTTGCGCGCCGGCGGGCGCACCGTGGGTGTGATCAGTCACGTGGAGGCGATGAAGGAGCAGCTTCCCGCGAGACTCATCGTGGAAGCGACGCCGCAGGGGCCCAGCGTGATCCGGCGGTCCTAGGGTGGGGGGATGACGAAGAACTCTGTGTGGACGATCCTGGCCGTCATCGGAGCGATCGTGATCGCCTGGTTCCTGGTGAACGTGCTGTTCTCGCTGGTCGCCTTCGTCGTCAAGCTCATCCTGGTGGCCATCGTCGCCGTCATCGTGTACGTCGTGATGCGGGTGTTCGTCGGCGGAAGGGACGATCGCCGATGACGGACGGGGGCACCGCTCCCGATCGGGTGACCGGGGCACACCCGGTCACGTCCGACATCGCGCTGACGCCCGCCCGCCGGTGGCGCGCCTTCTGGGTGTGCGTCACGGTCGCCGCGATCACGATCCTCGACCTCAGCAAGGTCAACGTCGCGCTGCCCTCGATCGAGGCGGCCTTCGGGGCGGGCGCGACGGAGCTCCAGCTCATCGTGTCCGGCTACGTGCTGACCTTCGGGCTCTTCCTCGTCCCGATGGGCCGCATCGGCGATCAGCGGTCCCGGCGGGCGCTCTTCATCATCGGCCTCACCGTCTTCACGCTGGCCAGCGCCGCCTGCGCCGTCGCCCCCAATGCGACCGTCCTCCTGGTCGCCCGGCTCGTGCAGGGCATGGCTGCGGGCACGCAGATGCCGCAGGTGCTGGGGCTGATCCAGCAACTGTTCCAGGGCAAGGAGCGCGGCCGAGCCTTCGGGCTCTTCGGCGCGACCATCGGGGTGGCCACCGCGTTCGGCCCGACTCTCGGGGGACTGCTCATCGCCCTGGGCGGACCTGCGGACGGGTGGCGCTGGATCTTCTGGATGAACCTGCCCCTCGGGGTGATCGCGATCGCGCTCGCCGCCTGGATGCTGCCGAACACGCGGACGCGCTCGCGTCGCCCGCTGGCCCTGGATCCGGTCGGTGTCGTCCTCTTCGGAGTCGCGGTCGTGGCGCTCATGTTGCCGTTCCTGTTCACGACCGGAGCACGCGACGACGATCCTCGGCGGTGGTGGCTCCTCGTGCTGTTCGTGCTCGTGGCAGCCGGTTTCGTCGCCTGGGAGCGCCGCTACGCGAGCCTCGGCAAGGACCCGCTGATCCCGCTGCAACTGTTCCGGGTCGAGTCCTATCGCAACGGCACTCTGCTGCAGGCGATGTACTTCGCCGCGGCTCCGCCCATGTTCCTGCTCACCACGCTCTACCTGCAGGGCGGACTCCACATCGAGCCGGTGTTCGCCGGGATGGTGACGATCGGCTTCGCCCTCGCCAGCGCGCTCTCGAGCTGGTTCGGCGGCATCCTCGTCAACCGATTCGGGCGGGCGATCGTCGTCTGGGGGCTGGGACTCGTCCTCGTCGGGGTCACCGGGCTCGTGGCGACCGCGATCTACGTCCCGGACGAGGCGACGCCCTACGTCATGGCGGCCGTGATGGTCGTCGCGGGAGTCGGCGGAGGGCTGGTCATCTCGCCGAACCAGACCCTGACCCTCGCCGACATCCCGGTCCGCCAGGGCGGCCTCGCCGGCTCGGTCGGACAGCTGGCGCAGCGCATCGGAACCGCCGTCGGCATCGCGATCGCCCTGGCGCTCTTCTACGCCACGATCTACCGGGAACAGGGCGAGGTCCCCGACGCGGTCGTCTATCACGACGCCTACGGGTTCGGGATGCTCATCGCCGGCATCGCCCTCGCCCTCGCGTTCGTGGTGGCGCTCATCGACCTGTCGGCGCGCCGACGGTCGGACAAGCTGGCCCACGCCGCATCCTGACCCGGGTGTGACCGCTGCGGCTCAGCCGCCGTTGGAGACGATCCCGATGATGCCCGAGGCGAGCATGTAGACCCCTACGGCGCCCACGACCAGCCAGACCCCGACGCGCGCGGGCGACGGCTTCTTGGGGCCGTCGCCGGGGCCGCCGGTCGGATCACCGGGTCCACCACCGAGGAAACTCACGTGTCCGAGCGTAGCGGAGCCGCGCCGCACCCCCGCGCGCCGGGTGCAGAGCCGTCAGGCGGCGATCAGGACGAGGGCGACCACGCCGAGACGCGGTCCAGCTCGGCGAGCTGTTCGCCGGTGAGCTCGATGCGGGCGCTCGCGAGCAGGTCCTCCACCTGCTCGACCTTCGACGCACTGGCGATGGGTGCGGCCACCGTCGGCTGTGCGCGCAGCCATGCCAGCGCCGTGGCGGCGATGGATGCATCGTGCGCTGCGCCGATCCGTTCGAGCGCGTCGATGATCCGCAGGCCCTCCGTCGTCGCGTACTTCGCGGCTCCCCGTGCGCGGGGGGAGGACTGCTCGTCGGCGACCGTGGAACGGTACTTCCCGGTCAGGAACCCCATCGCGAGGCCGTAATAGGGCACGAGGGACAGGCCGAACTCCTCGGCCAGGGGGATGATCGTCTCCTCCACCACGTTGCGGTGGACGAGGTTGTAGTGCGGCTGGATGGCGACGGGGAGGTCGGCGCCACCCGCTTGGGCGAGCTCGACCCACGATCGGATGCGGTCCGCGGTGAAGTTGGAGAGCGCGACGTAGCGGACGAGCCCGTCACGGACGAGGTCGTCGAAACCGGCGACGATCTCCTCCATGGGCACGTCGGGGTCGTCGTAGTGTGCGTAGTACAGATCGATCGTGTCCACGCCCAGCCGCGTGAGCGAGGCCTCCGCCGCTGCGCGCACGTTCCGCGGGGAGAGACCGGGGAACTCCGGGTGCCGGCTCACCTTCGTGGCGACGACGACGTTGCGCGGCCGGCGCGCGGCGAGCCATTCCCCGATGATGGTCTCGCTCTCGCCGCCCCGGTGACCGGGGACCCAGGCGCTGTAGGAATCGGCGGTGTCGATGAAGTCGCCCCCTCCGCCGTGGAACGCGTCTAGGATGCGGAAGGACTCTTCCCGGTCGGCCGTCCAGCCGAACACGTTGCCGCCCAGGGAGAGCGGGAAGACGTCGAGGTCGCTGCGTCCGATGCGGGTCATGATGTCCTTCTGCGTGGAGGGGGCTCTGCGGTCCCAGTCAAGCAGGCAGTGGGCCCGTCCGGGGAGCCCCTTCCGCACGGTGGCGGGATGGCCCGCGGAGGGTGCCGGCCGTAGGCTGGTGACACGCGGTCTCCCCCCACCGCAGAGCCCCGGAGGTCCCGATGGAACCCGTCGTCCTGAAAGCCCCCGCCGGCATCGATGCGCGTCTCGGGTGGGATCCCGCGGTGACCCCGCACGATCGAAAGCGCATCCTGGCGCGCGGCATCATCGGCGCCCGCCTGGGCATCGATCCGGCCTCCGTGCGCCTGGAGCGCGAGCCTCCCACGACCTTCGGCCACCACACCCGTCTGATCGCCTCGGTGGACGGGAAGGAACTGCCCCTCGTCGTGACCGTGGCCGAGTTCCGCGCCGCCACCGTCGTCGCCGTCAGTGACCACGGCATCCGGGTGGGGATCGACCTACGGGACATGCATCCGGACGCCGATCTGCGCGCCGCCATCCGGTCCCACAGTCGCCTCTGGGAGGGGTCGACCGACCTGGACTACCTCAACCACTGGACGAGGGTCCAGGCGGTGCTGGCGGCTGACGGGCGGGGGATGCGGGTGCGCCCGGAGCTCGTGGTGCTGGACCAGGGCGGGACACGCGGCTGGACCCCCGACCGGCCGACCCGTTACCACATCGTCGATCTCTCCCGGAACGCTTACGTCATCACCCTGGCCTACGCCGCCGGGAACGCCGAGGATTCCCGGCCGGACGGAGCGCTCAAGCGGAGGTGACCGTCTCGGGCAGGGCGGCGTCGAGTTCGGCGAGCCAGGCCCGGGCGTTGCCGTCGCTCGGCGCCCGCCAGTCGCCGCGTGGCGACAGCGACCCCGCCGGGGTGACCTTCGGTCCGTTGGGCAGAGCGCTGCGCTTGAATTGCGCGAACCCGAAGTAACGACGCAGGAACACCCGCAGCCAGCGCGCGATGGTCTCCAGATCGTAGGTGTAGCGCTCGTCCTCCGGGAATCCCGCGGGCCAGGCGCCGACATCCGGATCCCGCCACGCCTGGGCTGCGAGGAAGGCGATCTTCGAGGGCCGCATCCCGAATCGCAGGACGTGGAACAGCGTGAAGTCGTGCAGCGCGTAGGGGCCGATGGTGTCCTGGGTGGACTGCACTTTGCCGTCCTCGCCCGCGGGGACGAGCTCCGGGCTGATCTCGGTGTCCAGGACGGACTGGAGGACGTCGATCGTGCGTTCGTCCACCCCCTCCCGTGCGGAGATCACCCAGCGGATGAGGTGCTGGATGAGGGTCTTCGGCACGCCCGTGTTCACGGAGTAGTGGCTCATGTGGTCGCCGACGCCGTACGTCGCCCATCCCAGCGCCAGCTCGGACAGGTCCGAGGTGCCGATCACGATGCCGTTCCGGTGGTTGGCGAGCCGGAAGAGGAAGTCCGTGCGGACCCCCGCCTGCACGTTCTCGAAGGTGACGTCGTAGACCTTCTCGCCGTTCGCGGCCGGGTGGCCGATGCCGGAGAGGATCTCCGTCGCCGCGGGGCGGATGTCGATCGTCTCGATCGTCGCTCCGATCGCCTGCGCCAACTCCACCGCATTGTTGCGGGTGTGGTCGCTCGTCGCGAACCCGGGCATCGTGTAGGCGAGGATGTCGCTGCGCGGACAGCCGAGCCGGTCCATGGCACGCGCGACGACGAGGAGGGCGTGGGTCGAGTCGAGGCCACCGGAGACCCCGATGACGGGCCGCGGCTGCCCGATGGCGGTCAGCCGCTGCTCGAGCCCGGAGACCTGGATGTTGAACGCCTCGTAGCAGTCCTGGGCCAGGCGCGCCGGGTCGTCCGGAACGAAGGGGAAGCGGTCGAGCTCCCGGCGCAGGCCGATGTCGCGGGCGGGCGGGTCCACCCGGAAGTGCACCGTGCGGAAGGCGTTGACCCGATCCGCGTGCGTGCGGCGATTGTCGTCGAACGTGCCCTGACGCAACCGGTCCTGACGCAGCCGGTCGAGGTCCACGTCCGCAACGGAGCGGCGTGGCCCGTCCGGGAACCGCTCGGTCGTGGCGAGGAGCCGGCCCCCCTCGTAGATCATCGTCTGGCCGTCCCAGGACACGTCGTTCGTCGACTCGCCCGTGCCGCCCGCGGCGTAGGCATAGGCCGCGAGACAACGGAGGGACTGGGATGCAGCGAGCAGTCCGCGGTCGTCGGCGCGGGCGATCGTGATCGGGCTGCCGCTGAGGTTGAGCAGCACCGTCGCGCCCGCGAGCGCGGCCTCCGCCGAGGGCGGGATCGGCACCCAGAAGTCCTCGCACACCTCGGCGTGCACGACGAGCCCGTCGACGTCGAGCGCCTCGAACAGCAGGTCCGGGCCGAACGGTGCGTACAGGGACCCGACCCGGATGTCCTGGCCGGCCTGGTCGTCGCCCGGTGCGTACCAGCGGCGTTCGTAGAACTCCCGGTACGTGGGTATCGCCGACTTCGGGGCGACGCCGAGGAGCTCACCCCGATGGATGACGACGGCGCAGTTGTACAGCCGGCTGCGGTGACGCAGGGGAGCGCCGACCACGAGCATCGGAAGGAGGTCCACGGATGCCTCGACGAGGTGCTCCACGGCGCGTTCCACCGCGTCCAGCACCGGGTCCTGCAGGACGAGGTCCTCGATCGAGTACCCGCTCAGGCCGAGTTCCGGGAACAGGGCGACGGCGACCCCGTCCTCGTGGCACCGGCGCGCTTCGGCGAGGACCGACTCCGCGTTGGTGGCGGGGTCGGCGATGCTGACCGGCACCGTGCAGGCGGCGATCCGGGCGAATCCATGGCGATAGGAGCTCTCGAAGGGCAGACCGGTGCTCATCCGCCCAGTCTGTCAGGTCTGCCGTCGGCAGTCCGGGGGGTTGTCGGGGGCCGCGGCTAGTGTCGAGGAGGAAGGGAATGCATGCGTTACATCGAGCCCCACGAGGGCGAGCCGGGCAGGATCGTCTGGAGTGCGAGTGATCTGAAGGCCGCGGCGGAGTGCGAGTTCGCATGGATGCGCCAGATCGACGCGCGCCTGGGGCGCCTGCCCGCAGTTCCCGACCCGGAAGACCTGATGCTGGAGCGTGCCGCACGCCTGGGCACCCAGCACGAGGTGGCCGTCCTGGAGCGCTACCGTGCGACGTACGGCGCGCGCGTGACGGAGATCCGCGAGGCGCGTTCGGGTGATGCGGCGGGAATGGCGGCGGCCGTCGCGGACACCGTCGCGGCGCTCGCCGACTCCGATACCGACGTCGTCTATCAGGCGGCCTTCCAGACCTCGGACTTCGTCGGCTTCGCCGACTTCCTCGTGCGCGACGAGAACCGGGCCTGGGTGGTGCAGGACACCAAGCTCGCCCGGCATGCGCGGGTGACGGCGCTCATGCAGCTCGCGGCATACGCCGATCAGCTGGATCGCCTGGGGGTGCCCAGGGCCGGGGTCGTCGAACTACTGCTCGGCGACGGCAGCGTGAGCGTGCACCGGGTCGACGACCTGTCGCCCGTCTACGCGCTGCGCCGGCGGCGTCTCGCCGCCCTGGTCGCCGACCGCGACCTCCCTGCCGGTGCCGCCGGCGAGCCCATCGCCTGGGGTGACGACCGGGGCCTGCAGGTCATCGCGTGCGGGCGGTGCCCCACCTGCGAGCTCGAGGTCGTGGCCTCCCGCGACCTGCTGCTCGTGGCCGGGATGCGTCCGGTGCAGCGGGAGCGTCTGCGTCACGCGGGCATCCGCACGATCGACGAGCTCGCCGAGGCGACGGAACCGCCCGAGCGCATGAGCGCCGACGTCTTCGGGTCCCTGCGCACGCAGGCCCGGTTGCAGCTGGCGAGCCCGGCCGGCGTGCCGACCGCGGACGGGGCGACCCCGACGGCTGCTCCCACCTACGAGGTCGTGCTGCCGCAGGCGCTCGGTGCCCTGCCGCGGCGCGATCCGGGCGATCTCTTCTTCGATTTCGAGGGAGACCCCCTGTACACCGAGGGGTCCGGGACGGACTGGGGCATCGATTACCTGTTCGGCTGGGTGGACTCCCGCGAGCAGTACACCGCGCTGTGGGCGCACAGCTTCGCGGACGAGAAGACGACGTTCGAGACCTTCGTCGACATCATCGAGATGCGGCGTCGGCAGTTCTCCGGCATGCATATCTACCACTACGCGCCCTACGAGCCCACCCATCTCCTGGCGATGGCGAGCCGCTACGGGACCCGCGAGGCGGAGATCGACCGGATGCTGCGGGACGGCGTGTTCGTGGATCTGTACCCGGTGGTCCGCCGCGCCCTCCGGGTCGGGTCGCGGTCCTACTCGATCAAGAAGCTCGAGCCGCTGTACATGGGCGACGATCTGCGCACGAGTGACGTGCAGCGCGGGGACGACTCGATCGTCCGTTACGTCGAAGCGCGTCTGCTGCGCGACGCGGGTGACGAGGCCGCGGCGAAAGCCATCCTCGACGACCTCGCCGAGTACAACCGGGACGACTGCGTCTCGACCCTGCGGCTGCGCGACTGGCTCGTCGACCGCGCCCGCGAGGCGGGTCTGTTCCCCGCCGCGGATCCGTCCGCCGGAGAGTTCACCTACGAGGCGTCGCCGCGCTCGGTCGCCCTCTCCCGCCGCGCCGAGGAGACGGCCGCGCAGGTGATCGCGGCGGGCGGCGACGAGGAGACGGACGCCGACACCGTGGCTCTCCGGCTCGCCGCCGCTGCGATCGACTACTACCCCCGGGAGGCGAAGACCTTCTGGGCGTCGCACTTCCTGCGGCTGCGCGAGCCCATCTCCGTCTGGGAGGACACCAGGGACGTCATCGTCCTGGACGCGGCGCGCTGCCGCGTCGTGGAGGACTGGCGTGCGGGGGAGGGGAGGGCCAGATCGCTCCGCCGCCGGATCGAGCTGCACGGCGACCTCGCCCCCGGGACCCGTCTGAGCGTGGGCGGGCAGCCGTTCCTGCTCTATCCGCTTCCCGCTCCGTTCCCCGTGGTCCCCTCACCGCGCTGGATCCACGCGGCGCGCACCGTGCGAGTGATCGAGGTGCTCGAGGACGGTGTGATCGTGGAGGAGCTCGCCGCGGACGGGGAGACATGGCGGGACCTGCCGATCGCCCTGACGCCGTCCGCTCCGCCGTCGGCCGGTAACCAGCAGACCGCCATCGACGCGTGGGCGGACACCGTGCTCGATGCGGCACCCGGGTTCCCCGAGGATGCGGCGACCGACATCCTGCGGCGGGTGCCGCCGCGGACCGGCGGGCGGGGTCTCGCGGTCTCGGACGGTGACGACGTGGCCGCCGTCACCCGCAGCATCCTGGCCCTGGATCGCAGTTACCTCGCCGTGCAAGGACCTCCCGGGACCGGCAAGACGTACGTCGGCTCGCACGTCATCGCGCGCCTCGTGCGTGAGCACGGGTACCGCGTCGGCGTGGTCGCACAGTCGCACGCGGTCGTGGAGCACATGCTCGACCGGGTCGTCGCGGCCGGTGTGCCGAAGGCGTTCGTCGGCAAGGCGCTGAAGGATCCCGAAGCCGCGCCGTCGGTGTCGTTCACCGCGATCGAGAAGAACGGCCTGGCGGCCTTCACGGAAGCCCGGCCGGGCGGGTTCGTGGTGGGCGGGACCGCATGGGACTTCAGTCACCAGGGCCGGATCCCCCGGGGCAGCCTCGATCTCCTGGTGATCGACGAGGCCGGGCAGTTCTCGCTGGCCTCGACGATCGCCGTGTCCGTGTCGGCCCAGCGTCTGCTCCTGCTCGGGGACCCGCAGCAACTCCCGCAGGTCAGTCAGGGCACGCATCCGGAGCCGGTGGACACCTCGGCGCTCGGGTGGGTGATGGACGGTGCGGCCGTGCTGCCCCGCTCCTTCGGCACGTTCCTCTCGCGTTCCTGGCGGATGCATCCGGCCGTGGCGCGGCCGGTATCACTGTTGTCCTACGCCGGGGAGCTCGCCTCCGCGCCGTGTACCGCGGAACGCCACCTGACCGGTGTGGCCGCGGGCGTGCATCCGGTGCCCGTCGTGCACACCGGCAACGCGGTCTCCTCCGCCGAGGAGGCGTCGGAAGTCGTGCGCATCGTCCGTGACATGCAGGGACGGACGTGGACGTCGTCGGACGAGCGCGACGGGGTCATCGAGACCCTGCCGTCCCGTGAGCTGACCCTCGACGACATCATCGTCGTCACCCCGTACAACGCGCAGCAGGTGGAGGTCGAGGAAGCGCTGGCGGCGGCGGGGCTGACCGGGGTGCGGGTGGGCACGGTCGACCGCTTCCAGGGGCAGGAGGCGGTTGTGGCGATCGTCTCCCTCGCCGCGTCGTCCGGGCGAGACGCGCCGCGCGGGCTCGAGTTCCTGCTGCTGCAGAATCGACTCAACGTCGCCGTGTCACGCGCGCAGTACGCCGCCTTCGTCGTCTACTCCCCGGGCCTGCTGGACGACCTGCCGCGCACGCCGGAGGGCGTGGCACGGTTGAGCGCCTTCGCGCGGCTGGTCGGCGAGGACGGCTGAGACGCGGTCGACGAACCGGGGCCGACGTGCGGGGTGGCGGCCGTCGGCCGCGCGCTCAGACGGTGCCGTAGAGGCGGTCGCCGGCGTCGCCGAGTCCGGGGAAGATGTAGCCCTTGTCGGTGAGGCGCTCATCGAGCGCTCCGAGGACGAGCGTGACGTCGCGGTCGCCGACCTTGCGCTTCATCGAAGCCACCCCCTCGGGGGCGCCGAGCAAGCAGATCGCGGTGACGTCCTGAGCGCCACGGGCGAAGAGGAACTCCACGGCCGCGCCGAGGGAGCCTCCGGTTGCGAGCATCGGGTCCAGGACGAAGCACTGGCGGTCGCTCAGGTCGTCCGGCAGGCGCTCCGCGTAGGTGGCGGGTTCGAGTGTCTCCTCGTTGCGCAGCATCCCGAGGAAGCCGACCTCGGCGGTGGGGAGGAGCTTCACCATGCCCTCGAGCATCCCGAGTCCGGCGCGGAGGATCGGCACGACGAGCGGACGCGGCTCGCTGATCCGAACCCCGGTCGTGGCGGTGACGGGGGTCTCGATCTCGACCGACTCCACCTGCACGTTCCTGGTCGCCTCGTAGGCGAGGAGGGTGACCAGCTCTTCCGTCAGCTGCCGGAATACCGGGGAAGGAGTCGACTTGTCGCGGAGGACCGTGAGCTTGTGGGTGATGAGCGGGTGGTCCGCGACGTGCAGGCGCATGGTTCCAGGCTACGGCACACGGTTAGCCTGATGTGATGACCCTGCCCGTGACCACGTCCGACGACGCCGCCATGCGCCGGGCGCTGGTGCTCGCGGAGGAAGCGGGAGCGGCCGGTGATGTGCCGGTCGGTGCCGTGGTGATCGACGCATCCGGACGTGTCATCGGAGAGGGCCGCAATGAGCGGGAGGCCACCGGCGACCCCACCGCGCACGCGGAGGTCGTCGCGCTCCGCCGGGCAGCGGAGGCGACCGGATCATGGAACCTGGACGGCTGCACGCTGGTGGTCACTCTCGAGCCCTGCGTGATGTGCGCGGGGGCGGTGCTGCAGTCCCGCGTCCCGCGGCTCGTGTTCGGGGCCTGGGACGACAAGGCCGGCGCGGCCGGCTCGATGTACGACGTGGTTCGGGATCGGCGCCTGCCGTACCGAGTCGAGGTCGTCGCGGGGGTCCGCGACGAGGAGGCGTCCGCCGTCCTCCGCGCGTTCTTCGACGCGCGTCGCTGAGGGCCCGACGAGGATCCGCGTCAGCGGGGCAGCAGCGGCAGCACCTCGGTACCGAGGTACTCCAGCTGGGCGAGGTCGCGCATGTCCATGAGCTGGAAGTAGATGCGCTGGGCGCCCAATGCCCGCAGGCGCTCGACCTTGGCGGAGATCGCGGCGGCGTCGCCGAGGATGTCGGTGCCCCCGGCGGTCTCCGGGTCGATTCCCACCGCTCCAGCGCGGCGCTCCAGGTCGCGGCGTGATCCGGCGGCGATCGTCGGCAGGGCGACGGAGAGGAGGAGGTCGTCGGGGTCCCGGTCGATGGACCGGCAGGCGTCCCGGACGACGGTGAACTTCTCCGCGATGACGTCCTCCGGTTGGAAGCCGATGTTGAACTCGGTCGCGAACCGCGCGGCGATCGCCGGCGTCCGGCGGGGGCCCGCTCCGCCGACGATGATCGGGACGCGCGACTGCACGGGCTTGGGAAGCGCGGGGGCGTCCTCCAGCCGGTAATGCGCACCGTCGAACCGGAACGTCTCGCCGACGGGCGTGCGCCAGAGGCCCGTCACGATCGCGAGCTGCTCCTCCAGGAGCGCGAAGCGCTTCTCGGGGAACGGGATCCCGTATGCGCGGTGCTCGGCCTCGAACCAGCCCGTGCCGAGCCCGAGCTCGACCCTCCCGGCCGACATGGCGTCGACCTGGGCCACCTGGATCGCGAGGATGCCGGGGGTGCGATAGGTCACCGACGAGACCAGCGTGCCGAGCCGGATGCGCGAGGTCTCCCGAGCCAGGCCGGCCAGTGCGGTCCACGCGTCCGTGGGTCCCGGGAGCGGGTCACCGGGTCCCATGCGCAGGTAGTGGTCGGAGCGGAAGAAGCCGGTGAAGCCGAGGCGCTCGGCCAGCTGCGCGAAGGCGAGCTGGTCGTCGTACGAGAAGCCCTGCTGCGGTTCCGTGAAGATGCAGTACTGCACGGCTCAGTGGCCGCTCGTCGGGCGAGCGGCCGCGGAGGGGGCGGCCGCATCCGCACGATAGAGGTCCGGTTCGAGGTAGATCACCCGCGCCACCGGGACGGCCGATCGGATCCGGTTCTCCACCTCGTTGATGTCCGCTGCGACGTCCGCGAGCGGCTTGTCCGCGTCGAATCCGAGCTTGGCGGCGACCAGGAGCTCGTCGGGACCGAGATACAGCGTCTTCATGTGGATGAGGCGGACCCCCGCGGCCCCGCCGATCGCCGCGGTGATCGCCGCGGCGTCCGCCCGGGTCGCGCCCTCGCCGACCAGGAGGCTCTTGGTCTCGATCCCGAGCGTGACGGCCACGAGGATGAGGAGTACACCGATGGCGAGGGTGCCGATGGCGTCGAAGGTGGAGTTGCCGGTGATGGCCGTCAGCCCGACACCGAGGAGGGCCAGTACGAGTCCGAGCAGCGCGGCGATGTCCTCCAGCAGCACGACGGGCAGCTCCGGAGCCTTGGCGTGCCGCACGAACGCGACCCAGCTCTCGCCGGGTTTCCGCACGAGGTTCGATTCCTTGACCGCGGTGCGCAGCGAGAACGACTCCAGGCCGATCGCGATGATGAGGACCCCGATCGGGATCCACACGTTCTCGAGCTCATGGGGGTGGGTCAGCTTGTCGACGCCTTCGTAGATCGAGAACAGGCCGCCCACCGAGAACAGGATGATGGCCACCACGAACGCGTAGACGTAGCGTTCGCGCCCGTATCCGAAGGGATGCTCCTCGTCAGCGGCACGTCGTGCCCGGCGGCCGCCCAGCATCAGCAGCAGCTGATTGCCGGAGTCGGCGACCGAGTGGATGGCCTCGGCGAGCATGGATGCCGACCCGGACAGCAACCAGGCGACGAACTTCGCGATCGCGATGCCCATGTTCGCCAGGAAGGCGGCCAGGATCGCCTTGTTACCGCCGGATGCACTCATGGTGAGGAGTTTAGGGAGCGGGGCACGGTATCGAGGGCGCTGGACACGGGCGTGTCCGTGCGCTTATGCGGGACGGGTGACGCGGAGGCGGGACAGGTGACGCGGAGCGCCGGGGTCAGTCCGCGGAACGCAGGATGATGGTCTCGGTCGGCGGTGCCGGGTCCTGCATCCGGCCGATGTAGCCGATGACCTCGAGCAGCGCGCGCCGGACCTCGGCGGGGCTCTCCAGATGGGGGGTGTGGCCCACGCCGTCGAGCAGGAGTTCCCGGACGCTCCCTCCTCGCGCGGCGTACGCGTCGAGCACGTCGCGCGTCTGCGACACCATCGGCTGCGCCGGGGCGATCTCCTCCCCGGGCCATCCCGGCAGGATCTCCAACGCGCCGAGGTGGTTCGGGTCGAAGAACGACGTGTCCGACACGATCGCGTCGACGCTGCCGTGCACCCAGAGCACCGGGGGGCGAGGATCGAGGTCGACGATCGCCGAGACGTCGAAGTACTTCGGCGCGAGCGCATTCAGCACACCGGTCGTGCCGGGGGCGTAGCCGGGCCAGTTCTCGCTCGGGATGCTGTCCCCGGGGTAGTTCCCGGCCGCCGTGGAGGTGGTGAGCATCGCGGACACCCAGCGGTCCTCGTGCTCGCTCGTGTACGCAGACGAGACGTAGGAGGCGCGGAAGACGTTCCGCGGGGACGCCTGCGCGTCCGCGGAGGTGTCCCCGTCGTTCAGCCGGTGGACGAAGTCCGCATTGGCCGCGCCCGCACCGCATCCGGCGTCATCGTGCGTCAGGCGGCTGCCGTCGCGGCGCGTGCCGCCGAATCCATACGGCGAGATGGGGGCCTGGAGGGTGAGGGAGAGTACGGGGTGATCGAGCGCGTACTGCATGACCACGGCCCCGCCCAGGGACCATCCGACCAGGTGCGCCGCCGGGATCCCGAGGGCTTCGAGGGTCGCGTGCAGGTCATCGCTGAAGTCCCGGACACCGCGGGTGGCGTCCACCGGCAGGCTCTCCGTGCCGCCGAAGCCGCGCAGGTCCACCGCGATCACGCGCAGGTCGCTCGGGAGGTCCTGCATGAACTCCTCCCAGAAGGCCGCCGAGGCGACCTCCCCGTGGACCAGCACGACGGTCTGCTCCTGCGGGGTGGCCGGGTCGTCGCCCTCGCGTTCGAGGATGTTGACGCTCAGGCGCGGCGTCTCCACAAGACGGGCCGTGAGGCCGTCGAGCAGGTCGGTCGTGGGTACGGTCATGTCGGATCCTCCTGAGACGGGCTCCAGCGCCCTGGCGTCTCCGATGATAGACCGCGGGGTGCGGCGGCGTCCGGGCATAGGTTGGAGGGATGAGCTCACTCCCCTCGATCGCGATCCTCGGTGCCGGCTCCATGGGCGGCGCCATCCTGCACGGTGTCGTGTCCTCCGCCCGGGCGTCCACGGTCACGGTGACCAACCGCACGAGGGAGAAGGCCGCCGCGCTCGAGGGGCTCGCCGGCGTCACCAGCATCGCGCTGGCCGACGACGCCGACGGCAACGCCCGCGCGGCGGCATCCGCCGAGGTCGTCCTGATCGGGGTGAAGCCCGCGATGGTCCCGGATCTGCTCACCGAGATCGCGCCGCACCTGCGTGCCGGCGCGATCGTGGTCAGCCTCGCCGCCGGCGTGACGATCTCCACGTTCGAGCGCATCCTCGGTCCCGAAGCCGTCGTGCTGCGCTCGATGCCCAACACGCCCGCGATCGTGGGCAAGGCCGTCACCGGGATCTCACCCGGCACGAACGCCACGGCGGCTGACGTCGCCCGGGTGCGCGAGGTCTTCGAGACGGTGGGCACGGTGCTCGAGGTACCCGAGGACCGGATCGATGCGCTGTCGACGATCTCCGGGTCCGGTCCTGCCTACGTCTTCCTGCTCATCGAGGAGCTGACGAAGGCCGCGATCGGCAAGGGCTTCGACGAGTCCGACGCCCGGACGATGGCCGAGCAGACGTTCATCGGTGCCGCCGCCCTGCTCGAGGCATCCGGTGAGGATCCCGCCGAGCTCCGCCGCCGGGTCACGAGCCCCAAGGGGACGACCGAGCGGGCGATCGCCGTCCTGCAGGCCGCGGACCTCGACGTCGTGTTCGCCGAGGCGACGGATGCCGCCCTGGCCAGGGCGAAGGAGCTCGCCGCGGGCTCTTGAGCGCGCCGCGCCGGGGCTGGTGCGGGCCGGCCCCGGTGGGCGGGTGCTCAGCGATCCAGCGAGGCGAAGCGTTCGATGTCGCTGTTGGTGCCCGACACGATGATCAGATCGTGGTTGGTGACGACGGTGTTCGCTTCGGCGTAGCGGAAGGGCTTCCCCGGGCTCTTCACGCCCACCACGGTCACGCGGTACTTCGTCCGGACGCCCGACTCGTTCAGACCGACGCCGCGGATGAATCGCGGCGGGTACATCTTCGCCAGGGCGAAGTCGTCGTCGAACCGGATGAAGTCCAGCATCCGTCCGCTGACCAGGTGCGCGACGCGCTCGCCGGCCTCGCGCTCGGGGTAGATGACGTGGTTGGCGCCCACGCGCGCCAGGATCTTGCCGTGCGACTGCGTGACGGCCTTCGCCCAGATCTGCGGGACCTTGAGGTCGACGAGGTTGGCCGTGATCAGCACGGAGGCCTCGATCGAGGAGCCCACCGCGACGACGGCCACCTGGAAGTCCTGGGCGCCGATCTGCTTCAGAGCTTCCAGGTTGCGGGCGTCGGCCTGCACCGTGTGGGTGACCCGTTCCGACCACTTCTGCACCAGGTCGAGGCTCTCGTCGATCGCGAGCACCTCGCGGTCGAGCCTGTCGAGCTCACCGGCGCATGCGGCACCGAACCGGCCGAGGCCGATGACCAGGACGGGTGCGTCGCTGCGGACTTTCTCAACCAACGATCGGCCTTTCGACGGGCATCGAGTACAACTGCGAACGCGACGATGCGGCCACGGCGGCGGCCAGGGTCACTGTACCAACGCGACCCATGAACATGGTGGCCGCCAGCACATAGACGGCAGAGTCCGGGAGCTCCTGGGTCAGGCCGGTGGACAAGCCGACGGTCGCGAATCCGGAGACGACCTCGAACAGGATCTGGTCCACCGGCGCCTTGGTGATCTGGGCGATCGTGATGGTCGAGACGGCGACGATCGTCGAACCCCAGGCCACGACCGAGAGCGCGACCCGCTGCACGTCGCTGGGGATGCGGCGGCCGAACACCTGCACCGCCGGCCGCCCCTTGGCCTCCGACCACACCGCGAGGGCGAGCACGGCGAGGGTCGTCACCTTGATGCCGCCGGCGGTGGAGGCGGAACCGCCGCCGACGAACATGAGCATGGATCCGGCCAGGAGTGAGGACCCGTGCAGATCCCCGATCTCGACGACGGAGAACCCGCCCGAACGGGTCATCGCGGACAGGAAGAGTGACTGGAATGTGGTGTCCCAGGCATCCAGGCTGCCGAACGTCAGAGGGTTGTCGTACTCGAGGATGACGAACACGATCGCACCCGCGAAGAACAGGATGACGGTGGTGATCAGCGTCAGCTTGGTGTGCAGCGACCAGCGGCGGACGTGCCACTGGTGGCGCCAGAGGGTGAAGATGACCGGGAAGCCGATCGAACCGAGGAAGACCCCGGCCATCAGTACCGTCATGAAAACGTAGTCGTGCGCGAAGGGCGCGAGGCCGTCGGCGTTGGGGACGAAACCGGTGTTGGTGAACGCCATGGCCGCGAAGTACGGCGCCTCCCAGAGGGCGGTCAGCGGGTCGACACCGCCCAGCAGCAGGGACGGGTACAGCAGGACCGCGAGACCGGCCTCGATGACGAGGGTGGAGAGTGCGACCGTGCGCAGCAGTTGGGCGACTTCCCCCAGCCGGATGGTCTGGCCTTCGTTGACCGGTCCGCCGTGGGCGCGCAGCGGATTGCTGTCTCCGGCCGCGAGCAGTTTGGCGCGGAGGCCGAGCCGCTTCGAGATGGCCATGCCGAGGATGGAGGCGAGGGTCAGGACGCCCAGGGCGCCCACGTTGACACCGATGTAGATGATCACCTGGCCCAGCGGGGACCAGTGCTCGCCCATGTTGACGGTGGAGAGCCCCGTCACGCAGATCGTGGAGACGGCCGTGAACAGGGCATCCGCGAGAGGCGTGTGGCGACCGTCGGCGGCCGCCGCCGGGAGCGACAGCAGCGCCGTGAACAGCAGGATCAACGAGGAGAACACGAGCACCGCGAAGCGGGCAGGGGAGGAGGTCGCGAAGGTGCGCCCGGCATCCCGGACGCGTTCGACCGTCGCCGCCCATCTCTGCCGCGCGGGGGACGCCGCGCGGTTCGACGTCATCCGGGGCCCCTTTCACATGCGCTCGAAGTCATAGACCCGAATCCGTGTCATGGTACTCCGCTGCGAGCCCGACTAACCTAAGGCTCATGGCGGACATCTTCGGCGTGATCGCGGACGCGACCCGACGCGACATCCTGCGTCTGTTGTTGGATCGTTCGGCATCCGGAGAACAGGGCACCAGCGTCTCGCACATCGTGCATGAACTCGGCGTCAGCCAGCCGACGGTGTCCAAGCACCTCAAGGTGCTCCGCGACTCGGAACTGGTCTCCGTGCGCGAGGAGGGCCAGCATCGCTACTACTCGCTCTCCCCGGCTCCGCTGGACGAGGTGGACGAGTGGCTCATCCCGTTCCTCGAGGACGAATCGGATGCGCATGCCGCATTCGTCTCGACGCTCCCCGAACCCGCCGCGCACGCGGCGGAAGTCGTCGGCCGGGCGGCCGCCTCGGTCGGGCGCGCCATGACCGCGGCGTTCGGGAAGATCCCGGGCCGCTGACCGCCCGGTGTGCCGGCACCCACACCCGCCTCCTCCGTCACGGCTGTTTACAGGGGCCCGTCGCGGGTTCTAGAGTTGCGGCAGTCCCAACCGCTCGGAGGATGCACATGGCCGATCTGTCCGACGTGCGCTTTCTCACCGTCGCCGAGGTGGCGCAGCTCATGCGCGTATCGAACATGACGGTGTACCGGCTCGTCCACGCGGGCGAACTGCCGGCCGTGCGGTTCGGGCGGAGCTACCGGGTGCCGGAGTCGGCTGTGACAGCACTCGTGCAGCGGCCGGCGGCCGACGTCGGCTAGACTGATCCGAGGCATTTTTTCGATGCCTCGTTCCCGGGCGTAGGCGACCCTGTGCCCAGACCGCTGATCTGTGAGGTTTTCCGTGGGTTCTGTCATCAAGAAGCGCCGCAAGCGCATGGCGAAGAAGAAGCACCGCAAGCTGCTTCGTAAGACTCGCCACCAGCGCCGCAACAAGAAGTAGCGGCATCGAACACCGAGCGCCTGTCCCTGTGGACGGGCGCTTCGTGTTCATGGGCGCCGTTCTCGGCGAGGACGCCGCGGTAAAGTTACCGACGTGTTGTCGGTAAGCTGGCCGGTATGGAGATCCTGAAGAACGTCGTCCTCGCTCTGCACATCCTCGGCGTCGTCGCCCTGCTCGGTGGCGTGCTGTACCAGATCGCCCCGATCCGCACGCGCACCGCACGGATCCTGCCGGGCATGATGCACGGCGCCTGGACCATGCTCGTGACCGGCATCGCCCTGGTCGGTCTCCAGTACCCGCTGGGCAACGATGTCAACAACGTCAAGATCACGGTGAAGCTTGCGGTGCTGATCGCGATCATCGTCATCGCGCTCGTGAACCGGAAGCGCGAGGCCGTGGCGACCTGGGTGCTGCCCGCGATCGGAGCACTGACGGTCGTGAACGTCCTGCTCGCCACCGTCTGGCGCTGAGCGCCCGCTCGCCTGCGAAAGCGGCGTGCCCTCCTCCGGGAGAGCGCGCCGCTTTTGCGGTTAGCCTGGACGCATGAAGTCGATCAGCGTCCAGCAGTTGCACGAGCGCGACGGAGTGCCCCTCATCGATGTGCGCGAGCCCGACGAGTTCGCCGCAGGTCACGTCCCCGGCGCGGTCAACCTCCCCATGTCGAGCATCGGCGACCGGCTCGACGAGCTGCCGGATGGTGCGTTCGACGTGATCTGCCAGGCCGGCGGGCGCTCCGGCCGTGTGGTCGAGGCATTGGAGGCGCGCGGCTACGACGCGACGAACGTCGATGGCGGCACGGGCGAGTGGATCGCGTCCGGCTACCTCGTGGAGCGCTGACCCCGCCCCCCTCGCAGCGCTCTAGGATGAGAATGTGACCACGATCACGCTCATCGGCAAGGACGGCTGTCACCTCTGCGACGTCGCGCGAGGTGTGGTCGAGCATGTACTCGCAGAGATGCCGGAGGACGCGGCGGACCGCGTGGAAGTGGTGGAGAAGTCCATCCTCGAGGACGACGCCCTCTACGCCGAATGGTGGGAGAAGATCCCGGTGGTCCTCATCGACGACCGCGTGCATGCGCACTGGCGCGTCGCGCCGGAACGGCTCCGCGAGGCCGTCATGGCGGCAGCCGGCGTGAAGGGGGTCGCCCGGTGACACTCCGGCACATCGTCGCCTGGAAGCTCGCGACGGATGACGCGGCGGAGCGCGCCGAGCAGGCCCAGCGCATCGCCGATGACCTGAATGCCCTGCGTGACGTGGTGCCCGCGATCATCGACATCAACGTCGGGCCGGACGTGCTCGGCGGTGGCAACTGGGACGTCGCCCTCGTGGCCGACTTCGCCGATGCCGATGCACTCGACGCCTACCAGAACCACCCCGCCCACCAAGCGGTCGTGGGGTACGTGCGTTCCGTGGTCGCCGACCGGGTCGCGGTCGACTACGAGCTCTGAGCGTCCCCGCATCCGGATCCACGACCATCGGCACGCGATCCAGACGGCGATCAGGAGGCGAACCGGACCCAGGGATCGAGCATGGTCCTCCTCGGTGTGGTGTCCCACACTAAGGCCTCGGTGCGGACGGCGGAGGCGGCTCGACACCCCCGTCGCGGGCCGGAATACTCTGCGCGCGCAGGGCGGGGCGGAGGCGGTCGGAGGTCGCGCCGGAACGTAACACGGTGCGCACTGCCGCGTCATGGGGTCGAAACAGGGCGGCCATAGCGTGTGAATCGATCGATTCACACGCACCCCTCCCACCCGGTCCGGGGGTCCGGTGCTCGGCGCACGGCGCCCACCCGAGAGAAGAACGACATGACATCCACTGAAACCGCCCCTCCGGCCCTGGGCGGAGCCGTCCGCGACCTCGCCCTCCTGCCGAAGGGCCACCTGCATCTGCACCTCGAGGCGGCGATGCGGCCGGGCACCCTGACGGAGATGTGCGCGGCGCTCGGGCTCGAACCGCCCCGCACGAGCGGGTTCAGCGGCTTCACCGAGTTCGGCGAGTGCTACCAGGCGCTCCTGGCCGTCCTCCAGGTGCCGGCGAACCTCGCGCGACTGTTCGACGAGGTGTTCGAGGATCAGGCAGCGGACGGGGTCGTCTACGTCGAACTCGGGATCACCCCCACGTTCTACGCCGACGTGTACGGCGGGGCGGCCGCCGCGCTCGAGCAGCTCATCGCCTACGCCGACGCCGCTTCCCGCGCGCACGGTGTCGCGTACGGGCTGATGTCGACCGTGGACCGCACCGAGAGCGTCGAGGAGTCCATCGAGGTGGCCACGCTCGCCGCGGCGTATGCGGGCAGGGGCGTCGTGTCCCTGGGACTCGCGAACGACGAGCGTGGCTACCCGTGCCGGGACTTCGTCGACGCGTTCGCCATCGCGAAGGCCGCGGGTCTGCAGTCCGCGCCGCACGCGGGGGAGCTGGTGGGGCCGGAGTCCGTGCGGGAGGCCCTCGACCTCCTCGGCGCGGACCGTGTCCTCCACGGTGTGCGGGCGATCGAGGACGACACCCTCGTGGCGGAGCTCGCCGCCCGCGGAATCCCGCTCGACGTGTGCCCCACCTCGAACGTCCTCCTAGATGTCGTCGAGGTGCTGGAGCAGCATCCGCTTCCCACCCTCCTCGCCGCGGGGGTGCGATGCTCCATCAACGCCGACGACCCCATCCTGTTCGGCCCGAACATCCTCGCCGAGTACCAGGTGTGCCGCGACGTCCTCGGACTCACGGACGAGCAGCTCGCCGCCTGCGCCTGGACCTCGATCGAGACGACCCTCGCGTCGGATGCGGTGAAGAGCGCGGCGAAGCACCGCATCGACTCCTGGCTGTCCTGAGCGCGGCGCCGGCGCGGCGTGGCGGAGAATAGTCGGGCGCGCCGTCGTCCGTCGAGGACGCGGGCACAGGCCGACAGGGGAGCAGGATGGTCGATTCCGGCACGCAGCAGGCGCAGCATCATCGTGAACTCGCCGAGCGACGGGCGACCTCGAGCCCGGAACGGGAGCGCCTGCTGGATCTCGTCGTCGACCTCATCCTGCGCGACGGGGCGATCGACCTGAGTCTCAGCGCCCTCGCGCGCGGGGTGGGCTCGAACAACCGGATGATGCTCTACTACTTCGGTTCGAAGGCGCAGGTGCTCTACGAGGCATCCGTCCTCGCCCTCGAGCGGTTCCCGCGGCTCGTGACCCTGTTCGAGCGGATCGCCGCGCCGGGGCCGCTACTCGATCGGCTCGATCAGGCCTGGGAGGACCTCGCTGCGGAGGAGAACCGTCCCTACCTCGAGCTCTTCTTCCAGCGCTTCGGCATGGCCATGCGCGATCGGGAGGAGTGGCGGACCCACATCGATCGGTCCACCCGGTTCTGGGCGGAGGACCTGGCGGCGATCCTCGCGGCGGAGGGGCTGGAAGCGAATGATGCGCGCGTGGCCGCGACGCAGATCGTCGCCACGTGGCGCGGCCTCCAGTTCGCTCTGCTGGCGGGGGCGGACCCGGGACTCCTGCGCGCCGCGTATCGCGCCGGCATCCGCGGGCTGCTCGCGTATTTCCCGTCGGTGCTCGCTCCGTAACCGAACGTCTCGGCGTCGTGACGCCACGGAAACACGGCCTCCGTAGTGTGTGAACCGTTCAGTTCAGAAAACACGCGGAGGTCGCACATGCCGTCACCCTGGAAGATCGGGATGTTCCAATCCATGGGACTCATGGGGGCGTGGCGGCTCCCGGAGAACACCTCGACGAGCTTCCTCGACGTCGACCACTGGGTCAGGATGGCGCGGAGCCTCGAGGCGGCCGGGGTCGACTTTCTCTTCTTCGCCGACGACTACGGCTACCCCGTCGTCGATGACGCCATCCCCGATGCGGCCCTGCGGACGGCCGCGCAGTTCCCGAAGGGCGATCCGATGGCGGTGCTGCCGGCGCTCGCGACGGTCACGGAGAAGCTCGGTCTCGTCGTGACCCTCTCGACGACGGTGGAGAAGCCCCCGATGGTGGCGCGCAAGATGGCGACGCTGGACCACATCACCCGCGGCCGGATCGGGTGGAACATCGTCACCGGAGCCGGGCAGAACGCGTCGGCGAGGCTCTTCGGCATCCCGCTCATCGAGCATGACAAGCGGTACGAGATCGCCGCGGATCACGTCGACCTCTCGCTCAAGCTCTGGGAGGGATGCTGGGACGAGGGCGGGCTCGTCGTGGACCGCGAGCGCCCGATGTTCGCCGATCCGGAGCGGGTGCGGGAGATCGAGCACCACGGACCGCACTTCGACGCCAAGGGCGTCCTCACGATCCCCCCGGGGCCCCAGCGCACCCCCACGCTCTTCCAGGCGGGCACCTCAGCGCCCGGACGCGACCTCGCCGCCCGATACGCGGAGGCGGTCTTCCTCGCGGCCGAGCCCGAGGCGATGGCGGAGCAGATCGCCGACATCCGACGTCGGGCGGAGGCGTACGGGCGGGATCCGCGCTCGATCAAGTGCCTGGTCGCCGGTACCTTCTACGTCGCGGAGACGGAGGAGGAGGCGCTGCGCATCCGGGCGAGGCAGTCGTCCACCCGGTCGCTCGAGGAGGCCGCGGCCCTCTACGCCTTCTACACCGGACTGGACCTGTCCGGCATGGATCCCGAGAAGCCGCTGGATCCGGAGGCGGGCCTCACCCAGACCGGGCGCACGAACGTGGAGCGGTTCCTCGGCCCGAGCGCCCCGACGGTGCGGGAGATCCTCGAGGAGTTCCAGCGCAACAGCGTGATGGGGGAGCCGTACATCGGTACGCCCGAGCAGGTGGTGGACGAGGCGGCCGCGGTCATCGAGCGGATCGATGCGGACGGGTTCCTCGTCCAGCCCGACCACACCGGGACCTTCGAGAGCTTCACCGCACTCGTGATGCCCGAGATGCGCCGGCGCGGGCTGGTCGCCCCGATCGAGCAGCCGGCGATGACGCTCCGGGAACGTCTCGGGGGCGGGGGCCCCCACCTCGCGCCCGAGCACCCCGGGGCCGCCTACCGTTCGGTGCCCGCCGCCCTCTGAGCGGTTCCCGCCCGCTCGGGCCGCCGCATCCGCCCCGCCCCGCCCGCGCTGCGTGCGTCGCCGCATCCGCCCGTTCGTGGTGCGGCACAACGGCACGGATCGTGGGCGACACCCGGGGTTCGGGGGTCCCGGGTCGGGGTGTCGGGCGGCTTCTCCGCCGTTGTGCGGCGGGCTGTGCGGCGGGCGCTGCGGGCGGGTGCTGCGGGGCGCCGGGGCAGGGGGGGCACGGGGCAGACGAAAGGGCCGGGAGGATGCTGCATCCTCCCGGCCCTTCGGTCGCGGCTACGGCGCGAGGCGCGTCGGCCCGCGGAACAGGTAGGTGACCTCGCGGATGGAGGACTCGCCCAGCATCAGCATCAGCACACGGGCGAGGCCCATGCCGAACCCGCCGTGCGGCGGGGCGCCGAACCGGAAGAAGTCGAAGTAGAAGTCGAGGTGCTCGGGGTCGAGACCCTTCTCCTTGGCCTGCTCGATGAGCACGTCGACGCGGTGCTCGCGCTGGGCGCCGGTGGTGATCTCGACTCCCTTGAAGAGCAGGTCGTAGCTCTTCGTCAGACCGGTCTCCTCATCGCGCATGTGGTAGAACGCGCGGATCTCGGGGTGGTAGTCCGTGATGAACACGAACTGGTGGCCGTAGGTCTCCTGCACGTGCGCGGCGATCTGGCGCTCGCCCTCCGGGTCGAGGTCCCCGTCGGTGCGGGGGATCTCGTATCCCCGGGAGGCCACGATATCGCGGGCCTCCGCGAGCGGGATGCGGGGGAACGGGATGCTGGGCACCTGGACCTCGAGCCCGAAGAGCTCCTCGATCTCGGCGCCGTGCTTGTCCTTGACCGCCTGGAAGGCGAACTGGATGAGCTCCTCCTGCATCCGGGCGACGTCCTCGTGGGAATCGATCCAGCTGATCTCCGCGTCGATCGAGGTGAACTCGGTCGCGTGCCGGCTGGTGAAGGACGGGTCGGCACGGAACGCGGGGGCGATCTCGAAGATCTTGCCGAAGCCGGCGACCTGCGCCATCTGCTTGAAGAACTGCGGGCTCTGCGCGAGGTAGGCGGTCTGGTCACCGAAGTACTCGAGCGAGAACAGCTCGGCGTTGGACTCCGAGGGCGAGGCCATCAGCTTGGGCGAGTGCACCTCGATGTAGTCGCGCTCGATCCAGTACGTGCGCATGGCGTGCTCGAGGGTGGTCTGCACGCGGAAGATCAGGTTGTTGCGGCGCTGACGCAGGTCCAGGAAGCGCCAGTCCATCCGCTTGTCGACGCTCGAGTCGGCGGCGATGGGCGTCTCCGGGTTGGCCGCGGCGGCGATGTCCAGGGAGTGGATCTTGATCTCCACACCGCCGAGCTTGACCCGCTCGTCGTGCTTCAGCTCGCCCGTCACGGTCAGGAAGGTTCCGGTCGCGAGAGCCGAGATGGTCTCGGTCAGGGCGAGCGCGGCTTTGGCGGCATCGTCCGCATCCTCGCCGATCTCCCGCGTCGCCGGGTTCACCAGCTGCACGGCACCGGTCTCGTCCCGGAGGATGACGAACTGCACCTTCTTCTGGTCCCGGACGGTCTCGACCCACCCGGACACCGTGACGGTGCCCGCGGGAAGGGTCTTCAGCTGCTCTACCAGTGCTCGTTCGCTCACGAGGGATCAGTCTACGTGCGCGAGGCGCGGACGCCGCGGCCCCTACGATGACGAGGTGAACGGATCGGTCCCGGACGAGAACGCGGGTGTGTACACGATGCCCCCCGAGGCGTACCGCGTCGGCACCCATCCGCCCACGTCCCCGCGCGATCCGGTGCCGGCACCCGCCACGCGGATGCCGCAGGCCGCCCGGAGGCGCAAGGCCTGGGATGTCGCTCTGAGCTCGGTGCTGCTCGTGCTCCTCGCCGCCGCGGCGACGCTCGGATCCGCCGCAGCCGTCTTCCTCGCGCTCGCGGGTGCATCCTGCGGGCGGGGCGGCCGAGTCTGCGAGGGCGCCGAGCGCGACGCCGGGGTCTGGACGGCGTTGACGACCCCCTGGATGGTGCTCGTGCTGTGCCTGGCGGCCACCGTCGCGCTGCTGGTCGCCCGTCGTCGTGGGTACTGGGTGCCGCTCCTCGGTCTTCTCGTGGCGGCCGTGCTCTGGGGGACAGGCGCCGTGCTGGTGTGGGCCGCGATCTGAGGTCCGCTCCCAGGGGCGGTTAACCTTCGCTCGGTAGCGTCGCGGAAACGCCGCCCCGTCGGGGTGCGCGATCACCGAGCCCTCAAGGACACCCGATGACCGCCGCCGCCGTCCCCGTGCACACGTCCGAGGGGTCCTGGCTGACCTCCCTGATGGAGACCATCGTCACGCTCATGGAGGTGATCGGCCCCATCGGCGCCGGCATCGCCATCGCGCTGGAGAACCTCTTCCCGCCGCTGCCGAGCGAGGCCATCCTGCCCATGGCGGGTCTCGCCGCCAGCCGGGGCTCGTTCACGCTGACCGAGGCGCTGCTGTGGACCACCCTCGGATCGGTGGTCGGCGCGTTCATGCTGTACGGCATCGGGGCATGGCTGGGGGTGGACCGGCTGCGGCGCATCGCGGCCCGGGTGCCGCTGCTGCATCCCGAGGACATCGACCGCACCGTCGCCTGGTTCGTGCGGCACGGGGGGAAGGCCGTGTTCTTCGGCCGGATGATCCCGTTGTTCCGCAGCCTGATCTCGATCCCCGCCGGGATCACCCGCATGCCGCTGTGGAAGTTCGGGCTGCTCACCGCGGCGGGCAGCCTCATCTGGAACACGATCTTCGTCCTCGCCGGGTTCCTGCTCGGCGAGGCCTGGCCCGTCGTCGAGCGGTACGCAGAGGCGTTCCAGCTGCTCGTGATCGTCGCCGTGGCCGGCGCACTCGCCTGGTTCCTCACGGTGCGCATCCGCGGAATCCTCCGCGACCGCCGTCGTGCTGCGGAGGGCCCCGCGCTGAACAGCCTTCACGGCCCGCGTTCAGGCAATCCGGAGAACCCTCCCACGTAGACTTGCCGGGTGCCCGCCGATCGCCTCCACCTCGTGCGCCACGGGGAGGTCCACAATCCCACGCGCGTGCTCTACGGCCGGCTTCCGGAGTTCCGTCTGAGCGTCGCCGGGCGACGGATGGCCCGGCAGGCCGCCGAGTACGTACACGGGCTCGACCGCCCGGTCACCGCGTTGGTGTGCTCGCCCCTGCAGCGCACCCGCGAGTCCGCGGAGCCGTTCACCGAGATCTTCGGCATCCCGCCCGTGATCGACGAGGACGTGATCGAACCCACGAACGTCTTCGAGGGGCGCCGGATGAAGCGCGCCATGATGAACCCGCTGAACTGGCACCACCTGCGCCGGCCGGAGGTCCCCAGCTGGGGCGAGCCGTACGCGCAGGTCGTGGAGCGCATGCAGCGGGCCATGGGACGTGCCTGGGATGCGGTTCCCGCCGGTGACGTCGTGATCGTGAGTCATCAGCTGCCCATCTGGATCACCCACCTCGCCGTGGCGGGCGAGCGGCTCCGGCACGACCCGCGTCGTCGGCGATGCGCGCTCTCGAGCGTGACGAGCTTCGAAGGCGGGCCGGGGGGCTGGCGTGAAGTGGGCTACGCCGAGCCGGCGACCGCCGCCGGCGCCATCGATGTGGGAGCGGTATGAACACCCGGACATTCCTGACCCGTGCCGCATCCGTGACCGCGGCAGCCGTCCTCGCGCTGACGCTCGGGGCCTGCTCGAGCGACCCGCTGGCCGACCAGTACCGCGAGGGGTCGAACAAGGGCTTCATCGGCGCGGACGGCCTCCAGGTCGTGGAGATCGCCGAGCGGGACCGCACCGATCCGGTGGTGTTCTCCGGCGTCACGGAGACGGGTGAGACCGTGACCAGCGACGACGTCGCCGGCGAGGTCGTCGTCGTCAACTTCTGGTACGCCGCGTGCGGACCGTGCATCGTCGAGGCGCCGCGTCTCGAGGAGGCCTACCAGGCCGTCGCCGACGAGCCGGTGCGCTTCCTCGGGGTGAACACATACGACCAGGCCGCCACGGTCGCCGCCTTCGGCCGGGACAACGGGGTCACCTACCCGAGCCTGCTCGCCGTGGACGACAGCGAGCTCAAGCTCGCGTTCGCCACCGCGACCCCGCTCAGCGCCACGCCCACGACCCTCGTCCTGGACAAGCAAGGCCGG
This sequence comes from Microbacterium caowuchunii, assembly GCF_008727755.1. Taxonomy (NCBI): domain Bacteria; kingdom Bacillati; phylum Actinomycetota; class Actinomycetes; order Micrococcales; family Microbacteriaceae; genus Microbacterium; species Microbacterium caowuchunii. The sequence goes on from NZ_CP044231.1 coordinate 605,104, forward strand.
GTGGCCGCCCGCATCGTGGGAGAACTCTCCGAGCCGTCGATCCTCACCACGCTCGTCCGCGACGCGCTCGCGGAGTCCTCGTGAACGGGATCGTCGCCGAGGGGGCGCTCTGGATCGCGATCCCGCTCGCCCTCGCCGCCGGGCTCGTGTCGTTCCTCTCTCCCTGCGTCCTGCCGCTCGTGCCCGGGTACCTCGGGTTCCTCGGCGGCCAGGTCGAGTCCAGCGCTCGTCGAGGGGAGAACGGACGCGGCCGGCTCATGCTCGGCGTGCTGCTGTTCATCGCCGGGTTCACGGTGGTGTTCATGGCCGCGGTGGTCCTCGGCGGGACCCTCGGCCGCTTCTTCATCGAGTACCAGGACCTCATCACGCGGCTGCTCGGTCTCGTCGTGGTGCTGCTCGGTCTCGTCTTCGTGGGGCTGTTCGGCTTCGCGCAGCGGACGCTGAAGCCCGCCGTTCGCGGAAACGTCGGGCTCGTGGGCGCTCCGCTGCTGGGGCTCGCCCTCGGCATCGGCTGGGCGCCGTGCATCGGACCGACCCTCGGTGCGATCATCGCGGTCTCCTGGAACCTCGGCGACCCGGGGCGGGCGGCCATCCTCGGTCTCGCGTACTCGCTCGGTCTCGGCGTGCCGTTCCTGCTCGTCGCCGCGGGGTTCGGCTGGGCGTCCCGTTCCGTCGGGTTCCTGCGGCGCCACATCCGCGCCGTCAACATCATCGGCGGCGTGCTGCTCATCGCACTCGGCGTGCTCATGGTCTCAGGCGTGTGGGGATCCCTCATGTCCTATCTGCAGGGGGTGTTCCTCAATGTCCCGGCTCCGCTCTGACGACCGGACGACCGATCCGCTTCGGCCGACCGACCACGTGGACGGGCAGTCGTCCGCGCCCGGTCCCGACACCTTCGGGGGTGATGACGGCACGGTCACCGGTCCCAGGCTGGGCCTGGTCGAGTGGCTGCGCTGGGGATGGCGTCAGCTGACCAGCATGCGCACGGCGCTCGTGCTGCTGCTCCTGCTGGCGATCGCGGCGATCCCGGGATCGATCTTCCCGCAGCGGTCCGCCGACCCCAACGGCGTCACGCAGTACCGCACCGACAACCCGGACCTGTTCCCCATCCTCGACGGGATCCAGCTGTTCGACGTCTACTCCTCGGTGTGGTTCTCGTCGATCTACATCCTGCTGTTCATCTCGCTGATCGGGTGCGTGATCCCGCGCGCCAAGCACCACTGGAAGGCTCTGCGCGCCCTTCCTCCGCGCACGCCCGCCCGGCTCTCGCGTCTCGACGACCACCGCGAGCGCACCTTCGTCCTGCCCGAGGGGGCGGATGCCGCCGCGGAGGCGGAGCGCGCGATCGAGATCGCCGGCACCCAGCTGCGCGGGGCGCGCTACCGCGTCCACCGTTATGACGGGCGTGGGTCGCTCTCCGTGTCGGCGGAACGGGGGTATCTCCGTGAGACCGGAAACCTCATCTTCCACATCGCCCTGGTCGGGGTGCTCATCGCCGTCGGTGTGGGCGGAGCGCTCACCTACACGGGTCAGCGGGCGATCGTGCAGGGTCAGAGCTTCGTCAACGCGCTGACCGACTACTCGTCGTTCAATCCGGGCCGGTTCGTCGACCCGGACAACCTGCCGCCGTACTCGATCGTGCTGGACCGCTTCGACCTGACCTACCAGCCGGCCGGCTCCGCCGCCCCGGGGCAGGCGGGCGACTTCGTCGCGCACGTCACCACGCAGTTGCCGGGCGAGGAACCCCAGCAGGGCGAGGTGCGGGTCAACCACCCGCTCGACATCGCCGGCGACCGCATCTACCTGATGGGGAACGGTTACGCGCCCACCATCACGGTGCGAGACGCCGAGGGCACCGTGATCTTCCACGACAACGTGCCGTTCCTCCCGCAGGACAACAACATGACCTCGCTCGGCGTCGTCAAGATCGCGGACGGACTCCCGGAGCAGGTCGGGCTCGTGGGGTTCTTCTATCCCACGATGCAGGAACTCGACTCCGGTGCGTTCACGTCGGTGTACCCGGATCTCGTCTTCCCCGTACTGACCCTCAACGTCTACGCGGGAGACCTCGGCATCGACGACGGCACGCCGCGCTCGGTGTACACCCTCGACCCGACGGGCATGACCCAGCTCACGGGCGGCAAGACCGGGGTGGACTCCATCCAGCTGCTCCCCGGCCAGAGCGCCGAACTTCCGGACGGACTCGGCTCGATCACCTTCGAGAACGCCGCCGACCCGACCGTCACGCCCACCGACGGAACGGTGGATGCGTCCACCGACGCCGCCGGCGGGGACTACACCGACGCCGTCAAGCGTTTCGTCTCCCTCTCCATTCACCGCGACGTGGGGGCGCCCTGGGTACTGCTGTTCGCGGTGCTGGCGCTGGGCGGACTGCTGCTGGCGCTGTTCGTGCCGCGCCGGCGCATGTGGGTGCGGATCACTCCGGATGCCGGCACGCTGCGCGTCGAGTACGCCGCGCTGGCGCGTGGGGAGGACCCGCAACTCGCCGTGGCGATCGACCAGCTCGCCGCCCGTCACGCCCAGGACCTGCAGAAGGAACTCGGCGCGACCTCCCTGCCCACCTCAGCGGAGTCCGCGGCTGCGCCCGGCCCTGCCCCCGAATCCTCTCCGAAAGTAGACTGACGGCATGACGGATCAGCTCTCCCTCGACCAGGTCTCCGTGCTCCTGGTGTGGACGGCCATCGCGATCTACGCGCTCGCGTTCCTCGCATACTCCATCGATCTGGCTCGGCGCTCCGCGCTGGCCGTCGACGGGCAGGACTCCCGGGTGCGCGAGCGAGAGCTCGTCGGCGCCGGCGGTGAGACGATCGCGCAGGTGCGCGCGAGCGAGGAGGCCGCCGCCGCATCCCTGTCCGCGCGCGGCCGCGAGCGCTCCCGTCCGCTGTGGGCGCGGATCGGCACCTCCCTCACCTGGCTCGGGTTCCTGTTCCACCTCGCCGGCGACATCACCCGGGGCATCGCCGCGGAGCGGGTGCCGTGGTCGAACATGTACGAGTTCGCCCTGACCGGCACGATGCTCATCGTCGCGGTGTACCTGGTGGTGCTGTTCCGGTACGACCTGAGGTTCCTCGGCTCGTTCATCACCGGCCTCGTCGTGCTCCTGCTCGGCGGCGCGACCCTCGGCTTCTACGTGCAGATCACGCCGCTGTCCGATCCGCTGAAGAGCGTCTGGCTGGTCGTGCACGTGTTCGTCGCATCGCTCGCGACGGCGCTGTTCGCCCTCGCCTTCGCGCTGTCGGTGCTGCAGCTCATGCAGGCCCGCCGCGAGCGCAAGGCGGCGATGGCCGCGGACGGCGTCGGCGCAGGAAAGAGCTCGGGACCCGGGTTCCTCCGGACCCTGCCGAGCGCGGACAACCTGGAGTCGCTGGCGTACCGCTTCGCGATCATCGGGTTCATCTCCTGGACGTTCACCCTCATCGCCGGCTCGATCTGGGCCAACGACGCCTGGGGCCGCTACTGGGGCTTCGACACCAAGGAGGTCTGGACCTTCGTCATCTGGGTGCTCTACGCCGGCTACATCCACGCCCGCGCGACCCGCGGGTGGCGCGGGAGCCGGTCGGCTTGGTTGTCGATCATCGGCTTCGCCGCGGTCATGTTCAACTTCACGATCGTGAACATGTTCTTCAAGGGCCTGCACGTCTACAGCGGTCTGAGCTGACCCTTCCGTGCCGGGCGTGCGTGCGGTGAGGGTTCAGGGCATGAACGGCTCTCGTGCGGGAGTCCCGATGTGGTTGCGGGCGGTCACCTGGGTGCTCGCGATCGGTCTCGCCATCCTCGGCATCGTGCTGGCCGTCGTCACGGGCAGCTTCTGGCCGTTGCTCGCCTTCGCCGGCCTCGCCCTTCCGATGATCCCGGTCGGCACGTCTCGCACGACCCGCGCGCGGGCCCGGCCTCGCGGTCCGCGCGCGGAGAGCTGACGCGCAGGATCGCACAGACTACGGAGAATCCCGGGCGGATCGTGCGGAGGCCGTGCGGAACTGCGAAGTAGGTGACCCGGCCGGGCCGGCCATCCGCCGCTCCGGCGCCCGCGGCGCGGGGTTCGTCAGAGCGCGGATGCGGACAGTGCCGCGCGCGCGGACACGGTGCGGCGACGCGCCACCATGAGCGTCGTCGCGACGAGCGAGAGGACGGTCCAAACCAGCATCCCGGCCACACCCGCGGCGATGCCGCCGGACGAGGTGAGCGCGCCCAGCATCGCCGAGTACGCCGGAGCCGTGGGCAGGAACGCGGCCGCCTCGGTCAGTACCGTCGGCACGGTCGACACCACGCCGGTGGCGAGGGCGAGCGCTCCGGCTACGGCCGCGATCCACCGGCCCGCGCCGCCGAAGACGGCCACGAGGGCCTGGTTGACCGCCGCGAACGCGACACCGGCCACGACGCAGAGCGCCGCGAACAGCGACCATTCCGCCCAGTCGTACGACGCCGCGAGCTGGACGATCCCGGCCACCAGCAGGCCCTGCAGGGCGCCGATGCCCGCGGCGGGCAGGAATGAGCGCAGCATCAGCAGCGCGGACGGCCGGCGGCTGGACAGCGCGCGGCGCGACACCGCCTGCAGGACGACGAACGTGCTCAGCCCGCCGAACCAGAGCACGAGCATGGCCAGCAGCGGGATGGCGGATGCGCCGAACAGGTTCGTGCCGAGGCCCGCCGTGGACACCGGATCGGCGACCACCGCGGCGAGATCCGTCGCTTCGTCGTCGGTGTAGCCCGGGATCTCCTCGACCGCCGTACCGAGACCGTCGGCGAGCGACCGCGTGCCGTCGGCGAGCTGGCCGATCCCGGTGCCGAAGGCGTCCACCCCCGTCGACAGCTCCCCGGCGCCGGCGGCGAGGGAGCCGGTCCCCGCTGCGAGCTGGTCCGCTCCCGAATCGAGCGCGGAGGCGCCCGCAGCGAGCTGCGCGGCTCCGTCGGAGAGGCCGGCCACCCCGTTCGCGGCGTCGCGTGCACCCGAGGCGAGCGCGCTGACGCCGTCTGCGATCCGGGTGGAACCGGCCGAGAGCTCCTGCAGGCCGGCCGTCAGGCCGCCCACTCCTGCGGCGACGACGCCCGCCTGGTCCACCAGGGCGGTGGCGTTCGGGAGCTCCGCCTGCGCGTCTTCCGCCGCAGTCGCGAGCGCGGCGCAGAACTCCGGTGAGGAGGTCGCCGGGTCGCATTCCGCAGCGAAGCGGGCGAGGTCGTCCGCCGCCTCCGTCAACGCGGCGTTGATGGCGGTCGTGTTCGCGGCGAACCGGGTGGCGGCATCGACCACCTCCGGGGGGATCGCCCCGGCTGCGGCGTTCAGTCCGTCGGCGATGCCACGGCTTCCGGAGGCGAGCTCGTCGGCCCCGTTCGCCCAGTCGTTCAGGCCGCTCGCCGCGGAGGCGGCGCCGCCGGCCAGCGCTCCGGCACCGGCGGCGAGCTGCCCGGCGCCGTCGGCGACGCCCCGGGCGCCTCCGGCGAGCTGCCCGGCCCCGTCGCCCAATTGCGCGGCGCCGTCTGCGAGGGCTCCCGCACCGGCGGCCGCCTCACCGGCGCCGTCGGCGAGTTCGCCCGCGCCGGACGCCGCCTCGCCCAGCTGCTCCTGCAGAGTCGTGAAGCCGAGGAACACGTTCTGCAGGTACGTCTTGGAGAGCTCGCTGCCGAACACCGCGGCGGCGGTCTGCGCGATCTGCGCGGTGATGGCGTCATCGACGATCCTGCCGTCCGGTGCCGTCTCCACCTCGATCGTCGCGCGCTGCGGGACCGATCCGGGCGCTGTGGAGGTCGCCGCCGCGGAGAAGTCGCTCGGGATGGTGACGATCGCGCTGTAGGTGCCGTCCGCGAGCCCGGACGCCGCATCCTCCTCGTTGGAGATCGTCCAGTCGATGTTGCTGTCGAGCTCAGCCGACCCGGCGACCAGACCGCCGGTGAGCTGTCGGCCGAGCGGGACGAGCTGTCCGTCGATCTCGACCGCCTCGTCCTGGTTCACGATGGCGGCGCTCATGTTGCCGAGGCGCTCGGTGGGGTTGTACAGGGCGGCGACGAGGATGGCGCCGATGATGACCGGTAGCAGCAGCACGCCGACGAGGGTGACCCAGGTGATGGGCCGGCGGGACCGGGTGCGTTCCACGGGAAGACTCATGCGAGGACCTCTGTGTCGGTGATCGCGGTCGGCAGCGAGATCGGTTCGATCCCGCGCAGGCCCGCGTCGATGAGGAGAGTGCGTGCCGCCGCGACGTCGGCGGGGGTCCCGGCGACGGTGGCGACGACGGTGAGGGAGCGCCCGGATGCGGCATCCCGCAGCATCCCCAGCGCGTGATCGCGGGCGGCGCGGGGGAGGCGCTCGAGCGTGTCGAAGCCCTCCAGGACGACGAGGACGGGCGACCCCGCCAGAGCGCGGCGGAGTTCGGCGACGGGATCCTCCGTGGACCCGAGCAGGGCGAGGGAGACGCGGGCGCGCACCCAGGCGGCGCGCTCGGGGAGCAGGTGGCCCGCGACGCGCAGGCGGCCGTCGCTCGGGGAGAGGCGCCCCGCGATCGTCAGCGCGAGCGCGCGCGCCGCATGCGGGTCGTCCGCCGTGACGACGAGCGCGTCGCCCGGACGCACCCGGAGATCGACCGGGCCGTAGACCGGTGCATCGGCGGTGTCCCGGAGCGCCAGACCCTCCGAGACCACGACGACCGTGGATCCGTCGCCCTCCCAGTTCGCCAGGGCGAGCTCGCGCTCGACGGCCTCGCCCTCGATGTCGAAGTGCGGCAGGAGACGGTCGAGCCAGCGCGGCATCCACCAGGCGCGCGTGCCCAGCAGCGCCATGACGGCGGGCACGAGCGTCATCCGGACCAGGAAGGCGTCGATCGCGATGCCGGCGGCGAGACCGAGGGCGATCGGTTTGAGGCTGGAATCGCCCTCCGGGATGAACGCCGCGAAGACGGCGAACATGATGACGGCGGCGGCCGTGACCACGCGGGCGGATGCGGTGAAGCCGCTGCGCACGGCCTCGATCGCCATCCGGCGCCCGACGCGGCCGCCGGCGGCACGGCGGGCGTGCACGTAGTCCTCCCGCATCCGGGAGACGAGGAAAACCTCGTAATCCATCGCGAGGCCGAACAGGACGCCCATCAGCACGATCGGCATGAAGCTGATGATGGGTCCGGTGCGGGCGACGTGGAGCGCGTCGGCGAACCAGCCCCATTCGAACACGGCGGCGACCACGCCGAATGCGGCAGCGACCGACAGCAGGTAGCCCAGTGCCGCCTTGATGGGCACCCAGACCGAGCGGAACACCACCATCAGCAGGATGAGCGAGAGCCCCACCACGAACAGGCCGAAGGGGAGCAGCGCCCCGCCGAGCCGGTCCGAGATGTCGATCGCGACTGCCGTGAAGCCGGTCACCTGGAGGTCGACGCCGTACTCGTCCAGCAGCCTGTCGTGCTGGGCGCGGAGTTCGCGTACGAGGTCTGCGGTCGCCGGGTCGTCCGGGGCGGTCTCCGGGACGATCTGCACGATGCCGGTGTCGGCGGTCTCGTTCGGGGTGGCCAGGGCCACCTCCTTCACGCCCGGGATCCGCTCGATCTCCTCGCCGAGGTCGGTCATCAGGGTGAGCGGATCGTTGGAGGTGACGATCGTGCCGGTCATGATCAGCGGACCGTTGGCGCCCGGGCCGAAGTGCTCGCTCGTGAGGTCGTAGGCGATGCGGGCGGGGTCGTCCTTCGGGAGCTGTCCGGCGTTCGGCAGGGCCAGGGCGAGGTTCAGCGCGGGGATCGCCATGACGCCGAGCGTCACGACCACGGTGATCGTCGTCACGACCGGATGGCGCGTCACGAGGGAGACCCACCGTGCGGCGAACCCGCGCGAGCGCGCGGCGGGGGCGGCGTCCTTCCGTGGGCGTCGACGTCGCCATCCGAGGACCCGTCCCTTCACGAGCCCGAGGAGGGCGGGGGTGAGGGTGACGGCGACGGCGACCGCGATGGCGACGGCGACCGCGGCGGCCACGCCCATCGTGGTGAGGAACGGGATCCCGGCGAAGCCGAGTCCGATGAGCGCGATCAGCACGGTGATGCCGGCGAAGACCACGGCCGAGCCGGCGGTGCCGGTCGCTCGCGCGGCGGATTCCTCGGGGTCAGTCCCGTCGCGGGTCTGATCCTGGTGCCGGGAGATGATGAACAGCGAGTAGTCGATGCCGACCGCGAGCCCCAGCATCAGCGCGAGCAGGGGCGTCGTGGAGGACACCGAGGCGAACGCCGTGGCGACGAAGATCAGCGCCATCGACAGTCCCACGCCGAGTACCGCGGTGAGCAGGGGCAGACCCGCGACCACGAACGACCGGAAGGTCACGATGAGCACGACCAGGGCGATGGCGAGCCCCAGCAGCTCGGTGACGGTGACGCCCGGCACGGAGAGCGCGAAGAGGTCGCCGCCCAACTGCACCTGGGAGCCGTCCGGCAGCTGCCCGGCGAAGTCGTCGACGATGTCCTCGAGCGCCGTGACCGTCTCCTCCGGCACCTCGGTGCTCTGCCCGGCGAACTGCATCCGTACGATCGCCGCGCCCTCGTCGTCCGAGACGCTGCCGCTGATCATGTCGTCGAACGGGTCCGTGACGGCCAGGACGCCGTCGAGGTCCTCGATGTCGGCGATGGCCCCGCCGATCGCGTCCCGGTAGGGCGGGTCCGTCACCGACTGTCCATCGTCGGCGACGACGATGAACTGCGCGTTCGTCCCGCTGACCTGCGGGAAGGTGCGGTTGAGCTGCTCCAGGCCCGCCTGCGATTCGGTGCCCGGGATGGTGAAGCTGTTGTCCGTGCCCTTCATGAACAGCCCGGCGCCCGCGCCCGCGAGGGCGAGCAGGAGCACCCAGCCGAGGAGGACCCGCCAGGGGTGCCGGTACGACCAGCGGCCGAGCGAGTACAGGAGCGTGGACACGGGCGCCTCCGGGGCTGCGATGTCGCTGGTCGATACAGATTCGTATCGGATACAGGTGTGTATCCTAATCTCCGTATCCGACCGCACCCTGGGCGTCGGATGGGAACCGCGGAGGGGAGCGAGCATGACCGAGGCTCCGGTCGGGACGTCATCACCGCGCAGCAGGGAGAACACCCGAGCGCGGCTCATGGCCGCCGCCTCCGAGGTCTTCGCGGAGTCGGGCCTCGACGGCGCCTCGGTCGAGGCGATCAGCGAGCGTGCCGGCTTCACCCGCGGCGCGTTCTACTCCAACTTCGCGACGAAGGAGGAGCTGTTCGCGGGGATGATGCAGCGCGTATCCGAGCAGAAGCTCGAGCGCGTCTCCTCCCGGATCCGGGAACTCGAGGACGAGGGTGCCGCGCAGGCCTCTCCCGCCGACATCGTGATGCGCGTGCTGGACCTCGAGGGCGAGGACCGTGCCGGGATCGTGCTCATGAGCGAGATCCGCACCAACGCGATGCGGGACCGGCGGCTCGCATCCGCATACCTGGAATGGCAGGAGGCGATGGTCGAGCGCGTGACCGGCATCATCGCCGACCTGGCCACCCGGTACGGGCTGCGGTTGCGGCTGCCCGCGGCCGACGCTGCGCGGCTGCTGATCCAGAACTGGGATTCCGCCGCCGTGCACGCGGTCATCGCCGACCTGGACGCGGATGCGACACTCCGGCTCGTGGCCGAGCGCACGGCACTGCTGGCCTCCGCCATCGCGGACGGCCCGATCGACTGAAGCCGCGCTGTCGTGACCGGCCCGTGTGCGGCGTCAGCGCGCCAGCAGGGCGTGGCAGCGGGCGAGTCGCTCGAACCACCAGTCGCGGCGTTCCGGGGAGGCCGCGAAGGCGCGCAGCAGGTCCGGCTCCGGGACCGCGCGCCGCACCACGATGGATCCGCCCTCCGCGCGCAACGGAGCGGAGGTCACGTCCGCCGCCAGCAGAGACGCGGTGCCGAGGCCGCAGTCGAACTCCAGGTCCGGCAGTGCCGCCGCCAGGGCGAGCCCCATCCCGAGTCCCACCGAGGTGTCCAGGGCGCTGGAGACGACGGCGGGCAGGCCCGCCTCCGCGACGATCTCGAGCGCACGACGCACGCCGCCGAGCGGCGCGGCCTTCACCACGATCAGGTCGGCGGCGCCCTCGCGGGCGACCCGCAGGGGATCCTCGGCCTTGCGCACGCTCTCGTCCGCGGCGATGGGGATGTCCGCATGCCGCACGCGCTCGCGCAGCTCCGCCAGCTCGGGGACCGTGGCGCAGGGCTGCTCGGCGTACTCCAGGTCGAACGGGGCGAGAGCGTAGAGGGCGTGCTCGGCCTCGTCGACGTTCCAGGCGCCGTTCGCATCGATGCGCACCCGCCCCTCCGGGCCCATCGCCTCCCGGACGGCCCGCACCCGCGCCACATCGTCGGCGAGGGTCTGGCCGCGCTCGGCCACCTTGACCTTCGCGGTCCGGCAGCCGTCGAAGTGCGACAGCACCTCCACGGCGCGTCCGGCGTCGACGGCGGGGATCGTCGCGTTGACCGGGATGCTCTCGCGCAGCGGATGCGGCTGCTCCCGCCAGGCGAAGTCCACGGCAGCGGCGAGCCACGCGGCGGCCTCCGCATCGTCGTACTCCACGAAGGGGGAGAACTCGGCCCATCCCTCGGGTCCTTCGAAGACGAGGGCCTCCCGCACCTCGATCCCGCGGAACCGCGTGCGCAGGGGAAGGGCCACGACGTGCGCCTCGGCACGCACCTGGGCGAGATCCGGAACCATGCCCCCATCCTGCACCCGGGCGCCGGGCGGAACGGGCGCGGCGCGACAGACGGCACCGTCGTCCCCGGTCATAGGCTGGCGGTATGCCTCTTCTCGACACCCCGGTGCGCCTCGGCGTCCAGCTCGAACCCCAGCAGGTCTCCTACGAGCAGCTGCGCGACGCGGTCCTGCGTCTCGAGGACATGGGGGTGGATCTGCTGTTCAACTGGGACCACTTCTTCCCGCTGCACGGAGACCCGGACGGCGCGCACTTCGAGTCGTGGACCATGCTCGCGGCATGGGCGGAGCAGACCGAACGGGTCGAGTTCGGTGCCCTGGTGAACTGCAACAGCTACCGCAACCCGGACCTGCAGGCGGACATGGCCCGCACGATCGACCACATCAGCGCCAAGGGCGGCGTCGGGCGCTTCGTGTTCGGTACCGGCTCGGGCTGGTTCCAGCGGGACTACGACGAATACGGGTACGAGTTCGGTACCGCCGGATCCCGCCTGAACGACCTCGCCGCGGGACTCGACCGGGTGACCGCCCGCTGGGCGAAGCTGAACCCCGCGCCCACCCGCCGCATCCCGGTGCTCATCGGAGGCAAGGGGGAGCAGAAGACCCTGCGCATCGTCGCACGCCACGCCGACATCTGGCACAGCTTCGTGTCCCCGGACGAGGTGGCCCACAAGCTGGGCGTCATCGAGCGCTGGGCGGAGACGGAGGGCACCGACGTCTCCGGTCTGACCGTCTCCAACGATCTGAAGGGCCGCGGGACGGCGGATGCGGACGCGCTCCACGCGGCCGGGACGCGCCTGTTCACGCTCGGCTTCTCCGGGCCCGACTACGACTACGACGCCGTGCGCAACTGGCTGCGCTGGCGCGACGACAAGAACGGAGGGCGCGCATGAGCGTCTCGGAGATCTTCGACGAGACCGTCTGGGAGGTCGCGCCCGGGGCGGAGCGGTTCACCGACATCACCTCCCACCTGTCGCTCGATGGCCGGATCGCCCGGATCGCGTTCGACCGGCCGGAGGTGCGCAACGCCTTCCGCCCCCACACGGTCGATGAGCTGTACCGGGCGCTGGACGCCGCACGGCAGAACCCCCGGGTGGGGGTGGTCCTGCTCACCGGCAACGGCCCCAGCCCGAAGGACGGCGGCTGGGCGTTCTGCTCGGGAGGGGACCAGCGCATCCGTGGCCGCGATGGGTACAAGTACTCCGAGGACGAGACCGCCGTTCAGGACCCCGCACGGGCGGGGCGTCTCCACATCCTCGAAGTGCAGCGCCTCATCCGCTTCATGCCGAAGGTGGTCATCGCGGTGATCCCGGGCTGGGCGGCGGGCGGTGGTCACTCGCTGCACATCGTCTGCGACCTCTCCATCGCCTCGGCGGAGCACGGCAGGTTCAAGCAGACGGATGCGGATGTCGGATCCTTCGACGCGGGATACGGGTCGGCGTACATGGCGCGCCAGACCGGCCAGAAGATCGCCCGCGAGGTCTTCTTCCTCGCCGAGGAGTACTCCGCTCAGCGTGCCTACGAGATCGGCACCGTGAACCGGGTCGTGCCGCACGCCGAGCTCGAGCGGGAGGCGATCGCGATGGCCCGCACCATCCTGACGAAGTCGCCGACCGCCATTCGGATGCTCAAGTACGCCTTCAACGCCGTCGACGACGGCCTCGTCGGCCAGCAGGTGTTCGCCGGCGAGGCGACGCGTCTCGCCTACGGCACCGACGAGGCGGTCGAGGGGCGCGACTCGTTCCTCGAGAAGCGCGAGCCGGACTGGTCGCCCTACCCGTGGCACTACTGAGGGCCGTCCCGCCCGAGGGGCAGAGCGCGCGCGACGTGCTGCGCGCCCTCCGCCGCGCGATCGAGGGGCCGGGACCGGCCGTGCTGCTCGGGTCCACGGAACCGGTTGACGTCCCCGCGGGGACGGCGGCCGTGGTGACGACCTCCGGATCGACCGGTGTGCCCAAGGGCGTCGTGCTCTCACGCAACGCGCTGCTGGCCAGTGCGTTCGCGACGAGCGCGCGCGTGGGGGAGGGGACGTGGCTCCTGGCCGTGCAGCCGAGCTACGTCGCGGGGCTGCAGGTGCTCGTGCGTTCGCTCATGTCGGGGCGTGAACCGGCGGTGCTGGAGGGGCGGTTCACGGCGCAGTCCTTCGCGTCGGCGGCGCGGTTGATGGCCTCGAGCGTCGGCGGCGAACGGGTGCCGACGTACACGTCGCTCGTGCCTGCGCAGTTCATCCGGCTCATCGAGGCGGCGGACGACGCGGAGGTGCTGTGGGCGCTCCGGTCGTTCCGGGCGTTCCTCATCGGCGGGCAGGCGCTCCCGGAACCGGCGCGCGTGCGGGCCGCGGAACTCGGCGTACATGTCGTGCGCACCTACGGCTCGACCGAGACGAGCGGCGGGTGCGTCTATGACGGCGTGCCGCTGGACGGCGTGCGGATGCGGATCGAGCGCGGCGAGGTGCAGCTGACCGGCCCCGTCCTCGCCGAGGGGTACCTGGGCGAACCGGAGCGGACCGACGCCGTGTTCGTGCGTGACGCCGAAGGGACCCGCTGGTACCGCACCGGCGACGCGGGGGAGATCACGGACGGCGTGCTGCGGGTGACCGGCCGCATCGACAACGTGATCATCTCGGGCGGCGTCAACGTCTCGCTCGACCGGGTGGAGCGCGTGGTGCGGGCGCTCCCGGGGCTCGTCGACGCCGTGGTCGTGGGTGTCGCGGACGAGCGCTGGGGTCAGGCGTCCGTGGTGGTGCTCCCGGCGCGCGCGGATGACCGCGCCGCTGATCCCGGGCTCTTGGATGCGGTCCGCAGCGCGGTCGCGCGGGAACTCGGCGCCCCGGCGCGCCCGACCCGGATCCTCCGGGTCGACGACCTGCCCGCGCTGCCCAGTGGCAAGCCCGATCGGGTGGCCCTCCGCCGCCTCGCGGCGGAGGGGGCGGACCGAGGGGCCTAAGATTGCTCCCCGTGGCAGGCAAGACCAAGAAGCGTTCCGGAACGGGATCCAAGCGACCTCAGCCCCGCGGCAATCCGCAGCGGGCGCAGGCCCCGCGTGACCCCCGCACCCGCACCCGTGCGACCCTCGGCGACTGGATCGGCGCCGCACGACTGCGCACGCTGCCCCTGGCGATAACCCCCGTCCTGATCGGCACCGGAGCCGCCCGGCTCGTCGACGACGAGTTCCACTGGCTGCTCGCCCTCGGCTGCCTGGCGGTCGCCGTCCTCCTGCAGATCGGCGTCAACTACGCCAACGATTACAGCGACGGTGTGCGCGGTACCGACGACTTCCGGATGGGGCCGGCCCGTCTCACCGGCGCGGGCAAGGCGCGCCCGCGCACCGTGCTCGCGGTGTCCTTCGCCTTCCTCGGCCTCGCCGCGCTCGCCGGACTGGCGCTGACCATCCGCACGCAGCAGTGGTACCTGATCCCCATCGGGGCGGTGTGCATCGTCGCGGCGTGGTTCTACACCGGGGGCAAGAAGCCCTACGGCTACAACGCGCTGGGCGAGGTGTTCGTCTTCGTCTTCTTCGGGCTGGTCGCGACGATCGGCACGACGTGGATCCAGGTGCAGGCGGTGCCGCAGGAGGCATGGTTCGGCGCGGTCGCGGCGGGGCTCCTCGCCTGCGCGGTGCTCCTGGCCAACAACCTGCGCGACATCGATCAGGACCGGGCAGCCGGCAAGCGCACGCTCAGCGTCCTGATCGGCAAGCGCGGCACGCAGGCGCTGTTCACGATCTTCGTCCTCGTGCCGTTCGCCATCTCGAGCTTCCTCGCCCTGGTCTACCCGATCGCCTGGCTCGCCCTCATGGCTCTGCTGCTCGCGCTTCCCGCCATCCTCATCGTGTGGACGTTCGGCAAGCCGCGCGAGCTCGTGGTGGCGCTGAGCCTGACGTCGTTCGCGTCCCTCGCGTACGGCGCGCTGCTCTTCTGGGCCTTCATCGGCTGACGCGTCCCCGCACCGTCACCGGCCGACGCGCGGTGCCTTCAGGGCAGGCGCGCTCACGGCGAACGGCCGTCTGATCGTCCCGAGGGCGGATTCTCAGCGGGGCTCGCCGGCGGACGCGGCGCCCGGTTCGTCGGTGGCGCTGTCCTCGGCCTCCGCGTCCACCTCTGCCGCCGGGCGGCGCGGAGTGCGGCGGTTCCCGAGATCGGCGGTCGCCTCGGCGAGCGGTCGACGCAGGAACAGCAGCGACAGGCTCAGACCGATGAGGGCGGCGAACACGGCGGCCAGCCAGTACAGCTCCCGGAAGATCGGGAAGAGCATCAGGATGCCGAAGGGGACCAGGAACGCGAGGATGCGCAGCACCGAGTAGACGATCGCGGGACGGGCTTTCACGTCCCTCATCCTACGGTCGGCTGCTGTGTGGCCGTGCGTGTGCTGTGTGGGTGGCGGTGGCCGCCCGAGTCCCCGCGAGTCGGCCTAGGATGGGGGCATGGCGAGGCTCCTGCTCATTCTTGCGCTGGTGGCCGTCGTCCTCTGGGTCTACAGCGTGGTCGATTGCGCGCTGCAGCCGGCGACGAGGCACCGGGGCGTCAGCAAGGGCGCCTGGATGGCCATCGTCATCCTGCTGCCCGTGGTCGGCGGACTGCTCTGGTTCGTGGTCGGCCGTGGCCGCCGGTCCGCGGCGCCCGTGCGCCGTGCGCCGGACGATGACCCGCAGTTCCTGCGCACGATCGGGTCCATCAGCGACCAGGACGAGCGCATCCGTCGTCTGGAGGAGGAGCTCGCTCAGCTCGACGCGGAAGAGGACCCGGATGCGGGGCCCACAGCGCCGCATCGTCCCGCGGACGACGACGACACCCGCACCAGCTGAGATGAGCGGCAGCGACACCGCCGGGCGTGCACCGGCGACGGATGCGGCTGCGGCCCTGCTTCAACGGCTGCTCGAGCGCGGCGTCACGGAGATCGTGCTGAGCCCCGGTTCCCGTTCCCAGGCGCTCGCCCTCGCGGCCGCCGAACTGGAGCACCAGGGCGCGCTCCGCGTGCACGTGCGCATCGATGAGCGCGTCGCCGGTTTCACGGCGCTGGGCATCGGGCGCGAATCGGGTCTCCCGGCCGTCGTGGTCTGCACTTCCGGGACGGCGGTCGCGAACCTCCTGCCGGCCGTGCTGGAGGCGCACCACTCCGCCGTCCCGCTCCTCCTCCTCACCGCGGACCGCCCGCCCGAGCTGCGGGGCGTGGGAGCGAACCAGACCACCCGCCAACCGGGACTGTTCGCCGCCGCGACGCGCTTCGAGGCGGATGCGCCCGTGCCGGACGAGCTGGATCCGGACGGCACGGGGGCGCAGAGCGTCATGATGCGGCGTCTCGCCGACGAGGCCCTCGATGCCGCCCTCGGATGCGGCGCGCGACCGGCCGGCCCGGTGCATCTGAACCTGCCGTTCCGGGAGCCGCTGGCCGGCGCCCTCCCGCCGTGGGCGGTGCCGGCGGCTGCGGCGGTGCCCGCGGTTCAGGACCAGGCCGATCCCGCCGCGCCCGCAGAGGACGAAGCCGCTCTGTCCGGTGCGCTCTACCAGGGCGGCGGCGGGATCGGGGAGTCCGACGTGCCCCCGGATGCGGAGGATCCGACCGTGCTGGAGCGCGGCCCGCGCACGGTCGTGATCGCCGGGGCCGGAGCCGGCCCGGACGCCGAGCGGATCGCCCACGAGGGCGGATGGCCGCTGATCGCGGAGATCGTCAGCGGTGCCCGTTTCGGTCGGAACCTCATCCACGGCTACCGGGAACTGCTCGCGGATCCGGCCCTCGGTGGACGCGTGCAGCGCGCGGTGGTGCTGGGGCATCCGACGCTCAGCCGTGAGGTGACGGCCCTTTTGTCCCGCACCGACGTCGAGGTGATCGCCCGGCGCGGCCCCGGCGAGCCGCTCAACCTGAACGGCGCGTCGACCGCGGTCGACGAGATCGCCGTCGGGACCGGTCCGGCGGACCGGGAGTGGCTGGGGGAGTGGATGCAGGCGTCGCGCGCGGCCGCCGTGGACCTCAGCCCGCCCGCGCCGGACGCCCAGGGGCTCGCCTCCGTCGTCCCCGCCCAGCGCCTGGGGGCGATCTCCGCCGAGCTCGACGTCCTCCGTGCACCCCTCGATCGGGACGTGCTCGTGGACGCGGTGTGGCGCGCGACGTGGCCGCACGACCGCCTGGTCTTCGGGTCGTCGCGGCTCGTGCGGGTGGCGGACCGGGTGCTCGGCGGGAAGAAGGTGCCGGTCCACGCGAACCGCGGTCTCGCGGGAATCGATGGGACGGTGTCCACCGCGCTCGGGGTGGCGATCGCGAGCCAGTCCGGCGGTCGCGCCGGCATGACCCGCGTGCTGCTGGGCGACCTGACTCTGCTGCACGACGTGGGGGCGCTCCTGTTCCCTGCTGCCGAGGACGAGCCCCGCATCCAGGTGATCGTCGGCAACGACGGCGGCGGCACGATCTTCGACGGGCTCGAGGTTGCGCAGGTGGCGGGTCCGGAGGCCATGGAGCGCGTGCTGTACACGCCGCACTCCGCCCGGCTCGAGCACCTGGCGCTCGCCTACGGCTGGGAGTACCAGCGGATCACCACCCGGGCGGCGCTCGACCAGGCGCTGACCTCGCCCGCCGGCGGGCGCCAGCTGATCGAGGTTCCCCTCCAGCGCTGAGGCCCGCCCTCCCCGCGAGACTGCATCCTCCGCACGAGACAGCGCGTGGCTGCGTCCGTCTCGTGGCCACCATGCAGTCTCGCGGGAAGAAGACGCGGGACGGGACGGGCGGCGCGACGGGACGGGACGGGCCGGGACGGGCGGCGCGACGGGCCGGGGTGCGGGGTGCGGGGTCAGGCGAGGGCGTCGACGATCGGGCGGAACTTCACCCGGGTCTCCAACAGCTCGGACTCCGGATCGCTGCCGGCCACGATCCCGGCCCCCGCGTAGGCGGTGAGGGGGATCGGGTCCTCGGATGCCCCGGGGTCGAACTGGGCGCACCGCAGCGCGATCGCCCATTCGCCCGAGCCCGCCGCATCGATCCAGCCGACCGGCCCGGCGTACCGGCCGCGGTCGAAGGGCTCGAGACGCCGGATCAGTTCGCGTGCTCGGGGCGTGGGCGTGCCCGCCACGGCGGCGGTGGGATGCAGTGCCGCGACGAGGTCCAGGGCGGATGCGGCGTCCGAGAGGCGTCCCTCGACGTCCGTGGCGAGGTGCCACACGTTCGGGAGCTTCAGGGTGAACGGCTGTTCGCTGGCACGCAGGGCGCTCGTATGCGGGCGCAGCGAGGCGAGCACGCTCCGCACGGCGAACTGGTGCTCGTCCTGGTCCTTCGGGCTCGTGGCCAGGGCGAGGGAAGCGGCGGTGTCCGCATCCGGGTCCGCCCCGCGGGCGGCGGTGCCGGCGAGCACACGCGCGGTGACGACGCCGCCCTCGACCGTGATCAGGGTCTCCGGGCTCGCCCCGATCAGCCCGTCGACGGCGAAGGCCCACGTGTCCGGGTATCCGGACGCGAGGGCGCGCACGAGCCGGCGCAGGTCCGCGCCGGCAGGAGCCGTGCCGACGAGGTCGCGAGCGAGGACGACCTTGCTCACTTCTCCGGCCGAGATCGCTTCCAGGCCGCCGCGCACGGCGGCGACGTACCCCTCGGGGGTGAGTGCGCCGGGACCCAGGGTGGCGGACCAGTGCGTTCCGTACGGCGTCATCTGTGGCCGCGGGACGGGTCCGTCGGCGGTGCGGATGGTGGTGATCCAGGAGCGGCCGTGGCGCCGGCCCAGGATGAGCTCCGGGATCACGATGGTGCTGGCACGCGAGGACCGCGGATCGAAGGCGAGGGCTCCGAAACCGACCAGACCGGTGCCCGGGATGTGCAGCGGGTCGTCGACGACGGCCGCCGCGGCGACCTCGCGCCAGGTCGCGGCGATGTCGTCCTCCGCCGTGAGGGTGAGGGCGGCGCCGAAGCCGACCATGCCCTCGCCTCGGCGCTGCCAGACCAGCGGATGCCCGGCGTCGGTGTAGGCGAGGAGGTCTTCGATCGGATCGATCTCGCGGGTCTCGACCAGCAGGGCGGAAAGATCTGATCGGGTCACCAGACAAGCCTAGACTCGTGGCGTGACAGAGGCCGCGTCCGCATCCGTCCGCCCGCCCGCCGGGACGCCGGTGACGTTCCGATGGCGGAAATGGGACGGCGCCCCGCACTGGATCCACGAATGCGTCTACCTCGGCAGCGACCGGTGGGGCGACTGGGTGGGACAGCAGGCCGGATGGCGCTCCGTGCGGCCGGGGCGGGAGATCATCACCACCGGTCCGAACGTCACCCTGGTGCCCCCGGAGGGCACCTACGCCTGCACCGTGAACGCCACGCATCCCCGGGTGCGTGTGTACATCGACATCGCCTGGGACGTGCGCTGGTCGGAGACGGAGCGCGACGTGCTGGAGGGCATCGACATGGACCTCGACGTCGTCCAGGCGCTCGACGAACGCGGACTGTTCATCGACGACGAGGACGAGTGGGACGAGCACCGCGTCCGGTACGGGTATCCGCTCGACGTGGTCGCCCGGCTGGAGGCGCTGGCGGTGGATCTGGAACGGCGCGTGGGGGCCTTCGAGGCCCCTTTCGACGACGCCACGGCCGCGCACTGGCTCGGCCGACTCGCCGCGCTGTGAGCGCCGCCGCGGCGGTACGGTGCGCCGGCCCGCACCGGCCGGAGGCGGCACGGCTTAGGCTGGGCGGGTGAGCGAACAGCACAATCGCGCCGACCTCGGCAAGGATCCCCAGCGCGTCAGCGGCATGTTCGACCAGGTCGCGCAGAACTACGACCGCACGAACACGGTGCTGAGCCTCGGCAACGACAAGCTCTGGCGCATCGCGACGACGCGGGCGGTCGCCCCGCGTCCCGGCCAGCGCATCCTCGATCTCGCGGCCGGCACCGGGGCCAGCTCGGTCGCCCTGGCCCGAAGCGGCGCCGAGGTGGTCGCGGCGGACTTCTCCCCCGGGATGATCGCGGAGGGCGCCCGTCGCCACGGTGACGTCCCCGGGCTGTCCTTCGTGGAGGCGGATGCCACGGCGCTGCCCTTCGGCGACGCCGAGTTCGACACCGTCACGATCTCCTTCGGCCTCCGCAACGTCAACGATCCGCGCGCGGCGCTCGCCGAGATGCGCCGGGTCACCAAGCCCGGCGGACGCCTGGTGATCTGCGAGTTCTCGCACCCGCAGCATCCGCTGTTCGCGGGCGTCTACCGCTTCTACAACGACCGAGTGCTGCCCATCGTGGCGAAGGGTGTCAGCTCCAACGCGGAGGCGTACGACTACCTCAACGAGTCGATCAAGGACTGGCCGGATCAGCGCACACTGAGCACGTGGCTACGCGAGGCGGGGTGGACCGACGTGGCCTACCGGGACCTCACGTTCGGCATCGTCGCGCTGCACCGCGCTCGGGCGCCGCAGGCCTGACGCCCGGCTCATGCCCTGTGCGGGCGGTGCCTTCGCATCCGCGCCGACCGGGGTGCGGCACCACGGGTAGGCTGGCATGGTGACACGGAGCCCTTCCGCGCCTGGTGCGCACCTCGCGAGCCGCCTCGGCCTGACCGAGCGCGTCTTCGCCGGTCCTGCCTCACGGCGCATGCTGAAGACCGTCGAGGACGGTCTGGCACGTGTCGAGACGAAGATGGGCGAGGAGCTGCGTGCGGCCGACTCCATCGCGGATGCCGCCAGCCGCTACCTGTACGAGGCGGGCGGCAAGCGGGTCCGCCCCATGCTCACGCTGCTCACCTCGCAGCTGGGCGAAGGCGTCACCCCCGAGGTGATCGAGGGCGCCGCGGCGCTCGAGCTGACCCACCTCGGATCGCTCTACCACGACGACGTCATGGACGGCGCGGACAAGCGTCGTGGTGTGCCCGCGGCCCACGCGGTGTGGGGGAACAACGTCGCCATCCTCACCGGAGACCTGCTGTTCGCGCGGGCCAGCCAGATCATGGCGCGGATCGGCGAGCGCGCCATCCAGCTGCAGGCCGACACCTTCGAGCGTCTGGTGCTCGGCCAGCTGCACGAGACGGTCGGTCCGGCAGAGGGCGAGGACCGCGTCGCGTTCTATCTGCAGGTCCTGGCCGACAAGACGGGGTCGCTGATCGCAGCGGCCGCGCAGGCCGGCGTGCTGTTCTCCAACGCCCCGGCGGAGTACCGGGAACCGGTGCTGGTCTTCGGTGAGAAGATCGGCGTCGCCTTCCAGCTGCTCGATGACGTCATCGATCTCTCCGCAGACCCCGCCGAGACGGGCAAGGTCCCCGGGACAGATCTGCGCGCGGGCGTGCCCACCATGCCGTACCTCCTTCTCGCGGCGCGGCAGGACGCGGCCTCTGCGGCCCTGCTGTCCCGTATCGACGAGGGCGTCGCGCGGATCGCGGATGGTGCCGACCCGGCGCTCCTCGACGCTCCGCTCGCCGACCTCCGTGAACACGACGCCACCGCCGAGACCGTGCGGCTGGCACAGGCATGGTCTGCTGAGGCGGTGGCGGCCCTCGCGCCCCTGCCGTCCGGACCCGTCCGCGAGGCGCTCGTGCGTTTCGCGGATGCGGTCACCGACCGCAGCAGCTGACCCCGGACACATCGGCCGCGTGGTGCGTCGCATGCCCGCGGCATCCAGGAAAGGACTCCCATGACCAAGCTCAGGCTGGCCATCGTCGGCGCAGGACCCGCCGGCATCTACGCGGCGGACATCCTGCTGAAGGCGGAGCGCGCGTTCGACGTGTCGATCGACCTCTTCGAGCAACTGCCCGCCCCGTACGGGCTGGTCCGGTACGGTGTGGCGCCCGACCACCCCCGCATCAAGGGGATCATCACGGCGCTGCGCGACGTGCTCGACCGCGGTGACATCCGGCTGTTCGGCAACGTGCGGTTCGGGGTCGACATCACCCTGGACGACCTCAAGAAGCACTACAACGCGGTCATCTTCTCCACCGGCGCCATCCGCGACGCGAACCTGGACATCCCCGGCATCGACGCCGAGGGTTCGTTCGGCGCGGCGGACTTCGTGAGCTGGTTCGACGGGCACCCCGACGTGCCGCGCACCTGGCCGCTGGATGCGGAGTCGGTCGCGGTCATCGGGAACGGCAACGTCGCGCTCGATATCGCCCGCATGCTGGCCAAGCACGCCGTGGACCTGCTCCCCACGGAGATCCCGCAGAACGTCTACGAGGGACTCGCGGCCTCCCAGGTCACTGACGTGCACGTGTTCGGCCGCCGCGGCCCCGCCCAGGTGAAGTTCACGCCCCTGGAGTTGCGCGAGCTGGGCGAACTGCGCGACGTCGACATGGTCGTGTACGACGAGGACTTCGACTACGACGACGCGACGCGCGCCGCGATCGCCAGCAACAAGCAGATCATGGTCATCGACCGCGTTCTCCAGTCCTGGCGCAAGCGCCCCGGCGTCAACAACGCCGGCGGCGAGGCGTCCCGCCGCCTGCACCTGCACTTCTGGGCGAAGCCCGTCGAGGTGAAGAAGGATGCGGACGGCCGGGTCGCGGCTCTCGTCTACGAGCGGACGCGCCCGGACGGACAGGGCGGCGTCGTCGGCACCGGCGAGCTGCGCGAGGTGCCGGTGCAGCAGCTCTACCGGGCGGTCGGCTACTTCGGTTCGCCCCTGCCGGGCGTCCCCTTCGATGAGCGGCACGGCGTGATCCCGAACCACGAGGGTCAGGCGCTGCAGTCGGACTCCAACGAGATCGTCCCCGGAATCTACGCCACGGGATGGATCAAGCGCGGACCGGTGGGCCTGATCGGCCACACCAAGTCCGATGCGATGGAGACGGTGCGCCACGTCATCAACGACCAGGGCTCCTGGTGGCAGCCGGAGGACCCCTCCGAGGAGGCCATCCCGGCTCTGCTGGCCGAACGGGGCGTCCGGTGGACCGACCTCGACGGCTGGCACCGGCTGGACGAGCACGAGGTCGCCCTCGGCGCGCCGCACGAGCGTGCTCGTATCAAGGTCGTCCCGCGGGACGAGATGGTGAAGGTCTCGCGCGGCGAGTAGCGCATCGCCCGGCCTCCGGGCGGGCACGGATGCCTCGGCCGATACGCTTGCGACATGAGCGACGGCTGGGGTCCGGACATCCTGGGCGCGGGGTTCGAGCAGCGGACGCTCCCGCTGGTGCAGCCGGGGGAGAACGGCCCGCTCGTTGCGACGCTCGTCCGGAGTGCGCCGAATCCGCTGGTCGCGTGGACGAAACCCCTGCGTGACGTCGACGTGCTCTACGTGCACGGCTGGTCGGACTACTTCTTCCAGCGCGAGCTCGCCCGATTCTGGACGGATCTCGGCGCGCGGTTCTACGCGCTGGATCTGCATCGTTACGGCCGCAGCACCCTGCCCGGCGAGGTGCCCGGCTATGCGGACTCGCTCGAGGAGTACGACGAGGACATCGAATTGGCGCTGGCGGCGATGGGCCAGGGTGAGAAGCGGGGCCGGCGGCTCGTCCTGGTCGGCCACTCCACCGGCGGTCTCACCCTCTCGCTGTGGGCCGCGCGTCATCCCGGACGCGCGTCCGCGCTCGTGCTGAACAGCCCGTGGCTCGAACTCCAGATCGGTCCGCTCGCCCGCCAAGCGATCGCGCCGCTGGTGCTCGCGCGCGCCCGGTTCCAGCCGCTCGGTCAGCATCCCGTCGTCGATCTCGGCTTCTACACGCGCGCGCAGATCGAGCTCGGGGCGATCCCCACGCCGGAGTACCGCGAGCTGTGGCGTCCCGCGCAGGGCTTCCCGACGCATCCAGGATGGTTCAACGCGGTCCTGACCGGGCATGCGACGGTGGCAGCGGGCATCGACGTCGGATGCCCGGCCCTCGTCCTGCTCTCGGCTCGTTCGAGCTCGCCGTTGCGGTGGGTCCCGGCGATGACCGAGACGGATTCCGTGCTCGTGGTCGACGAGATCGCCCGGGCTGCGCTCCGGCTCGGGCCGCTGGTCACGGTGGCGCGCATCCCCGGCGCGATCCACGACGTGTTCCTGTCGGCGTCCGCACCACGAGAGCACGCGTTCGCGGTGACCCGGGACTGGACGGCCGCGCGGTTCCGTTGACCTCGACCGCACAGACACCGACCGCGCGACCGTTCGACTCGGGCAAGGACGTGCCGGTATCACGAATGCGCGCGGGGCGCACACCTCAGCGGATCCGGACTCCGATGCCCCAGGATCAAGGGATGGTGGCGGCGCGTACGGCAGAAGTGGCGGGGCTCACTTTCCGCATTCATTCCTCGGTCCATCCGGATCCGGCGGCCGTCTACGTGCTCGTGCACGGGATCGGTATGTCGCATCGTTACCTTCGCCGCCTGCATGCCG
The DNA here is from genome assembly GCF_008727755.1 of Microbacterium caowuchunii. Lineage (NCBI taxonomy): Bacteria > Bacillati > Actinomycetota > Actinomycetes > Micrococcales > Microbacteriaceae > Microbacterium > Microbacterium caowuchunii. Next base: position 629,030 of record NZ_CP044231.1, read on the forward strand.
TGCTGGCTCAGCGGGCCACCGTGCACTCGCTCGACATGCCGGGCTTCGGGGGCACGCCGAAGCCTCGGCGGGAGGTGCCGGTCGAGGAGATGGCGGCGGCGCTCGGGGGCGTGGTGGTTCTGCTCGGATCAGAGCCGGTCGTGGCTGTGGGGCACTCGATGGGATCGCAATGGGTCGTGGAACTCGGCGCCGCGCGCCCCGATCTCGTCTCCCACGTGGTGGTGATCGGTCCGGTCACCGATGATCGCCGGCGCAACGGGTCGGTACAGGCTCTCGCTCTTGGTCTGGACTCGTGCGGGGAGCCCCCTGCGGCCAACGCGATCGTGTTCACGGACTACGTCCGCTGCGGGCCTCGGTGGTACCTGCGGCAGCTGGGACCGATGCTGACGTACCCGATCGAGCGCCGGGTCGCCGAGCTGTCCGCCCCGCTTCTGATCATCCGCGGGGGCGCTGATCCGGTCGCGACGCGGCAGTGGTGCCGTCGCCTGCGGGATGCGGCCGGGGCGGGCCGCCTCGTGGAGGTCCCCGGCCGCCCGCACATCGTGCACTGGGGAGCGCCGAGGGCCGTCGCATCGGCGCTCCGCGCCTTCGTGCTCGCGCCATGACCGAGCCGTTGCGCCGGCTGCGATGGTGGGCGGCGGACTACCTGTACGCCGGTCTCTGGCAGGTCCGTGCGGCCTTCGACCGCACCGACCCGGGAAGCTTCCGGAATGGTGATCGGCAGCCGATCGTCGTGGTTCCCGGTGTGTACGAGACGTGGCAGTTCCTGCATCCGCTCATCGCCGCCCTGCACGAGCGGGGTCATCCGGTGCACATCGTCGACCCGCTCCACGACAACCGCATGCCGGTGGATGCGGGCGCGGCACTCGTGAGTGACTACCTGGTCGCGCAGGACCTGCGCGACGTGCTGATCGTCGCGCACAGCAAGGGCGGTCTCATCGGCAAGCACGTCATGGCGCTCGGGCCGGCCGGGGACCGTGTCCGGTGCATGGTCGCGGTTGCTGCGCCGTTCGGCGGATCCGTCTACGCGCGTTACATGATCATGCGGTCTCTGCGCAGCTTCTCCCCGCAGGACCGCACGATCCTCGCGCTGGCCGCGGAGACCGGCGTCAATGCTCGCATCGTCTCGATCTACAGTCGTTTCGACCCGCACATCCCGGAGGGCAGTGCGCTCGCCGGTGCCAAGAACGTGCAGCTGGAGACAGGCGGGCACTTCCGGATCCTCGCCCACCCGCGGATCGTCGCCGAAGTGGAGTCGCTCGCCGACACAGTGGCGTGAGACCTTTCTCATCAATGTCCCCCGAAGAGGGGACGGCGCGCGGGCGCCACTTCGGCTTCAATGGACCTAGTCGCGGTTCCCGCCCCCCGGATATGCCGCGAGATGGGAAGAGCCCCGGTGCCATCGGCATCGGGGCTCTCTCCGTGAGCGGTGCTCAGCGGTAGTTCACGAACTGCAGGTCCACGTCCAAGTCGGCGGCCTTCAACAGACGGATGACCTCCTGCAGGTCATCGCGGTTCTTCGACTGCACGCGCAGCTCGTCGCCCTGGATCTGCGACTTGACGGACTTGGGGCCCTCATCGCGGATGATCTTGTTGATCTTCTTCGCGATCTCCTGCGAGATGCCCTCCTTCATCGTCGAGACGATGCGGAATTCCTTGCCGCTGGCAGTCGGTTCACCGGACTCGAGGCTCTTCAGGGAGATGCCGCGCTTGATCAGCTTCGTCTGGAAGACGTCGAGCACCGCCTTCGCCCGCTCCTCGCTGTTCGCCTTGATGAGGATCGACTCGCCGCTCCATTCGATGGAGGCGCCGGTGCCCTTGAAGTCGTATCGCTGCTCGACCTCCTTGCGGGCCTGGTTCAGCGCATTGTCGGTCTCCTGCTGGTCGATCTTGGAGACGATGTCGAAACTGGAGTCAGCCATGCCGCGATTCTACTGGGACGCCCGCCGTCGTGGCGGGCTCGCCGCATCCGGAGCGTCTTCATAGAATGTGCGGATGCGGGCACTCACCGAGGACCAATTGCGGGCTGCGCTCGTGAACGCGGAGGCGGAGGAACTCCGTCACGTCGCCATGCCCCATGATCTGGCCCTGACGGATTGGGATCACCAGGACTTCTTCGCCTGGCGCGATCCGCGCAGCCGGGGGCGCGCATATCTCGTCGCCGAGCCCGACGGGGAGCCGGTGGGCGTCGTCCTGCGCGCTGCGGAGGGATCGAGCCGTGCGCGGTCGGCGATGTGCAACGTCTGCCACACCACCCAGCCCGCCGACCAGGTGACCCTCTTCACCGCGCGCAAGGCCGGGGCGGCGGGCGACCACGGCGACAGCGTCGGCACGTACATGTGCGCCGACCTGTCCTGCCACGAGAACGTACGGATCGCGGCGCCGCTGGCGCCGGGCGAGATCCGGGCGAGCGTCGATCGGCGTATCGACGGCACCAAGCATCGTGCGGAGGCGTTCGTGGAACGCGTGCGCGCAGGAGAGGGAGCGTGAGCATGCCCGGGACGGGTCCTGTCGTCGTCATCGGCGACGCTCTGATCGATGAGTTGCGGGATGCGACGGGTACGCGGGAGTTCGTCGGCGGCGCGGCGCTCAACGTCGCGGTGGGGCTCGCGCGGCTCGGGCTGCCGACGACGCTCATCGCGATGGTCGGCGACGACGAGGCGGGTATCCACATCCGTTCCTACCTCGACGACTACGGGGTGCGGTTGGTGGCGACCCCGTCGCCGCTCGGCACCGCGCGCGCCGTCAGCATCCGCAATGCCGGCGGCGAACCGGAGTACGAGTTCAACCACGCCGCCCGCGCACGGCGCATCCGTTTCGGTGACGAGGAGCGCCGTACGATCGCGACGGCTGCCATCACCGTGATCAGCTGTTTCGCCTTCGACGACGAGGCGCAGACGGAGGAACTGGCCGCGGCGCTCGCCGGTACGGACGGGCTGGTGGCGATCGACCCGAACCCGCGTGCCGGGATGCTGCACGACCGCGAGCGGTTCGTCCGCGGCTTCGAAGCCCTCGCCGCCGGGGCGGATCTCGTCAAGGTGGGCGAGGACGACGCGGCCCTCCTCTACGGCGAGCCCCTGGACCTGCTCCAAAAGCGGCTCCTCGCAGCCGGAGCAGCCGCGGTACTGGGAACCCGCGGACCGGGTGGCGCGGGCGTCTCGACCGCCGCGCTGTCCGTGACCCGTCCCATCGCCGAGGCGCCGGCCGCCGTGGTCGACACGATGGGAGCGGGGGATGCGGTGCTCTCCTCGGCCGTGGCGTCGCTCCTGGTGGAGCACCCCTCGAGCGAGGATGCGTGGGCGACGCTCCTCGAGCGGGCGATGGAAGTCGCCGCCGCGACCTGCCGATTCGAGGGCGCGCTGCTGCGGCTGCCGTCCGCGCTGGCCGGTCTGGAATCCGACGGCGCCGGGTCCTGATGCGCGGCGCGCCGGGCCGATTTCTATGCGGGGCGCGAAGCGGGTAATATCGGGGATCGCGCCTCCGCTCGACTGCTAAAGCCGGGCGGGCGCGCACTTGGCAGGTTACCCAAGCGGCCAAAGGGATCTGACTGTAAATCAGACTGCTCAGCATTCGGGGGTTCGAATCCCTCACCTGCCACCACACCAAGCATTGTTCGAGAGAAGACCGCCGATCCGATCGGCGGTCTTCTTCGTTTCGGAGCCGCGGCTCCGACTACGGGACCTATCGGCCTGGTGAGCCCGGCATCCTCCTGTCAGCATGGGCGGCAGGTCGGTCGGTGTCGTCCCTGCCGGCACAGGGAGGACGGACATGTGCCGGTGGATCGCCTACCTCGGGGCCGCGATTCCCGTCGAGGACGTCCTCGTCCGCCCCGATCACTCGCTCATCGCGCAGAGCCTGCTCGCCCGGCGGCTGTACTTGCCCGGGACGGCGATGGCCTCGCAGTTCCGGGACCACGCCTTCCCCACGAACGGTGACGGGTTCGGGCTGGCCTGGTCCGGACGGGCCGGCACGCTCGGCCAGTTCCGGGAGATCACGCCGGCATGGGACAGCGACAATCTTCGCCACATCGCCGCGCAGATCGAGTCCGGATGCTTCCTCGCCCACGTGCGGGCGGCCCCTGGGGGCACGATCTCGGAACAGAACGCGCACCCCTTCGTGCATGCCGGCTGGATGTTCCAGCACAACGGAGAGATCGGCGGGTTCCGGGACCTCAAGCGTGAACTGACGATGGATGTCGCCCCCGAGCTCTACCCCTTCATCAAGGGCACGACCGACAGTGAGGTGTGCTTCTTCCTCGCCCTGACGTACGGGCTGGCCGCGGATCCCGCCGCCGCACTGAGGCGGATGGTCGAGCGCGTCGAGACCGCTCGCCGGGCGCACGGCATCACCGAACCCTTCCGCGGTGCCATGTGTGCGTCCGACGGTGAGCGACTGGTGGTGCTGCGGTGGGTCAGTCCGGATGCCGGCGAGCTCCCGGCGCCCTCGCTGTTCCACAGCACCGGGTCGGAGACGCTGCACGTCGGTCCGGGCCGCACGGAGAGGCTCCCGGAGGGCGCCCAGCTCGTGGTGTCCGAACCGCTGGAACTGCACTGGTCGCGCCGCCACTGGAGGGAGATCCCTGCGGGCACGGTGGGCGTCTTCCGGCGGGACGCGGAGCCGGCCTTCCACCCGCTCGGCTGACCCGCGCTGACCTCGGCCGAGAGAGAATCACCCGCCGGAATCTGCTCGTAACAGGGATACGACAGTCTGGGCGCTGACATGCACACCGCCGCGCCTTCCGCATCCCCTCCGTCCGACCGTCTCCCGCTCCGTGCCCTGCTCCTGCTGGCGGTGGGTGTCCTCGTGACCGTCACCGCGGAGGCGCTTCCCGCCGGGCTGATGCCGGAGATGGCCGCGGACCTCTCGGTCTCGCCGGAGCAGATCGGCACCCTGATCTCGATCTGGGCGGCGACCGTGATCCTCACGAGTCTGCCGTTGTCGACCGCCCTGGCCCGGCTGGATCGTCGCGCCGTGGTCGGTGTGGCCCTGGCCGTCTTCGCGGTGGCGAACATGGTCAGCGGACTGGTGCCCGACTACTCGCTCGTGATCGTCGCGCGTCTGGCCGGAGCCGTCGCCCACGGGGTGTTCTGGTCGGTCGTGATGGTCTACGCCAGTTCGCTGCTCGCGCCCGCCCACCTCGGCCGGGGCCTCGCGATCGTGAGCGCGGGCGGCAGCGCGGCGTCGGCTGCGGCCCTCCCGGCGGCGACACTGCTCGCGCAGATGTTCGGGTGGCGGTCGGCGTTCCTCGTGCTGGGGGCCGTCGCGCTGGTGCTGTCCATCCTCATCATCGGCACGATGCCGGCCTCCCACGCGGTACGCGAGGCGCGCGGGCCCGGACGCCGGCGCATCTGGCGGGACCGCACGTTCCTGCCGGTGCTCGTCCTGGGGCTGTCGATGGGCGTCCTCGCCGCCGCCCAGTACGCCTCCTTCACGTACATCCGCCCGTACCTGGCAGCCGCCGGGATCGCCGCGGAGTGGGCGCCCGCCCTGCTGCTCTCCTATGGTGTGGCGGGACTCGGGGGAGTCGTGCTCGCCGCGCTCGTCGCGGACCGGTTCCCTCGCGCATCCCTCGCCGCCCTCCTGGCCGGGTTCGGCGCCGCGTTCGCCGTCCTCTGCCTCCCCGGCGGCGGCACCTCCGTGATGATCGCCGCGCTGATCCTCTGGGGAGTGTCGAACGGAGCGTTGTTCCCGCTCGTGCAGACCATTCTGATGCGCGTGGCCAGCGAGCGGACGAAGCCGTTCGCCGGGGCGGGCGTCGTCGTCCTCTTCAATATGGGCATCGCCGTCGGGCCGGTGGCGGGCGCCCTGGTCGGGGGCGCCGACGCGCCCTCGGGCGTCACCGCGCTCTCGGCCGGGGCGGTGGTGATCGCCGGTCTCCTCGCCGCCGTCGGTGTGGTGATGGCGCTCCGGCGTGACCGGCCGGTCGGCTCCGTGCCGGGCCTGCGGCGAGAGGAGACCTCGCTGTCGGCATGACGCTCGGTGTCCACGCCCCGGTCGGCACGGCCGCCGCGTGGTGCGCCGGGACGGTCCGCGCCGCATCCACAAGCCTTCCCCGGCACGGGAGGCGTCGTGCCAGGATGACAGGGCGGGTATGCGCCCGCGGAGGGAGCACCACCATGAGCCAGCCGGGCAACACTCCGACGAACGCCTCATCCGATCCGCGCCAGGCGCGACTCGTCCGCAGCGCCATCTGGGTGGCGATCGGTGCGCTCATCGCCGCGGCGCTCGTCAGCGTCGTGTGGGTGCTGGTCGGAGAGCAGAACGGGCTCGTCGGCCGTGCGTTCCTCACCATCCTGCTGTTGGCCGCGTTCGCCGGGGTGACGCTGCTCGACACGCACCTCGCGCCCCGCCGGCCGGCGTGGTTCACCCTTGCCAGCATGGGCAGCTGGATCGTCGCGCTGCTCATCGGCGCTTTCCTCGTCTGGATGCCGGAGCGGGCCTTCGGCTACTCGGCCGTCGGCGTGACGCGGTTCCTGTCGTTCCTGCTGATCGTGCTGATCCTGCAGCTCGCCGTTCTGCACGTCCGGCTCTACAGCAAGGCCATCGACCGCTCACCGTCGTCGTTCAACCGCATCGTCGGGTACGCGACGATCGGTCTCGTGGTCGTCCTCGCGGTACTGCTCGTGCTGCCGCTCATGCTCAACGAATGGATCGGCTTCCACGACATCTACTGGCGCATCGTCGTCGCGATCACGATCCTCGCCGCGGTCGGCACCGCACTGCTCCCGCTTGTGAACGCACTCTTCGCCCCGAAGCGCCCGCGTCCGGCGGCGCCGTCGCCCGCTCCGTCTGCTCCGCCGCTCCAGGCGTGGCCCACCTACGCGGACGGTGTCACGCCGCTGCCGATGATGCCGGACGGATCGCCGGACTGGGGTGCCTACTACACCGGGCACCCGACGGCATACCCTCCGCAGGCGGCGCAGCCGCAGCAGCAGCAGCATCCGCAGCAGCAGGGCCCGCAGATCACCCCGTCGGAGCCGGCCGTGACGCAGCCGGCGCAGCCGCCCGCCGGATACCAGGGGTTCCCCCCGCCGCCTCCGCTGCCTCCCCGGTGAGCGCTCGGACGGCGCCGAGCCCGGAGTAGCGTGGGGACATGACCACGCCGCTGGAGCTGCAGTCCCTCGCCATCGAGATCGCCCGGGAGGCCGGTGCGCTGGCCGCTCAGCGTCGGCGTGAGGGGGTGCACATCGCGGCCACGAAGTCCGCCCTGGCCGACATCGTCACGGACGCCGACCGCGAGGTCGAGGAACTGATCCGCGATCGCCTCGCCACCGCCCGCCCCGGAGACGGATTCCTCGGTGAGGAGTCGGGCGAGGGGACGTCCAAGAGCGGTGTGACCTGGGTCGTCGACCCGATCGACGGGACGGTGAACTACGCCTACGGGATCCCCGCTTACGCCGTGAGCATCGCTGCGGTCCAGGGGACGGCCGATCCCGCCGAGTGGACGGCCCTCGCCGGCGCGGTCTTCAACCCCGCCGTCAATGAGCTGTTCGTGGCGGCCCGCGGTGAGGGGGCACGGCTGCACTCCGCGATCGAGGGGGATCGCCGACTGGCCGTCGCGGAGCCTTCGCCCGCGGGGGCGCTCATCGCGACGGGCTTCGGCTACGACCCGGAGACCCATGCCGGAGACCTCGCCCGCCTGTCCAGCGTCATGCCGCTCGCTCGTGACATCCGTCGCATCGGCGCAGCGTCGCTCGACCTCGTCGGGGTCGCGGCCGGCCGTCTGGACGCGTACTACGAACGAGGGCTCCACCCGTGGGACCTCGCCGCCGGTACCCTCATCGTCGAGGAGGCCGGAGGGATGACCGGGGGGTATTCCGGAGAGCGCGCCGGGCGGGAGATGACCGTCGCCGCGGCGCCGGAGTTCTTCCGTCGGCTGACGGATCTCCTCTCGAACTGAGTGGCTTTCCCGGGGGAGATGGAGTCTCCGTTGCCGACAAATGAGTCCCGTGCATGGCTTTCTCAGGACTCCGGAGGTAGGGTTTATGAATTCGTTATCTTCGTCACCCGTTCGGCGGAGTTGAGCACCTCTTCGTGATGACCACGTCGCAACCCGATGCGACCTGACCGAGGCACACTACCCGTTGACACCCGATAATCCCCAGGCTGAGACCGCTCTCACGCGACGCTCCAGCCGGCGCCAGGCCGCGCCCCAGGCCCCGGCGCGGAAGCCCGAAGTCATGGTGAAACCCGCCGAGCGTCGTACCCGCACGTCCGGATCGCTTCCCGCCACGGTGTGGAGCGCCCGCAACGACGTGAAGCCGACGGAGGAGACGGGTGCCGCCGAGGCGCGCTCGGTCGCAGCCCTTCCGCTCGATCGCCCTGACACGCCCGCGCCGGCGACGGGTATGGTCCCCCTGACGCGCAAGCAGGCGCGCGAGCAGAGCCTCCGGCGGGCAGCAGCCGCCGCGGTGGCCGCCGAGACCGCCAAGTCCGCCGCGGGGTCCGTCCCCGACGCGACGCCCATCGACGTGGCCCTCAGCGCCATCGACGATGCTCCTGCGGAACTCCCCGTCGTCGACCTCGTCGAGGTCGCCGTGGCCGGTGACGCGGGCGACGCCGCAGGGACGGCCGAACTGCACGTCGCGACCGCTGATGAGGTCTTCACCGACGCGGTGCTCGCCGACGAGGACGTCGCGCACACGGTCGTCGACGAGTTCGAGGCCGCCGCCAAACTCTTCTCGTTCACCGGAGAGACCCCGATCCAGGTCGCGGCCGCGGCGATCGAGGAGGAGCTTCCGGTATCCGAGGTGACCTTGACGGTTGCCGATCAGCCCCGCAAGCGGCGTTTCGCCGGCTCATCATTCAAGCGGGTGACGGCAGCCTCCGCCTCGGTCGGCGCGATGGGCATCGTGGGACTGCTCGCGATCGGGATGACCACCCCCGCCGAAGCGGTCTCGGGTGCCGGCACGCGCGTCGCCACCTCCGACCTCGCGCTGACGTCCACCTCCTCGCCGTCGGTCTCGAAGGACGAGATCCAGGCGTACGTCGCTCCCGCGGATGCGCAGACGCTCGCCCTGGACCGGAGCGTGTACTCGACCGCCTCGACCGCGCAGATCGCGGCCGCTGAAGGGATCAGCCACTACTCGAACTTCTTCAGCAACAACGCGAACGCCGCCATCCAGTGGCCGTTCGCCGTGGGGGTCTCGATCAGCTACGGCTTCGGCACGCGGAGCGGGACCATGCACAACGGGCTCGACTTCACCCCGGGCGCCGGAGCCCACGTCCAGTCGATCGCCGACGGTACCGTGCGCATCGCAACCGAGAGCGGCGGCGGGTACGGCGTGATGGTGATCGTCGACCACATCATCGACGGCGAGCTCATCTCTTCGCGGTACGGTCACATGCAGTACGGCTCCCTGCAGGTGAAGACGGGGGATACCGTGAAGGTGGGGCAGATGCTCGGCTTGGTGGGCGACACCGGTCATTCGTTCGGCGCGCACCTGCACTTCGAACTCCTCCAGAACGGCACCACCCCCATCGACCCGCTGTCCTGGTTGCGCACTCACGCGGGCGGCTGAGAGCCCTGGTTTCACGGGGGCCTCAAGCTCTGATATTCTTTTCTGGTTGCCCGGATTCCGGTCCGGGTATCGCCCCGATAGCTCAGTGGCAGAGCACTTCCATGGTAAGGAAGGGGTCGTCAGTTCAATCCTGACTCGGGGCTCGCAGTATCCGTCACAACCCGGATGCCGTGCGGCAGGGTAGCTCAGTTGGTGAGAGCGCACGACTCATAATCGTGAGGTCGCGGGTTCAAGCCCCGCTCCTGCTACAGATGAAAACCCCCGGGCATCCCGGGGGTTTTTGCGTTGCTGCGCGACTCCCGGACCATCATGATCCTGCCCGGCGAGTCCGAGGTCATGGATCGATCCGCGGCGCGCGCTGCGAGGGGGAGAGGCTGGGGCGCGAACGGTGACGCCCGACGCGCATGCCTCTCACCGGGTCTCTGCAGGTCAGCCCGACGTGCTGTGGCGCGGCAGTTGCTGAAGTGTCCAGGTGTTCCCGTCGGGATCGTCGAACGTGACGAAGCGGCCCCAGGCCTGTTCGTCGACGCCCCTCGCCTCGACGTCCACCTCGCGGAGCTGTGCGAGGGCAGCATCCGCATCCGGAACGACGACCTGGATCGTGTCCTGCCGACCCGGTTCGAGGGTGATGCCGAGTCCGTCGCCGAAGGCGATGGAGCACGCAGATCCGGGCGGAGTCATCTGCACGAAGCGGAGTCCGTCGTACGGCACCTGGTCGTGGTCGGCGTGGAAACCGATCTTCAGGTAGAAGTCCTTCGCCCGGTCGACATCGCTCACCGGGACGAAGATGAGCTCGATCTTCCAGTCCATCACGCCCTCCTCCTGGCCGGCGTAGGCACCCGACCACGGTCGACGCTACGCGCGGGGTCGGACATCGCGGCATACCCCGCGGTGGTCTCGGTCGTCGCCGCGGCGCAGTCCGTCGGCGGCAACGCCGCGCTCCTGCTCGACGCCCCGCAGGCTGTCGCCGCGACCGACCCGAGCACGATGCCCGACCTGCCGGACGGGTACGTCGATCTCGGCGAGGGCGTGGCGATCCCCGCGGGCGGCCCCGGCGATTGCGTGTCGACGACGTGGATCAACATCACGAAGGAGGACGGGGAGCCCTGGAACGTCCGTCTCCTCGGGGCCGACCTCGTGGACATGGGGCCGCGCGAGTTCGCGGTCGGCGAGGTCGGTTACTCGGCGGACGGTCGCATCGCCGCGTACACCGTGGCCGCGGGCGATTCCCCGTGGGCGATCGGCGACCGATTCTGCTTCGCGAACGGCAACGCGATCCCGCTCATGAACGGCCACCGCGGTTACGAGGCGATCCAGCCGGGAGAGGTCCTCGTGCTCGACCCGGTGGCCGTTCCGGGGTTCGAGTACCACTACCCGTACGAGGAATGACCCATGGCGCGTCGGGTGGGCCGCCCCCTCGGTGCCCGTTCAGCAGGTGTCAGAGCGAGCGGGTCTCGCCGCCGTCGGCGCGGAGGTTCTGCCCGGTGATGTAGGCCGATTCGTCGCTCGCGAGGAATCGGATGACCCGAGCCAGTTCGGCCGTGCTCTGCGCGCGGCGCAGCGGAATGCCCGTCGTCCACTCGGCCGGGACGGATGCCGGGTCGTCCTTCGTGAAGCCGGGGAGGACGTTGTTCATGCGGATGCCCTGCGGGCCGTACTCGGTCGCGTACAGCTTGGTGAACGACGCGAGCGCGGCACGAAGCGTCACCGACACGGGGAACGACGCGGACGGCTCCAGGGCGCCCGCCGTGGACACGTTGACGATGGTTCCGCCGCCGGCAGCGAGCAGGTGTGGCGTCGCGAGCCGCGCCATCCGCACCACGTTCAGCAGGTAGAGGTCGACGCCCGCGAGCCACTCCTCATCCGTGATGTCCAGCAGAGGGCCACGGGCGGCGTGACCGCTGCTGTTGACGACCGTGTCGATGCGTCCGAACCGGGAGATCGCGAGGTCTACCGTGGCGCGGAGGTCGTCGACGTCGGTGTTCGACCCGTCCACACCCGCGCCGCCCAGGGACTCCGCCAGCTCCCGACCGCGACCGGAGGGGGAGAGGGCGACGACGTGGTAGTCGTTCGCCGCGAACTCCCGTACACAGGCGGCGCCGATACCGGAGCCGGCGCCGACGATGATGGCGACCTTCTCGGATCCGGGTGCGGGGGATTCAGACATTCGTGTACTCCTTCAGGCGAGCGGAAACGAGGGATTCGAGCGCGTCCGCGGCGAGGTCGGCGTACCGTGCGAGGTCCACCTCGTCGCCGGCCGCCGCGGCGGCGCGGAAGCCGTCGGTCAGGGCGCGCCCGAGGGTGGCGAGGTCGCGGGCGAGCTCTGCGGCGACCTCTTCCGGTGCGTCGGGGAACGCGCCCTGCAACCTCGTCACCACGAATCGGAACATCTCCTCGCGGATGCCGAGGTAGCGCTGACGGGCCAGATTATCGGTCAGGCGTCTCTCGAACGCGAAGACGAGGCCGATGCTCCAGAACGCCGCTGCGGGGTCGGTCGAGGTCGCCGAGGCGGCGGCCGAACTGCCGATCGTGCGTCGCAGGAACCCCCGGACATCGGTGATGGTGGAGTGCGTCTGCTGCCAGACGTCGAAGCAGTAGTCGAGCAACTCGACGAACAGCTGCTCCTTGTTCTGAAAGTGCCAGTAGACGGACCCGATGGGCAGTTTCGAGGCGCGCGCCACGTCGGCCATGGTCGTGCCTTCGTAGCCCGCCTCGAGCGCCCGCTCCAGCACCGCCTCGAGGATCGCGCGCTTCGACGCCGCCGACGTATGGTGCTCGTTCCGTCTCGCCACCTTCGTGCCTCCTTGCGCTCCGGGTCGCGTCCACCGCCGATCGGACGTGCATTTGACATTGACCGGTGTTCGGAGTGATCATAGCAACCCGTTCTAGAAGCACCGTTCTAGAGGTTTTATTCAGGATGCGACCGTGACCCGGCCCGCATCCGCACCCGGCGGAGCGCGCAAAGCTGCCGATCCGCCCGATCCCGTAGACAGAGAGGCCTCCGTGAGGATCACCGACCACATCGCCAATTCGAAGATGAGCGGGCTGCAGATTCGCGCCGTCATCATCTCGATCTTCCTCATCGTGCTGGACGGCTACGACGTCGCCCTCACGTCCTTCTCGGCCCCCTACCTCCAGCAGGGCTTCGGGGTCTCCAAGACCGAGCTCGGTCTGGTGATGTCCGGCGCCCTCATCGGCATGCTCATCGGATCGATCCTCATCGCGCCGCTGGCCGACCGCATCGGACGCCGCAACATGGGCGTCATCGCCACGTCGACCATCGCGGTCGGGATGTTCATCGGACCGTTCGCCACGGCCGAAATGGGAACGGGACTCCTCGTCCTCAGCCGCATCCTCACCGGCGTCGGCGTGGGCGCCCTCGTCTCGGTGGTGGGCGTCATCATCTCCGAGTACACCGGCAAGCGCGTCTACCCGATCGTCATGGGCGTCTACGCCGCCGCGATCAACATCGGCGGCCTCCTCGGTGCGACCCTCGTCGGCCCGTTGCTCGCCACCTACGGTTGGCAGTTCGGATGGTGGGTCGGTTTCGTCCTCAGCGCGTTGGCTGCGGTTCTGACCTTCGCGCTGCTGCCCGAGTCCATCACCTGGCTCGCCGCCGGGCGTCGCCGCGACTCGCTCGAGCGTCTCAACGGCCTCCTGGGCAAGATGGGTCAGCCGGCCCTCGACGAGCTGCCGCCCACCGAGACGGTTCGCGTCGTGAAGGCGAAGGGCGCCGTGCGTACCGTCTTCACCGGCCGCACGGGGTTCTACACGGTGCTGATGATGGTCGGCTTCATCGCCTACATGGTCAGCTTCTACTTCATGACGAACTGGGCCCCCACGTCGGTCGCCACAGCCGGCGGGGATCCCGCTCTCGCGCCGCAGCTGGTCGCCGCCTTCAGCCTCGGCGGAATCCTCGGCACGGTCTGCTTCGGCCTCATCGCCGGCAAGGCCAACCTCCGCGTGCTGACCGCGGTGGTCCTGGTGCTCGCCACGATCACCCTCTCGGTGTTCGGCCTCATCGGGCCGAACATGCCCACCGCCTGGTGGACGCTGTGCCTCGCGTCGTTCTTCGTCTGCGCCGGGTCGGCCGGGTTCTACACGATCATCCCCAAGCTGTACCCGACGCTCGCCCGCTCCACCGGCTACGGCATCGTCATCGGTGTGGGACGCTTCGGCGGGATCGCTGCCCCGATCCTCGGCGGCGCGGCCTTCGACTCCGGCATGAGCATGGGAACCGCCTTCACGCTGTTCTCGCTGCCGATGCTGCTCGCAGCCGTACTCCTGGTGGTCCTCCACATCGCCACCAAGCGCGCCGATGCCCGTGACGCACTGGCTGCGAAGCAGGCGCAGACGCGCCGCGCCCGCGCTTCGGTGTGACCCGGACTCCTCAACCCCCCCAGATAACGAACGCCGGCGTTCTCGTCGGCCTATGAAGGGAACAGCAATGTCGCTTGCCGTCGCAGCACTCTCCCACGCGCCGTCCTTCGGCAACGTCGACCCCGGTGGTACGACGTTCGCCGAGATCAACGAGGCCATCGACGAGGTCAGGACCTTCGTCGACGAGTTCGACCCCGAGGCGATCGTCGTCTTCGGGCCGGACCACTTCAACGGTCAGCTGTACTCGAACATCTCACCGTGGGTCGTCGGAGCCCAGGCCGAGGGCATCGGCGACTATGGGACGACCGAGGGCCCGATCCCCGTGGACTCGGAGATCGCCCGCGAGTTGCACGCACGCGTGCTCGAGCAGGGCATCGAGATCGGGCGTTCGGAGCGCATGAAGGTCGACCACGGCGTCATGCAGCCGGTGAACTTCCTCTTCGGGCTGGAGCTCTCGCGCCCGATCGTGCCGGTGTTCGTGAACTCCCTCGGCCACCCGCTGACGCCGATGTACCGCGTCCGCGAGATGGGTGAGGCCTTCGGCAAGGCGGCGCAGGCCATGGACAAGCGTGTGCTGTTCATGGCGTCGGGCGGCATCTCGCACGACCCGCCGATCCCGCGCTGGGAGGGTGCGCCCGGCACCCTGATGGAGCGCCTCATCGACTACGCGCCGACCCGCGAGGAGCGACTCGCTCGCGAGAACGCGATCGTGACGTCGATCCAGAAGATCGCCGATGGCGAGGGCTCCAGCGATCCGCTGAACGAGGAGTGGGACACCCTGCTGCTCGACACCTTCCGCTCCGGAGACCTCTCCCCGGTGGACGCGTGGGACAACGGATGGTTCCTGGCGGAGGGCGGATCGGCCGCGCACGAGATGCGCAGCTGGATCGCCGCGTACGCCGCACTGTCGACCGCGGGCGCGTACGAGTTCCCGGTGGACCGGTACTGGGCGGTCCGCGGCTGGGCTGCCGGTTTCGCCGTGCAGGCGGCGCGCACAGCATGAGCCGGTTGGTCACCTTCTGGGAGGCGATCGCGGACCTCCCGCACCGCCTGCACTTCGTCGAGGTCGGGCCGTGGCGCACGCGCGTGCTCGAGATCGGCACGGGTGACGAGGTCGTCGTGCTCGCCAACGGCACGAGCGGGCACATCGAGGCGTGGACCCAGAACGTCCGCGCTCTCGTGGAGGCCGGCTACCGGGTCATCGGGTACGACTACCCGGGGCACGGCTACACCACCCTCACCGACCACGATCTCGAGATCCCCGAGTACGAGGAGCACCTGATCGGTCTCCTCGACGCCCTGGGCCTCGACCGGGTGCACCTGGCGGGAGAATCGCTCGGCGGCTGGATCGCGGTGAAGTTCGCCGCTCACCACCCCGAGCGCCTCCGCTCGGTCATCCTCAGCGCGCCCGGCGGGCGCGTGGTGGGGGAGCAGAAGGTCGACAAGGCCCAGTCGGTGAGCACGCAGGCCGTCACCGAGCCCACGTTCGAGAACGTCAAGCGACGCCTCCAGGTCGTGATACACGACCCGGAGAACATCACCGACGAGCTCGTGAACGTCCGTCGGGCGATCTACAGCCAGGACCCGACGGGCGTCAACATGGCGCACATCTCGGTGCTGCGTCAGCCCGAAACCCGCTGGCGCAACCGCGTCACCGATGAGGACTTCGCCGCCGTCGGCGTCCCCGCGCTCTTCGTATGGACGGACAACGAGCCCACCGGCGACCCCGACGAGGGTCGTCGCCTGGCCGGACTCATCCCGCGGGGCGAGTTCCTCCTGGTCGAAGGCGCCGCGCACTGGCCGCAGTGGGAGGGCGCGGAGACCTTCAACGCTGCCGCGGTGGACTTCCTCAAGCGCAACGGAGAACAGCCATGACCGAACAGAACGACAGCGCCACGACGCAGCCGACCGCGCCGGAGACCATCCGTGCGATCGCCCGCGAGCTGCACGACGCCCGCGTCGGCGTCTACACCGTCCCCTACGTGAGCCCGCGCCTCCCCGAGCGCGACCTCGACGCCGCCTACGCGATCTCGGCCGAGTTCGCGCAGCTGCGCGAGCGCGAGCTGGGGGTGCGGCCGGTCGGTCGCAAGGTGGGTCTCACCAACCCGCTCGTGCAGGCCCGCGTCGGCGTCTTCGAGCCCGACTACGGGATCATCCACGACGACATGGTCTTCGCGTCCGGCGTCGTGCTCCCCGCGTCGCGGTACAACCGCCTGCTGATCGAGGCCGAGGTGGCCTTCGTCCTGAAGGACGACATCCTCGAGGCGACGCCCGAGGCGATCATCGCGGCGATCGACTACGTCACGCCCGCGTTCGAGATCGTCGACTTCCGCTACGACGGCAGCGTCGGCCAGATCGTCGACACGATCGCCGACAACGCCGGATGCAGTGGCGTCGTGCTCGGCGAGGAGAAGCACCCCTACGGATCGGTCGATCTCACCGAGGTCGAGATGGTGATCACCGGTGGCGGCGAGGAGATCACCCGCGGCGTCGGCAGCAACGTGCTGGGCGACCCGATCAACGCGATCCAGTGGCTCGCCGAGACGGCGATCCGCACCGGCCAGCCGCTGCGCGCCGGAGAGGTCCTGCTGTCCGGGTCCATCGGCTATATCGAGCCGTGGCCCGCGGACGTCGAGTGCGTCGCCACGATCAGCGGTCTCGGCCGCGTCGTCGCGACCGTGGATTCGGAGAAGTGACGATGAGCGATTATCAGCCCGTCGACGTGATCACGCGTGTGGAGATCGAGCAGCTGATCTCGGAGATGCTCTACCGCCTCGACCACAACCAGGCCGACACCACGTGGGAGCTCTACACCGAGGACGGCGTCTCGGCCGGCCCGATGGGGGACATGGACCGCGAGGCGATGCGGGCCTGGGGCGCGAAGCGGGCCCAGCAGACCGACATCGTCGGCCGGCACATCATCGGGGGCATCCGGCTCGTCCAGGATGGCGACGAGGTGGAGGGCACCGTCCAGTACCTGACCTTCCGCGACGCGAACGACCCGCAGACGCAGCCCGCGTCGGTCGGCGAGTTCCGCGAGCGCTACCGCAAGGTCGACGGACAGTGGCGCTTCGCTCGCCGCGAGATCGTGCCGATCTTCGGTGGTCTCGCCGCCAAGGCCCACGCCGCACGCCTGGCCGCCGGCGAGGAGTCGGCGACATGAAAGCGTCCGCTCTCGGCGGCCCCCGTCCGGTTCTGTTCCACCAGGCGCTGCCGTCCTTCTCCGAATCGGAGTGGGCGGCCGCTGCCGGCTACGACGGCGTGATCCTGGATCTGCAGCACGGTGAGCTCGGACTCGAGACCGCCTGCATGATCCTGCGGTCGCTGCCGCGCGCGGGCGCGTACTCGTACGCCCGGGTCGGCGCCATCGACGCGGGCCCGATCCTGCGCCTGCTCGACAGCGGAGCGCGCGGCATCATCGCGCCCACCGTCGAGTCGCGCGAGCAGACCGAGGCGCTCGTGGCCGCCACGAAGTACCTGCCGGTCGGCAACCGCAGTATCGGCCCGTCGCGTCCGGGGCTGTACGTCGGTGACTCCTACCCGGATGCGGGGAACCTGGCCGTGTCGACGATCGCGCAGATCGAGACGCGCGTCGGCCTCGAACGCGCCGAGGAGATCGTCTCGACGCCGGGCCTCGACTCCATCTACATCGGCCCCGCCGACCTCGCCGCGTCCTACGGACTGCCGGCCCGGGGCGACTGGGAGGACGGACCGGTGCGCGACGCGATCGTGTACCTGCGCGAGCTGACGACGGCGCACGGCGTCACGCTCGGCATCTATTCCGGGCAGCCGGCCTACACGGCGGCCCTCTTCGCCGACGGCCTGGTCGACTACGCGGGCCTCGGTATCGATCTCGTCCTGCTGAACCGCTCGTTCCAGGACACCATCTCTGCGCTGGGATCGGCGCGATCCATTGGGAGTGATTCATGAGTACCACCACCGACGTTCTCATCATCGGCTCGGGGCCCGTCGGCCTCACCCTGGCGAACCTTCTGGGTCAGCAGGGCGTCGGTGTCCTGCTCGTGGAGCAGAACGACGAACTGATCGACTACCCGCGCGCGGTCGGCGTGGACGACGAGGCCCTGCGCGCCATGCAGACCGCCGCGATCGTCGACAAGGTGCTGCCGCACACCATCCCGGACCAGAAGATCTTCATGGTCAACGGGGATCGGGAGATCCTCTCCGAGATCAACCCGACGACGCGGGAGTTCGGCTGGCCGCGCCGCAACGGCTTCGTGCAGCCCCTGGTCGACCGTGTCCTGCTCGAGGGTCTCGACCGCTTCCCGAGCGTTCAGGTGCGCTTCGGGGCCGAGGTCGTGGATCTGGACGAGGAGACCGACTCCGTGGTGGCGACCCTCGCCGGGGGCGAAACCCTGCGTGCGCGCTACGTCGTCGCCGCCGAAGGCGGCGCGTCTCCGACGCGCAAGCGCCTGGGCATCTCGTTCGAGGGCGAGACCCGGCCGAGCGACGGCATCGTCATCGACGTCGCGAACGACCCGATCGGCACGCCGCACGCGGTCTTCGGCGGTGACCCGACGCGCAGCTACGCCACCATCGGGCTGCCGCACGGCATCCGCCGCTGGGAGTTCACGCTCCACGAGCACGAGGACCCCTCGGTGGTGGACGACGACGCGTTCATCTTCGAGCTGCTCGCCCCCCACGTGCCGGACCCGGCCGCGCTCGACATCATCCGTCGCCGGGTGTACCGGCACCACGCCCGCGTGGCCGGACGGTTCCGCGACGGGCGGATCTTCCTCGCCGGCGACGCCGCGCACGTCATGCCGGTCGTCGGCGGTCAGGGGTGGAACTCCGGCATCCGCGACGCGTTCAACCTCGGCTGGAAGCTCGCCGCGGTGGTGAACGGCCGTGCGACCGACGCGCTGCTCGACACCTACGAGGTGGAGCGCATGGGACACGTCGCGCAGATGGTCGCCGTGTCGCTCAGCATGGCGAAGGAGATGACCGACCACGACCCGGTCGCCGCCGCCGAGCGCGACCGGATCGCCGCCAACCGCACCCCGGAGGAGCGTGAGGCCCAGCGGCGCCAGGCCTTCAAGCCGCAGCCCAAGTTCGACGAGGGCGTGGTCGTCCACACCCCGCTGCCGACCTTCAAGACGGTGCCGGCCCGCGACGTGCCGCGACTGGCCGGGACGATCTTCCCGCAGCCGCAGGCCACCGATCGGGACGGCGTCCGGATGCTGCTCGACGACGCCACGGGGCAGGGCTGGCGCGTGCTCACCTGGAACAACGACCCGACGGCGTTCCTGTCGGCGGAGCACCTGGCCACGCTCGAGCGCCTGGACGCCCGGCTCGTGCAGGTGGTGCCGGAGGCGCAGCTGCCGTGGGCGCGCGAGAACGCCGCCGCCGGTGTCACGGTCGTCGGTGACCTCGGCGGCGACGACAGCCTGCAGGCCTGGTTCGATGCACGCCCGGTCGGCGCGGTCATCTTGCGCCCGGACCACGTGATCGCGGCGGAGTGCCTCACCCAGGAACTGGATGACGTGCTCGCTCGGGTGTTCAGCGCCGCCTCCATCGCCTGAGCGCACGAATCCCCCGGCATCGACTCGGTGCCGGGGGATTCGTTCGTCACGAGGCCTCGTGTGTCTCCCGCGCCCACCCGCGTCATGGATAGGGTCGGAGGATGACGCAGCAGCGCCGGGTGAGCGTCGTGCTCTTCGAGGACTTCGAGTTGCTGGACGTGTTCGGGCCGGTCGAACTCCTCAGCGGTGCGCCCGACCTCTTCGCGATCGAGTACCTCGCCCCGCAGGCGGGACCGGTCCGGAGCTCCCAGGGGCTCGAGGTACTCGCTCCCACCGGATACGACGACGCGGCCCAGGCCGACATCATCCTCATCCCGGGTGGCCCCGGTACCCGGGTGCTGGTCGGGCAGGACCTGTTCCTGCGATGGCTGGCGGATTTCGGGGGCTCGGCGCAGATCGTCACGTCGGTATGCACCGGTGCCGCGGTCCTCGCCGCGGCCGGACTGCTCGACGGATACCGTGCCACGTCGAACAAGCGGGCGTTCCACTGGGTCGTGACGCAGGGGTCCGAGGTGGAGTGGGTGCCGGAGGCGCGCTGGGTCGAGGACCGCAACCGGTGGACGTCCTCGGGCGTGGCTGCCGGCATGGACATGACGGCCGCCCTGATCCGGCGACTGTGTGGATCCGAGGTCGCCACAGCCCTCGCGGCGGCGGCCGAGCTCGAGGTGCACGACGACCCCGCCTGGGATCCGTTCGCCCGACTGTACGGCCTGGTGTGATCAGGGCGATCACTTCGCCATGACGGCCGCTCCGGGGCATACTGCGCGAACTCCGGCACGAGCGGCAGATGATCCGGCAGCTCACCCGTGGTGGCCAGTTCGATCCCCTGCTCGCGGTATCGGCGCTTGAGGTCCGCCAGCACTTTTCTGCGCCGGCGGGTGTCGCCGTCGGTCCAGTAGGAGCGGTAGAGCGCGTGCCGCCTGGACATGTCGTCCGGAATGGGGAGGATCGGCGGATGCAGAAGGCCCGCGCCGGGCGACGTACCCCCATACGTCGCTCGGCGCGAGCCGGGGAGCTGAGTTCGGGTCTCTGCTCCGGTTCTCTCGGGACCGCGTCGGTACGACGACCCCCACAAGTCGTACCGACACGGGCCAGGGGCGGAGCTCGAGTCCCTGCCCCCTTGCCGGTCCCACCGGTTCGGTCCTGTCGGGCCGTCGTGCGGAACGTTCTCAGTCTGGGACCCGGAGCGCAACGCAATCCCCGGCGTATCGGCAACGAAAGCGCAAGATTCGCGCAAGATCGGCGCAAGAGACGCTCACGTGGCCTTCGGATGCGCCGGACTGGGATAGGGAGGTCAGGCTTCCGAGCGCATCAGTTCCGCGATCCGTTCACCCACCAGGACCGCGGAGGCGAACGGGCCGCGGCTCGGCACGGTCGGCAGGATGGAGGTGTCCGCCACCCGCAGCCCGGGCACGCCGTGGACCCGGCCGTGCGCATCGACCACCTCGCCGAGCGGGGCCGTGCCGCACATGTGGATCGCGGTTCCCAGGTGGGCGCGCATCCAGGTGTCGAGGGCGTCGTCGTCGCCGAGGACGGTGTCGTCGAGTTCGGTCAGCCGGTCGAACACCCCGGAGAAGGCTTCCGCGCGGAGGAGCGCGGCGGCGGTGCGGATGCCGTGCCGCATCCGGGCGCGATCGGACTCCAGCTCGAGGTAGCGGTAGTCGATCCGCGGCGGGTGCAGCGGGTCGGCCGACTCCAGCGAAACGGAACCACGTCCCTCCGGCGCCTGCAGTCCCACGATCAGCTGAAGGTCGTCGAGGTGCGCGAGCTGTTCGGCGGCGCGCCGGGAGGAGACGCCCACGAGGGAGCGGATGGTGCGGATCGGGTGTCTCAGCGCATGCCGGAGGCCCGCGGCCCGGGCGTGCGTGGACCCGGTGAGCAGGTAGCCGAGCGGCTTGACCGACAGCAGGATCTCGAGGTCGCCGTCGGGATGCCGGCCGGTCCCGGAGTCGAGGTTGAGCGCCGTCGGGAACGCGAACCCCTCGGCCGGGTCGAACACGGGGCGGCGTGCGCGCCACCCCACGGCGATGTCGGGATGGTCGCTGAACTCCTCGCCCACCGGGAGATCGGCCACCAGCGGTATCCCGAGCGCCCGCAGCCGTGCGGCGGATCCGATACCGGAGACGAGGAGCAGGTGCGCGGAACCGATGGCGCCCGCCGCGAGCACCACCTCGTCGCCGAGGACCGGCCCGGCCGTGGTGCGGACACCCACGGCCCTGCCCTCCTCCACGATGACGGAGAGCACCCGGGTGTCGCCGCGCAGATCGATCCGCGCCCGAACGGCGGCGTCGAGGTACGCCATCGCGGTGTTCACGCGCCGGCCGGCGACGATGTTGGCGGGGACGGGCCCCACACCAGCCGTGCCGACAGCGTTCTTGTCCGGTTCAGCGGGATACCCGAGCTCCGCAGCCGCCGCGGTGAAGGCACGTACCGCGCGGTTACGCTGCGGGGGCCTCCGGATCGGCATCGGGCCGGTCGTGCCGTGGATCCGCTCATCGGGATGGTCCGCATCCGACTCCATCGCCCGCATCGCCGGCAGCAGCGCGTCGTACGACCACTCCGGCCCGGCCGCACGGGCCCACGACGCGCAGTCGGCGGGCCGCGGGCGGACGAAGTACGCGCCGTTGAGGGCGCTGGACCCGCCCAGGATCCGCCCGCGTGCGATCGTGTACGGCAGATCCGGGGTGAGGTGGCCGAGGTGGGACCAGTTCGCGGGGTGTCCGGGCATCGCCCCCTGGACGGTGCCGGCGTCGAGCAGATCCGGCGGCGTCGGGGACTCCGCATCCCCGGCTTCGAGCAGGATGACGGACCGCTTCGGATCCGCGCTCAGCCGCGCGGCGAGGGGGACGCCCGACGCGCCGCCGCCCACGACGATCGTCCGGATCATCCCTGAGGTCCCGGATGCGGATCCGCGTGCGCCGCCCCGTCCGCCAGGACGGCGGCGAGGTCGTCGAACGCGGCGCTGAGGCAGTCGACGAGCTCCAGGTCGTCCCGGGTGAGCCACTGCTCGTAGGCGGCCAGGCAAACCCCGAGGCAGGCCCACGCGGTCGTCCGCGGCTCCAGGTCCTCCGGCGTCTGCCCGGTCCGGGCTGCGACGAACTCGGCCACGACCCGCCGCCACGCCGCGTAGCGCAGGGTGGAGTGCGCGAGCAGCGCGGGGACGGTCAGCAGCAGGCGCATCCGCTCGCGATGGTGGACCAGCTCGGCCGAGGGAAAGGTGTTGAAGGCCAGGATGGCTGAGCGCAGGGCGATGATGAGGGGGAGCTCTCGCGGAGTCGCCGCCAGCCGCGCCCGCATCTGTCCGAGCATGCCGTCGAAATCCCCCCAGGGCAGGTCGTTCTTGGAGGGGTAGTAGCGGAACAGGGTCCGTCGGCCGACCCCGGAGACGGCGGCGATGTCGTCCATCGTCGTCTCCTCGAAGCCGCGCTCGACGAACAGTTCGATGGCCACGTGGCTGAGGTGGCCGTGCGTCGTCGCCCGGGCGCGACCGGGCGCGCGACCGGCGATCGGCGCGGTCGGTACGGACATGCGGACCACCTTGTCTTCCGTGAGGCCGAAGACGGCCTTCCGAATAGGCACTGAGTGTCACTAATATCGCGACCAGCGCCTCGGCGCCAGTGCCGTCCACCCACTCGAAGGAGAGAACCATGGACCCTCAGCAGAATGCCGCATCCCCCGCCGTCGTGGTCGAGGATTCCCTCGTGGAGGAAGTCTCGATCGACGGCATGTGCGGCGTCTACTAGACCGCCGCGGAGAGATCGTGAACCCCGACGCACCCTGGCGCCTGCACCCGCAGGTCTCGGTGCGACCCGAGCCGTTCGGTGCGCTCCTGTACCACTTCGGCACCCGCAAGCTGTCGTTCTTGAAGGATCGCGCGCTGCTGGATGCCGTGGAGGCGCTGGAGAGCGCACCTTCGGCGCGGGCGGCGCTGAGCGACGCCGGCATCCCGCCGGAGCGCCACGAGACGTACTTGAGCGCTTTGCAGACCCTCGTCGAGTCCCAGATGCTGGAGGAACGGGCCGCATGACCATGGAGCTGACCGTCGAATCGCCGGTGACCACCCGCCCCAAGCG